>CATXSD010000011.1 GCA_958402075.1 Mediterranea massiliensis | reverse complement strand
ACCACACAGTCGTTTCAGATGGACGCCGTTGGTGCGCTGGAGAAACGTTCGCAGGAGTACTACGTCAATCGTTTCACCACCTACGGTCTCTACGACCGCTACATCATGACCACTTCCACAGGCGACGGTCCTTCGGAACTGAAAGACGAGAACGGCTATGTGCCCCAGTCGTTCCTGGCTTCGTATCTCGACGTGGAGAACCAGACCTATACCAGTAATTCCGTCACCGTTTCGACACCTTTCCTTTCCGAGAACTTTCTGGGCAACGGCGAATATGTGACCTTGGCCGGGCTGGAGCAAGTGGGCTCGAAACTCTATGCCGCTGCTGTGCCCATGGGCCTCAGCCAATATGGTTGCATGCAGAAGAACGAGGACGGTAGTTACAAGTGGGTGCGTAGCGGCTATGAGGACCTTATCAAGACCGAGTCCGGTGGTAGTGGCAGCGGTGCCTACGACAAGGACGAACTGCAATGGACCCAGTATCCCGATGAATGCTGGATGGTCATTTTTACTGACCAGACCTTGACAGATTATAAGCTGATCAAAACTGACAAAATCAGTTACGCCTGCGGGCGCAACAAGTCGCAGTACTACCAGATGGACTGGCTGGCCGACGACGGTTACATGTATGTTTTCTCGCCCTCGTATGCCAAGACCATGAAGGACGTCCGTCAGCAGACCACTCTGCCTGCCGGTGTAGTGCGCATCAACACTGCGACCGAAACCTTCGACGATGCCTACTATTATAACCTGGAGGAGAAGGCTGACGGCGCTTCCTTCCTGCGCAGTTGGTATATCGGGGGCAGCTACTTCCTGCTGCTGATGTACGACAAGGCCATCACCGCATCGGACAAGGTGGCGAACCGTTTGGCCGTGTTCAACGTTACTAATGGAAACCTGTCCTATGTCAGCGGACTGCCCGATGATGTCAGCGGCTTCGGCAACACACCCTACATGGAAAACGGCTCGGCCTACATTGCCGTGACCACCGCTTCGGGCTATCCCGCCATCTACCGCATCGAACCGTCTACGGCCACGGCCACCAAGGGACTGGTCGTAAAGGCGACGTCGCTCAACGGCGTGGGGCGGCTGGAAGCGGAATAAGGACTGAATTTTGTATCTTTGCGCTTTGAATAGAATAAGATTGTATGAAGAAAACAGTTAGAAACATACACCTGTGGCTGTCCGTACCCTTCGGACTCATCATCATGCTGACCTGCTTTTCGGGGGCCATGCTGGTGTTCGAGAAGGAGGTGACGCAGTGGCTGCGTCCCGAAGTGTTCCATGTAGACCCGCAAGGGCGTCAGCCGCTACCGATGGACGAGGTGGTCCGTCGGGTATCGGCTACGTTGCCCGCAGATGTGCAGGTAACGGGTGTCACCGTCTTTCCTGACAAGGGAAAGGCTTGGCAGTTGCCGCTTTCGAAGCCGTCGCGCGCATCGGTCTATGTCGATCCCTATACGGGTGAGGTGACGGGGCGTGCGGAGCGTCTGCCTTTTTTCAGTACCATGTTCCGTCTACACCGCTGGCTGCTGGACAGTCGTCCGTCGGGCGACGGTGTGTTTTGGGGTAAGGTCGTGGTGGGTGTCAGCACGCTGCTGTTTGTCTTCGTGCTTGTCTCCGGTGTCGTTATCTGGTGGCCCCGTACACGGAAGGCGTTGAAGAATAGTCTCAAGATTGCCGTCCGCAAGGGTTGGCGACGTTTTTGGTATGGCCTGCATGTGGCGGGCGGCATGTATGCTCTGCTGTTGCTGCTCGTCATGGCTCTGACGGGGCTGACGTGGTCGTTCAGTTGGTATCGGACGGGATTTTATACCTTGTTCGGCGTGGAGGTGAAGCCCAGTATGGGACATGGCAATGCGGCCATGAATGCCTCGGCCAAAGGAGGGGATGGCAAAAGACACGGCAAGAAGGAACTTGCTGGTGAAGAGATATTCGAACAGTATGCCCACTGGCAGGAAGTGTACGATGCATTGGCAGCTTCTCATCCTGGTAGCCGTGAAATCAGTATCGCCGATGGTTCGGCCAGTGTCGCGGCCAACCGTTTTGGCAATGTGCGGGGTGTGGACCGTTATCAGTTTGACCCTCGTACCGGCCGGTTGACCGGCAGGACGCTCTACCGGGAATTGGACGGTTCGGGCAAGATACGCGGCTGGATATATTCCATCCACGTGGGCAGTTGGGGCGGATTGCTGACCCGTATATTGTGGTTCCTTGCTGCCTTGCTGGGAACTACCTTGCCGCTGACGGGTTATTACTTGTGGCTCAAGCGCATCGGGCGCAAACACCCTTCTGCATAGGCAGATAAGGAAACAAAAACAATGGCGCGGGCTACACGCAGATGGAGCAGAAGCTCTCCTCGCGTGTAGCCCGCGCTATGTTTATGTCGTCGCAGGATTTAATGCTTCACACCCGACAGGATGGCATTAATGGCTTCCTCCGTCCCGTTGAAGGGGCCGTGCGATTGCAGCTTGATGGTACACATGGCTGCGGCAAAGCAGCCAGCCTCTTCGTAGGACGCGCCTTGGCTGCGTTTGTACAGATAGCCGGCCATGTAGGTGTCTCCACATCCGGTGGCGTCTACTACCTGAAGGGTGGGGTAGGCAGGGATGTCGTAGAACTGTCCGCCGCTGTAGATGAGTGAACCTTTGTCGCCCAGCGTCAGCAGGACGGTCTTAACACCCCAGTCGGCAATGAGCAGTGCCGCTTCGTGGGGCTCGCTGCATCCGGTCAGCACTTCCATTTCGCTTTCGTTGGCTTTCAAGGTATGGATGTATTTCAGTGCCTCTTTCTTTTCTGCCCAGTCTACCGGATAGACTTTTTCGTTCTCCACCTTGCGGAGGAATCCCTGCACGTCAGCAGCCAATGTACTTTTGCTGGCCAGATGCTTGATAACTTCCAGTGAGAAGTCATCGGCCAGCAGGGTACCCAGATGGATGATGTCGGCCTGTACGTCCTTCAGGTCTTCGATACAGAAAGGGTCGGCCTGCGCAGTGACCCGTTGGCTGCGGTCATTGGGATTGTCGCCATAGATGTTTTCGAAACTGTGGGAATGGGCCGTGGGCACCAGCTTTACTTCGATGCCTTCGTTGGTGATGTCATCGGCGGCAGCCCGGTCTTCTTCGGCCAGGGCAGTGACCAGCAGAAAGTCTTCGGCCTGCAGGCGGCTGACGGCTTTGGCAAAATAGAAGGCCGTACCTCCGGGCATGTAGACGGTGTTGCCGGGCGTAACGATTTTGTCACGGGTAATGTACCCGATGCAGCATAATTTATGGTTCATTCTATTCTCTTCTCTTGTATTCGGGCTGCAAAGGTACACAATATTTGGATTAAGTCTTGAAAACTGGAGGACTTTGTTTCAGTTTTCAAGTGAAAAAACGTTTTCGGTGCCGGAATTGGAGTTCAATTGCTGGATGGCAGAACGGCTGGGGGGAGGTCGGTACGCGTCCGGTGGGGCTTGTCGTCGATGGAATGGCGTATGATTCTCATGCCGGCCGGAGTAGCTTTGCCGCTTCGTGTGGCGGCGGGAGTTTCGCTGCTGGGGAAGGTGCCGGTAGCCATGTGGGCCAGCACGGGTTGCATCAGCAGGTCGTCTGCGGAGCCCAGTTCGCCCAATGCACCTCCATAGCTCTCGGAAAGGGTAAAGTCAGGCAGGAGTCCTTCGGCATCATAATCCTGATAGCCCTCGGCATTGCTCAGGTAGTAGGTGGTGAGCCATAGCTCGAGCAGGGGAGCCTGTTCGTCGGTGTAGCGCGCCTGAGCCATGTTCTTGCCGAAGGTGGCAGTGCCTACCTGATACAGGTTGCCCGTCAGATAGGGGCGCAGGCAGTTGATGACAATCTCCGAAGCCGAGGCCGTATTGCCCGATGTCAGGATGTACAGGTTGCGGTAAGTGAGGCTGCTTCCTCCGGGCAGAAGAGAAGCATCGAAGTTATAGCTTTCCACGGTGGCAATTTTGTCGTTGGGCGTCATGTAGAGCATGGGCTGTCCGAGGGCGGTGGAAGGGGCAAGCAGCGTGGCTACCAGTTGGGCAGTCGAAACGTATCCTCCCGGATTGTAACGCAGGTCAAGAATGATGTCGTCGGGATGTGTCGAGGCCAGTTGGCTGTAGAGTGATTGCCATTGGGTGGCATCTTCCTCTCCGAATTCATTATAAAGAATGTAGGCCGCCGTGCGGTTTCCACTGCTGATGAGGCTTGTCTTCAGCAGGTTCTGTATCTCGACGATGCGGGGAGCAGGCATCTGTACGGTGCCGGTTGTATCCATCTTGGCCAGTTCGGCATTGTACGTTCCCAAGGTAAACTTATGGGCAGTTGTGGGGCTGCTGACATATTTCCCGTAGTCGTTCGAGCCTATTTTGATGCTGTCGGCACCGATGATGAGGTCACCGCGTTTCAGTCCGGCTTCCTCGGCTGGCGAGTCGGGCTGTGTGTAGAGTACCTGCAGAGCATAATCACCGTTTTCAGCCTGGAGCATGACCGCTTCGTAGCCGTAAGTGGGGACTTCGCTCAAGGTTCGGGTGGCGGAAGTAGTCTTTACCGAGTCGATATGCGAATAGAGCACACCGTTTTTCTTGTCTTTCTCCGATGCGGCAGCGTTCAGAAACTCTTGTGGCGTCATGAAGAAGTCCAGCTCCGATTCGGCGGGTAGGTCCTGGTAAAAGAGGTAGTAGTCCTGCATGGTCTGGTACATCCATGTCTTCGAACTGATAAGGGCATAATATTCTCCCGAGCGGTCTTCCCCGCAGGAGGTGAGGGCTGTCAGTGCGGCAAGGCATGCAGCTGTCAGGTATGATAAGGTATTCCGTTTCATCATTTGTAATCTACAGCTTGATATATGGCGTAAAAATACAGCTTTTCGTCCAATAAATACTTGTCTATATCGGTTAGTTGACTCATTTATTCTTTTTTAGAACGGATGGGCAGTAAATCGTGCAGGATAATAGCTTTTGGCAGATTGAATGTTCGGCAACGGGTTACAGGTGCTCTTTGAACCAGCGGACCACTTTGTCTATGATGGCCGGTTGGAACCAGTACAAATCACCATGTCCGGCTCCTTCTACTTCGATATAGTCTGCTTGGTTGCCTTTCTCGGTCAATGCACGGTAGAGCTGTTCGCTCTGTATGGGAGACACCAGCTTATCTGCCGATCCGTGCATGATGAGGAATGGAGGCATTCCTTGTTTGACATGCCCCATCGGACTGGCTTCCAAAGCCTTTTGAGGATTGCTGAGTATGCTCTCTCCTGCGAAATCGGCAAAGGCAGGGCCGTGTATCAGCAAAGCTTCGGTGACGGCCGGTGATTTATGTACTTCCTGTATGGCTTCGGGATATCCTTCACCAATATTCATCAGGTTGCTGATGCCATAGATGGTCACTGCTGCCTGTACGTCGGATGAAACCTCTGTGAAGTCGCCCGTATCGAATTGCTTCTCTCCGTTGGTGGTTCCCATCATCTGGGCCACATAGCCTCCTGCCGAGTCACCTATGACCCCGATGCGTTGAGGGTCAATGCCGAACTGTCTGGCATGTGCCCTCAGGTATCGGACAGCAGCTTTTGCATCGTTAATCAATGCTGGGAAGCGGTCGGGAACCGTTCTGTATTCTACAGCTGCCACTACAAAACCGGCCTTTGCCAAAGCCATGCGCATTTCAATGAATTTTTCGTGATGGGCAGAAGTAAATCCACCTCCAGGATAATAAACGATGACGGGCTTGGTCTCTTGAGTTCGTGGAACAAGCAGGGTCATCTTGAGGGGGCGGTTGGCATTGCGTAGAGTAACTTGGGAATATATGATATTGCTGATAACATCAATTTGGCTTTCGGTAATCTCTACTTTTATCTTTTGCTTGCTTGATTGTTCGGCAGCATATGCAACATTCGACAGATTTACAATGGACAGCAATCCTATGAACAGATTGGTTAATGCATATTTTTTTATTTTCATATAGGTTTGTTTTATAGTTAAGATTAATAAGAATGATAAGTTCTGAGTGATATATAAAATAAACAAAGCCCACAAATTTGAAATTTGCAGGCTTTATCGTTTTCGCGGTGCGTACGGGACTCGAACCCGTGACCCCATGCGTGACAGGCATGTATTCTAACCAGCTGAACTAACGCACCAATTTTTTATTGTTTCGTTGCTATCTCTCTCGATTGCGGTTGCAAAGGTAGGCCTTTTTTCTGAATCTACAATAGCATCCAATTAATTTTTTTTGTAGCTCGCTTGGGCTTGAAAGTCTTATCGTCTTATATAGAGAGTGTTGTGGAAAATGAGGTTTTTCTCATTTAACTTTTATTTAATATTTGCTTTTAAAAAGGGCAGATTGTCTGATACGGATTGCCTAATGTGGAAAACGAAACCAATGCTCTCTGTTTTGAAACTTTGTGCTCTAAAAATTCGTTATTCGGTAATAAATGGTTATTTTTGCGGACTTGATAAAAGAATAATGTAATCTGAAGAACAAAATAAGAGTGAATGAAAGTAGCGATTGTGAAATATAATGCAGGCAATGTACGTTCGGTACATTGTGCGCTAAAGCGTCTTGGTGTGGATTCGGAGGTGACTGCTGATGTGGCGAAGCTTCGTGCGGCCGACCGGATCATCTTTCCAGGTGTGGGAGAAGCGGCCACAACAATGGAGTTCCTGCGTGCTTCCGAACTGGATGAAGTGATTAAGAGCTTGCGGCAACCTGTATTGGGCATTTGTTTGGGTATGCAACTGATGTGCAGGCATTCGGAAGAGGGGAATGTTGATTGTTTGGGAATCTTTGATGCCGAAGTAAAGCGTTTCTGTTCGGAAAGGCATGAAGACAAGGTGCCCCACATGGGATGGAATACCATTGGACAGACGTGCAGTCCTCTGTTTCGTGGCTTTACAAAGGATGAGTTCGTGTATTTTGTCCATAGCTATTATGTTCCTTTGAACGAGGCTACGGCGGCAGAAACCGATTATATATTGCCGTTCAGTGCTGCTTTGCACAAGGATAATTTTTATGCCACTCAGTTTCATCCGGAGAAGAGTGGAAATGTGGGTGAACGGATTTTGAAAAACTTTTTGGAATTATGATAGAATTGATACCGGCCATTGATATCATTGGCGGCAAGTGTGTACGCTTGTCCCAAGGTGATTATGGCAGCAAGAAGGTGTACAATGAGAATCCGCTCGAGGTGGCACGCATGCTGGAAGCGGGTGGTATCAGACGTTTGCATCTGGTCGATTTGGATGGTGCGGCTTCCAAACATGTGGTGAATTATCGGGTGTTGGAACAGATTGCTTCGGCCACTTCTTTAGTCATCGATTTTGGGGGAGGGGTGAAGAGCGATGAAGACCTTCACATCGTTTTTGAAAGCGGTGCACAGATGGTGACAGGTGGCAGTGTAGCTGTGAAAGACCCTGATTCGTTCTGCCGTTGGATAGAGCAATATGGCCCTGAACGCATTATTTTGGGAGCTGATGTCAAGGATCGTCATATTGCTGTGAGCGGCTGGAAAGAGGACAGTGATCTCGACCTGTTACCTTTTTTAGACAGTTATCGCCAGAAGGGAATCACTCAAGTGATATGTACGGATATTAGTCGGGACGGAATGTTGCAGGGCCCTTCATTGGATTTGTATAAGGAAATCCTGGCGCACGATTCTAAGCTGTATCTTACAGCCAGTGGCGGTGTGGGTAATATGGACGATATTTATCGTCTGCAAGATATCGGCGTGCCTGCTGTTATTTTTGGCAAGGCTTTGTATGAAGGGCGGGTTACATTGGGTGATTTGCGTCCTTTGCTTGAATGAAAAAATGATATTTGTTGGACAAGTAAATAATAGATAAGTTTGTGTTAGCCAAAAGAATTATTCCCTGCCTCGACATCAAGGACGGGCAGACAGTAAAAGGAACTAATTTTGTGAACCTGCGTCAGGCAGGCGACCCTGTAGAATTGGCTCGTATCTATAGTGAGCAAGGGGCGGACGAATTGGTGTTCCTTGACATTACGGCCAGTTTTGAAGGACGAAAGACGTTTACGGATTTGGTCAGACGTATTGCAGAAAATATCAGTATTCCCTTTACGGTGGGAGGGGGTATTCACGAACTGGGTGACGTGGATAGATTGCTGGAGGCGGGGGCCGACAAGGTGTCTGTCAATTCAGCCGCCATCCGCCATCCGGAACTGATAGACGAGATAGCGGGCCACTTTGGCTCACAAGTCTGTGTGCTGGCTGTTGATGCCCGCCAGACAGCTGACGGATGGCGTTGTTATCTGAATGGTGGCCGTGTGGAAACCGACAAGGAACTTTTCTCCTGGACAAGGGAGGCGCAGGAACGTGGAGCCGGCGAAGTGCTGTTTACCAGCATGGATCATGACGGTGTGAAGACAGGCTATGCCAATGAGGCATTGGCAGCCTTGTCTGACGGACTTTCTATTCCTGTCATTGCTTCGGGGGGAGCCGGTCGGAAGGAGCATTTTCGCGATGCCTTTCTGGTGGGTAAAGCCGATGCTGCGTTGGCAGCCAGCGTTTTTCATTTCGGAGAGATTAAAATTCCCGATTTAAAATCGTATCTTTGCGGCGAAGGTGTGCCGATGAGAATCTGATGATTGTTTGAACCTTATTTTTAAATAGCTTTTAGAAGCGTGGATTATTAGTTGTCATGGACAAAATGGAAGTAAATATAGATTTCGACAAGATGGGTGGACTGGTACCGGCCATCATACAGGATGCCGACACAGCCAAGGTGCTGATGTTGGGCTTTATGAATCGTGAAGCATACGCTAAGACGATGGAAACGGGCAAGGTGACTTTCTATAGCCGCACTCGTAACCGTTTATGGACGAAAGGCGAGGAAAGTGGAAATTTCCTGCATGTAGTGTCAGTCAAGGAAGACTGCGACCAGGATACACTGCTTATTCAAGTTCATCCCGCAGGGCCTGTTTGTCATACCGGTACCGATACTTGTTGGGGGGAGAAGAATGAGCAGCCGGTGATGTTCCTGAAGGAATTGCAGGACTTTATCAACGTTCGTCATAGCGAGATGCCCGAAGGGTCTTATACGACCAGCCTTTTCCGTTCGGGAGTCAATAAAATGGCTCAGAAAGTGGGCGAAGAGGCTGTAGAAACGGTGATTGAAGCTTGCAACGGTACGGGCGACCGCTTGATTTATGAAAGTGCCGATTTGTTGTATCATCTCATCGTTTTACTGACTTCAAAAGGCTATAGTATCGAAGACATTGCCCGCGAACTGAAAGAAAGGCATGGGGCTGGTTGGAAAAAGCATTGATGGAGGAATGAGCGAACCGCTGATTAAATATAAAGATGTAGAGATACGTCAGCAGGAGTTGACCGTGTTGGAAGATGTCAATCTGGAGTTTTATCCGGGCGAGTTTGTCTATCTGATAGGCAAGGTAGGTTCGGGCAAGACCAGTCTCTTGAAAACTTTTTATGGCGAACTGGAGATAGCTTCTGGCAGTGCTGAAGTTTTGGGGTATGACATGGGGCGTATCAAGCGTAAGCATATTCCTCAGTTGCGTCGCAAGCTGGGTATTATCTTTCAGGATTTTCAGTTGTTGATTGATCGTCCAGTTTACGATAATTTGGATTTTGTGCTTCAGGCAACGGGTTGGAAACATCGTGGTGAGCGGAAAGACCGTATAGAGGAAGTCTTGCAGCTGGTGGGGATGAACAACAAGGGGTATAAGCTGCCTAACGAACTGTCGGGCGGTGAACAGCAGCGTATCGTCATTGCACGTGCCATGTTGAATTCTCCTCGCATTATTTTAGCCGATGAACCTACAGGAAATTTGGATGTGGAGACAGGAAGGGCTATCACGACGTTGTTGCATCAAATTAGTGAACAAGGCTCATTGGTGGTTATGACGACCCACAATTTGCAGTTGCTTCGCGAATTTCCAGGCAAAGTGTACTGCTGTGAGGGTCACCGTCTTTGCCAGGCGGTAGAAGAGGAATAAAAAGAGAAAATAAATAGTTTAACAACTTAACAAGAAGAAAAAATGAAAGTATTAAAGTTTGGAGGTACATCGGTAGGTTCGGCCCAGCGGATGAAGGAAGTGGCCAAATTGATTACTGACGGCGAACGCAAGATTGTGGTATTGTCTGCCATGTCGGGCACTACAAACACGTTGGTCGAAATTTCCGATTATCTGTACAAGAAGAATCCGGAAGGAGCCAATGAAATCATCAATAAGCTGGAAAGTCAGTACCGCCGGCATATTGATGAACTCTATTCGACCGAAGAATATAAAAAGAAGTGTCTGGAACTTGTTAAGTCACATTTTGACTATATCCGTTCGTACACGAAGGATTTGTTTACCCTGTTTGAAGAAAAAGTTGTACTGGCTCAAGGTGAACTGATTTCTACCGGTATGATGAATTTTTATCTTCAGGAGTGTGGCGTAAAGTCTGTGTTGCTTCCTGCTTTGGAATTTATGCGTACGGACAAGAATGCCGAGCCTGACCCTGTTTACATTCGTGAAAAATTGCAGGCTCAGCTGGAACTTTACCCTGAAGCCGACATCTATATTACCCAGGGCTTTATTTGTCGTAATGCTTATGGTGAGATTGACAACTTGCAACGTGGAGGCAGCGACTATACGGCATCCTTGATTGGAGCAGCCATTAATGCCGAGGAGATTCAGATTTGGACTGATATCGACGGCATGCACAACAACGACCCGCGTGTAGTCGACAAGACGTCTCCCGTCCGCCAGCTCCAGTTTGAGGAAGCTGCCGAATTGGCTTATTTCGGTGCCAAAATTTTGCATCCTACTTGCATCCAGCCGGCTAAATATGCCAATATTCCTGTGCGCCTGTTGAATACGATGGATCCGTCTGCTCCGGGTACGTTGATTTCCAACGATACGGAGAAGGGTAAAATTAAGGCTGTGGCAGCCAAGGACAATATTACGGCCATTAAAATCAAGTCGAGCCGTATGTTGTTGGCTTATGGATTCTTGCGTAAGGTATTTGAAATCTTTGAAAGCTACCAGACTTCCATTGATATGATTTGTACGTCGGAAGTAGGTGTGTCGGTGTCAATAGATAATGTAAAGCATCTGAATGAAATTTTGGATGATTTGAAGAAATATGGAACCGTTACTGTTGACCGCAACATGTGCATCATTTGCGTAGTAGGCGATTTGGAATGGGAAAATGTTGGATTTGAAGCCAAAGCGCTTGATGCTATGCGCGACATTCCTGTGCGTATGATATCTTTTGGTGGTAGTAATTACAACATTTCCTTCTTGATTCGCGAAGAAGATAAGAAGCGGGCTTTGCAGTCGTTGAGTGCAGCTTTGTTCGGTGAAAACTAAAGAGGGAGTATAAGACAGTTATGAAAGGACATTTTCCTCTGGACAAGTTTGACGCAGTGCGTACCCCTTTCTATTATTATGATACGGAGGTGTTGCGCAAAACACTAGAGACAATCCGTGCCGAAGTGGCGCGTTATGAGAACTTTGTGGTTCACTATGCTGTGAAGGCTAATGCCAATCCTAAGGTTTTGACCATTATCCGTGAAAGTGGGTTAGGGGCCGATTGTGTGAGTGGCGGCGAAATTCAGGCTGCTGTTAAGGCAGGTTTCCCTACGGGTAAAATAGTATATGCCGGTGTAGGTAAGGCTGATTGGGAGATAGAATTGGGATTGGACTATAATATTTTTTGTTTCAATGTGGAGTCTATACCCGAATTGGAAGTCATTAATGAGTTGGCCGCAACTAAAGGGAAAGTTGCTCGTGTGGCTTTCCGTATTAATCCCAAGGTAGGGGCACATACGCATGCCAATATTACAACAGGATTGGCTGAAAACAAATTTGGTATCAGCATGAACGACATGGAAAAAGTAATAGAAATTGCAGCTTCGATGAAACATGTGGAATTCGTCGGTTTGCATTTCCATATCGGTTCCCAAATATTGGATATGGGCGACTTTGTGGCTCTATGCAATCGGGTCAATGAACTGTTGGATAAGTTAGAGGCACATCGTATTCGGGTGAGTCATGTTAATGTGGGAGGAGGTTTGGGTATCGATTACCAGCATCCCAACCGCCAGGCTATTCCGGATTTTGCTTCTTATTTTAAGACGTATGCCGATCATTTGAAGTTGCGCTCTTATCAGACGCTTCACTTTGAATTGGGGCGTTCTGTTGTGGGCCAGTGCGGTTCGCTTATTTCGCGTGTACTTTATGTCAAGCAAGGTACAAACAAGCAGTTTGCCATTTTGGATGCAGGTATGACCGATTTGATACGCCCGGCTTTGTATCAGGCGTATCACAAGATAGAGAATATTTCATCCGATGCTCCGGTACAGGCCTATGATGTTGTAGGTCCCATTTGTGAATCTTCTGATGTCTTTGGGAAGGCAGTTGATCTCAACGCGGTGAAGCGTGGTGATTATTTGGCCATTCGTTCTGCTGGAGCTTATGGTGAGATTATGGCATCCCGCTATAATTGCCGTGAGTTGCCTCAAGGTTATCTTTCAGATGAGTTTGTGTAATAAATAAGGGGAAAGAATTAAGTCTGTTTTAATTAAAAAATGTTATAGTAAGAACAACGTTAGAAGTAACTTGCTACATTTGTAATGTTTTTAATTTTAAAAAACATACAGATATGATTTCAGAAAAATTACAGAACGCTATCAATGAGCAGATTACTGCTGAAATGTGGTCTGCCAATCTTTATTTGGCTATGTCCTTCTTTATGGAGAAGGAAGGTTATAACGGTATGGCCAGCTGGTTGAAGAAGCAATCGTTTGAGGAACATCAACATGCTTTTGATATGGCTTCTTATGTCATTAAGCGTGGAGGATCTGCTCGTGTGGATAAGATTGATGTAGTGCCTAATGATTTCGGTACTCCGCTTGAAGTGTTTGAGCAAGTATATAAGCATGAATGCCGTGTATCGAAGTTGATTGACGATTTGGTTGATGTCGCTGCTGCTGAACGCGATAAGGCTACACAGGATTTCTTGTGGGGTTATGTGCGTGAGCAAGTCGAAGAGGAAGCCACAGCATCGAGCATCGTTGAAATGATCAAGAGAGCTGGAAATGCCAATTTGTATTATGTGGATTCCAAGCTGGGTGAACGCCAATAAGATTTAGCTTTATTCTTAAAAAAATTAGCCCGGAGATGACGGATGTCAAGCTCCGGGCTGTTTGTTTTATAGGAGTTCACTGTTTTATTTCAATACCCCTAATTCTTTTCCTACTTTGATGAAAGCTGCTATGCATTTGTCCAAATGGGCTTTTTCGTGTCCAGCAGAAATCTGTACGCGGATACGGGCTTGACCTTTAGGTACAACCGGATAATAGAAACCAGTGACGTAAATCCCTTCTTCTTGCATGCGGGCTGCATAGACTTGAGACAATTTTGCATCGTAAAGCATGACAGCACAGATGGCACTTTGAGTTGGTTTGATGTCAAATCCGGCAGCAGTCATCTGGTCGCGGAAATAATTTACGTTCTCAACTAACTTGTCGTGTAATGCATTACTTTCTTTCAGCATCTTGAACACTTCAAGACTGGCGCCAATAACGGCCGGTGCAACAGAATTGGAGAACAGATATGGGCGGCTGCGTTGGCGTAGCAAATCTATAATTTCCTTGCGGCCAGTGGTGAATCCTCCCATGGCACCGCCAAAAGCCTTACCCAAGGTTCCTGTATAAATGTCTATACGTCCGTATGTATTATATAACTCACTGACTCCGTGGCCAGTTGCTCCTACTACACCTGCGGAGTGTGATTCGTCTACCATGACCAGTGCGTCATATTTTTCAGCCAAGTCACAAATCTTGTCCATTGGGGCTACATTGCCATCCATGGAGAAAACGCCGTCTGTCACGATGATACGGAAACGCTGGGCTTGCGCTTCCTTCAGACAACGTTCAAGGTCGGCCATGTCGGCGTTGGCATAACGGTAGCGTTTGGCCTTACACAAGCGTACACCGTCGATGATGGATGCGTGGTTCAGTGAGTCGGAGATAATGGCATCTTCTTCCGTAAACAACGGTTCAAATACACCGCCATTGGCATCAAAGCAGGCGGCATATAGAATGGTGTCTTCTGTGTGGAAATAGTCGGAAATGGCTGCTTCCAGTTCTTTATGGATGTCTTGCGTACCACAGATAAAGCGGACGGACGACATACCGTAACCACGGCGGTCCATCATCTTTTGTGCGGCTGCGATGAGTCGTGGATGGTTGGACAGGCCCAGGTAGTTGTTGGCACAGAAATTCAGGACTTCTTTGCCTTTCACTGTAATAGCGGCTTGTTGTGCACTTTCAATCAGACGTTCTTCTTTATAAAGTCCGGCGTCTTTAATCTCAGCAAGTGTCTGGCTGAGATATTCTTTCATTTTACCATACATAACATTTTTCTTTAGAGATTTCTACAAATAGTTACATGTACTGCAAAGAACATCATTTTTATCGAAATAAACAATATCAGAAAGATAGAAATTCGAAAAAAAAGTGTGTATCTTTGCATGTCTTTATTAAATGAGACTCTCTAACTTTATAATTGTTCGAAATGAAAAATATCTTGGTAATTGGAGCTACCGGCCAGATAGGTTCGGAGCTTACGATGGAGCTGCGCAAGCGTTATGGCAATGAGCATGTAGTTGCCGGTTATATCACAGGTGCCGAACCTAAGGGAGAACTGAAAGAAAGCGGTCCCAGTGCCGTGGTCGATGTGACGGATTATAATGCTATTGAGGCTGCTGTAAAGGAATATAAGATTGATTCAATTTATAACTTGGCTGCGTTACTTTCTGTTGTAGCCGAGAGTAAGCCTCGGTTGGCTTGGAAGATAGGCATTGACGGGTTATGGAATGTCTTGGAAGTGGCCCGTGTTCATCATTGCGCTGTTTTTACTCCAAGTTCCATTGGCTCGTTCGGTTTGGAAACGCCCCATGTAATGACTCCTCAAGATACAATCCAGCGTCCTCGTACGATGTACGGTGTCAGTAAGGTGACAACCGAATTACTGAGTGATTATTACCATACAAAATATGGAGTGGACACTCGTGCCGTTCGTTTCCCGGGAATCATTTCGAATGTGACTCCTCCGGGCGGAGGTACTACGGATTATGCTGTAGATATCTATTATGCAGCCGTAAAGGGTGAAAAGTTTGTTTGCCCGATTAAGGAAGGTACATTGATGGATATGATGTATATGCCGGATGCATTGAATGCAGCGATTTCTTTGATGGAGGCTGATCCTTCTCGTTTGAAGCATCGTAATGCTTTTAATATTGCATCCATGAGTTTTGCTCCTGAAACCATTTATGCGGCCATCAAGAAACATGTACCCGATTTTGAAATGGTGTATGAAGTTGATCCGTTGAAACAGTCTATTGCGGATAGCTGGCCTGATTGTATGGATGACAGTTGTGCTCGTGCTGAGTGGGATTGGAAGCCCCAATATGATCTTGAGTCAATGACTGTTGATATGCTTGAGAAGCTGAGAACCAAGTTTAACAAGTGATAGTGAAATATCTGTCAGAATAATATGAGAAAAATATTATTGGGAGTTTCGATGTTCGTCTGCCTGTTCGCTTGTAAGAACCCGAAGTCGAACATCGACTCTTTCCGTTCAATATCCGCTATGGTTGATTCGGCCCGTTCCGGGCAGGTCGATACATTGGTGGCAGAGCCGATGGTAGAAATTCCTAAGCCAATAGAAGCGGATGAACTTTTCGATGATTTTATTTTTTATTATGCTACAGATACAGCTTTTCAGCGGCAGCGTACAGTATTTCCTCTACCCTATTATAAAGCCGATACACCCCTGAAAATTGAAAAAAAGTATTGGAAACATGATCCTCTGTTTGCTGACCAAACCTGTTATACCTTACTTTTTGACAATGAAGATGATATGGAATTGGTAGGGGATACGTCTTTGACATCGGTTCAGGTAGAATGGATTTATCTTAAGACAAGGATGATGAAGCGCTATTATTTTGAACGAACCAAAGGGGTGTGGATGTTAGAGGCCATTAATTTACGGAAACTGGAAGATGAACATGACGGTGAGCAGGATTTTGCTTCTTTTTATGCACGTTTTGCTGTTGACAGTGTATATCAGCGGGAACATATTCATGAACCGTTGATATTTGTTACGGTAGATCCTGATGATGAGTTTTCTATTTTGGAAACGACATTGGATATAGATCAGTGGTATGTGTTCAGACCTGCTTTGCCGACTGACCGCCTTTCTAATATTGATTATGGTCAGAAGAATGACAATCATTCTTCTAACAAAATTTTAAAGGTTAATGGTATGAGTAATGGTTATTCAACAGTTTTTTATTTTCGAAGAAAAGGAGGAGAATGGGAGCTCTATAAATACGAAGATACAGGTGTTTAGTATGTCATGAAGAATTATTCATTGTTGTCGTATAATACGTTTGGCATAGAGGCCACGACCGCTGAGTTTTTGGAATATGCTTCTGAAGCGGAATTGGAGCAACTGGTCGCTGATGGTATATTTGCCTTGCGCCCTTATTTTTGTATTGGCAGAGGAAGCAATTTGCTTTTAACTCAAAAATATTATGACTGGACTTTTCTCCATTCCGCGATTCGAAGCATAGAAGTGACTTATGAAAATCGGAATTGGGTGGAAGTACGTGTAGGCAGTGGTGTCGTGTGGGATGACTTTGTGCGTCATTGTGTGGAGCATAAATGGTACGGAGCTGAAAATCTTTCACTTATTCCAGGGGAAGTGGGAGCGGCTGCCGTTCAGAATATCGGTGCTTATGGTGTGGAGGTCTGTGACTTGATAGATTCCGTTGAAACGATGGATGTTCATGGGGTAAAAAGAACCTATCGTGCCTCGGAGTGTGCATACGCTTATCGTGATAGCTTGTTCAAGTCTTCGTCCATGAAGTCGGTGTTTATCCTTTATGTAAATTTTCGATTAAGCAAGCATCCTTATTTTATCCTTGATTATGGGAATGTACGCCAACAGTTCTCTCATGAAGATAAAGTGACTTTAGGTGCTGTACGTCAAGCTGTCATTGACATTCGTCGTAGTAAGTTGCCTGATCCTTCGGAACGTGGCAATGCGGGGAGTTTTTTTGTGAATCCTATTGTTTCACGTGAACGATATGTGGAATTGCACGCGCGTTTTGCTGATATGCCTTGTTATGAAGTGGATTCTGATCATGTAAAGATACCTGCCGGATGGTTGATAGAGCAAGCCGGGTGGAAAGGGCGAGCTTTGGGGCGGGCGGCTGTGCATGACAAGCAGGCATTGGTACTTGTTAACTTGGGAGGAGCTCAGGGAGCAGATATTCTGGCTTTGGCCGAAGCGGTTCAGAAATCGGTGGCCGATAAATTTGGGATTACCATTCGGCCGGAGGTAAATTTCCTCTAATGGAAGAAACTATTTAATTTTGATACAACAGTGGAATTGAGAATTTTGGGTAGTGGAACTTCCACAGGAGTACCAGAGGTAGGATGTACATGTCCTGTATGTACTTCGGATGATCCGCGTGACAACAGACTTCGGGCTTCGGCTTTATTGCATACGGATGAGGGGACGACAATTTTGATAGATTGTGGTCCTGACTTCAGAGAGCAGATGATGCGTTCATCGTGGTTTGGTGCCATTGACGGTGTACTGATAACGCATGAACACTATGACCATGTGGGAGGGTTGGATGACTTGCGTCCTTTCTGTCGTTTTGGTGAAATTCCCGTTTTTTCAGATGCGTATACGGCAGAACATTTACGTACGCGTATGCCCTATTGTTTTGTGGAACACAAATATCCGGGAATACCTCGCATTTATTTGAACGAAGTAAAGGCTGGGGAGCCTTTTCTTATAAAAAATACAGAGATATGGCCTTTCCAGGTAATGCATGGTCGTCTGCCCATTTTGGGGTATCGGATCGGAGGGCGTTTGGGATATGTGACGGATATGCTCACGATGCCTGATGCTTCTTATGAATTGTTGAAGGGGATAGATGTCTTGGTGATGAATGCTCTGCGTGTGGAACCCCATGGCACACACCAATGTATATCCCAGGCCTTGGAAGCGGCGGCCCGTATTGGTGCCCGTGAAACTTATTTTATTCACATGAGTCATCATGCCGGTTTACATGCGGAGATTAGTCGTCATCTTCCTCCCCATGTGCATTTCGCTTATGATGGATTAAAAATAAAGTTTTAATTTTTTTTGGCGCAGATTTTGCTTCGTTAGCAATTTTGTTTATTTTTGCAAACGGAACAAGCTGGAGCGCCTATGAAGCCAACCCATTCGATACGAGTCAGTTTGATTGTGTGCATCGTGTTGATGTGCATGGCTTTTGGTGTGTATTCGTTTGTACGGCTCAATGCGTTGGATGAGCGGCGTGATTTCGATTTGTGTACTTTGGTTCCTCAAGACGTGGAAGCTGTATTTGCGACAGACAAATTGACGGACTTCATAGAGGTCATTGACCGTATGGGCTGTAGTCGTGACCATCATTTTCTATATGCTTCCGATTTGTTTTCTTGCGTCAAACGTTATCTGCGGGTGTTGATGGAAAGGGAGCCTCATGGCTTGAGTGGCCAAATGAACGAGATGCTTATCAGTTTCCATCCGTCTGATTTAAGAAATGACCAGGTACTTTATTGTAAATTGGGACTTGAAGACCGCGAGATGTTGGAAAACTATATAAAGCAATATGGTTCATCAAGTTTCCCTTCAAAAACATTCGGTTATCGAGGGCAAGAAATATCTATCTATTCTCTTTCTGACGGACGCTTTCTTTCGTTATGGATGAAACGTGATTTTTTGGTAGTCAGTTTTCAGAAGCGGTTAGTGGAGCAGGTTATTGACACTTGGAAAAGTGGAAAATCTTTGCTTCGTTTAGAAAATTTCCGTCCTGCCGTACAGGCCCGTCAAGAAGCTCGTAAGTCTGTTTTATTTCTGCGTTGGAAGAATCTTGGGGAAAGGCCACAGGTAGACTCGGCCGACTATCGTGATGTGTGGTTGGAGTTTGATATGAAATTGTCCGAAGAGGGAATTTATTGTGCGGGTGCGGCTTATGGCGTATCGGCAGCGGATACTTGTCGTTATGCTTTTGCCGGATGTCATCCTGTCGCAGGTTTTCCAGGAGCCGAATTGCCACAATCTACTTTATTGTATAGATGTGAAGCTTTGCCGGTAGACATGGCTGGCTGGCAACATGTCTTGAGTCATTGTGCTGCAGATTCGTTGACTACTGCCGAGGGAGAACGTTTTGATCATTTATTGGTTGCTTATTTGTTGGAACACGCTCAGGGACAAGTTGTTTCTTGTTCGTTTTCTCCACCCGATCCTGCCTTTGCCAAGCCCAGGCAGGTATTGGGGATTGCGTTGAAGGATATTGGGGCCGCTCAAAGGGGGTTGCACACACTTTTGTATGATATTTCTCAAGGACAATATCCTTTTTATAAGAATTTTTCGGCTGTGACAGGAATAGGAGGTATGCGTCTTTATCGTTTGCCTTCCGGTTGTCTGATTTCAAAATTGGCAGCTGATAAGCGTAGGCAAACTTATGGGTATGCTACTTTTTATCAAAATCGTTTGTTGTTTGCTGCAGATGAAGATGCTTTGGCCGCTTATGTCAAGGAATTGAAGCAAAAGAACAGTTTGGAATGTTCTCCTGTATATGGAGCGATGGTGGAACAGTTGTCGCCAGTTTATGATTTTGTGTTGATGGCAGATATGGAAACCATGGCTTTGAATTCTTTGTTCACAACAGGAATGTTACCCTCGTTTTTTGAAACGCATTTCGATTTTTTCCGTCATTTTCAGTTGGCAATCCAAGTTTGTCGTGTGGATGGCGTTATTTGTCCGAATATCGTTTTGCTTTATCGCCTGAAAGACACGATGTCGGAATCCTCCTGAATGTAACGGCTTGTGGATGAGATAATACAATAAGGGCATCCCGTGGGGGATGCTCTCATTGTTTGGAAGCTGTCGTTTCCTCTTGTCCGTTTTTGATTTCAGAAAGGCAGGTCGTCTGTAGAGTCTCCGCTTAAAAAATCAGGAGCTGCTGTCGGTGCTGGTGGAGGAGTCGGCATGCCTGGTGAAGGGGTAGCGGCGGTTGTACCTACACGTTCCACTTTCCAGGCGCGGATGCTGTTGAACCAGCGGTCCTGCCATTGGCGGGCATCGATATCGAAAGATACGGTCAGCTCTTCACCCATCTGGATGTTGAATTGTTCTATTTTGTCGGCGCCAAACACGTCGAAACACATTTTGCGGGGATATTGGTCGTGATTTTCAATCACGTATTCCTGTACTTTCCATTCGTTGCCGTTCTTGGATGTACCGCTTCTAGGCTGCAGTATGGCAATAATTTTTCCTGTAAATTCCATTGTTATTGTTGCTTTTTCTAATTTTTGATGGGGCGAAGTTACATTTTTTTAGGAATATAGGAAGCATTCTTCCCAGTTTTTTCTCATCATATTCTTTGTCAGTAGGAAATTCTTTTGTTAACTTTGTGCAGCAAACGTCAACTTGAAGAAATAAAAACTAAAATATTACGAAGATATGAGATTTATTGTGTCGAGCACTGCGCTTTCCGGTCATTTGCAGGCCGTTAGTCGTGTGATAAATTCGAAGAATGCCTTGCCCATTTTGGATTGTTTCCTGTTTGATTTGCAGGATGGAACCTTGTCTGTCACAGCATCCGACAGTGAGACGACTTTGGTTACCTCTTTGGAGGTGAACGAAAGTGATGCTGACGGACGTTTTGCCGTTACGGCCAAGACGTTGCTGGATGCTTTGAAGGAAATTCCCGAACAGCCGCTTTCTTTTGAAATCAATCTTGAAACGTTGGAAATCAATGTGCAGTATCAGAATGGTAAGTATAGTCTGATGGCACAGAATGCCGATGAGTTCCCTCAGCTGACCCAGTTGGGCGACAATGCTGTTCGTGTGGAGATTGATGCACAGGTGTTGCTGAATGGCATCAACCGTTCGGTATTTGCTACGGCCGACGACGAACTCCGTCCTGTAATGAATGGTATCTACTTTGACATTACGACAGACGACATTACGATGGTTGCTTCGGATGGTCACAAGCTGGTGCGGTGCAAGACGCTGGCTGCCCATGGCAATGAGCGTGCGGCCTTCATCCTGCCCAAGAAACCGGCCAACTTGTTGAAGAACCTGCTTGCCAAGGAACAGGGACAGGTGGTCATTGAGTTTGACGAACGCAATGCTGTCTTTACGTTGGAAAGCTATCGTATGGTGTGCCGTCTGATAGAAGGGCGTTATCCCAACTACAATTCGGTCATACCTCAGAACAACCCCTACAAGGTGACGGTAGACCGCCAGTCGCTGATAGGGGCTTTGCGCCGTGTCTCCATCTTCTCTTCCCAGGCCAGCAGTCTGATCAAATTGCGTTTGAGCAAGAACCAGATCACTATCTCTGCTCAAGATATTGACTTCTCAACTTCTGCCGAAGAGACACAGATTTGTCAGTATGACGGCAATGACATGAGCATCGGTTTCAAGTCGACCTTCCTGCTGGACATCCTCAACAACATTTCTGCTGAAGAGGTGGTCATCGAGCTGGCCGATCCTTCGCGGGCGGGTGTCATCATTCCTGTGGAGCAGGAAGAGAATGAAGACCTGCTGATGTTGTTGATGCCTATGATGTTGAACGATTGAACAAACAAATAGCGAAAAAGGCCGGCAAGGCCTGCGAGTTGGCAAGACGCTAAAGCGAAAAAAGGACTTCGGTCAGGATGGCTTTATGGTCTTGTCAACTCGTTCGTTTGTCGGCTGCCAATAATGAATTGCAATATGAAACTGAATTTGAAGAATCCGCTGGTGTTTTTCGACTTGGAAACCACCGGTACCAATATCAATAGCGACCGCATCGTGGAGATCTGCTATCTCAAGGTATATCCCAATGGCAATGAAGAATCCAAGACGATGCGCATCAATCCTGAAATGCACATTCCCGAAACCGCTTCGGCCATTCACGGCATTTATGATGCCGATGTAGCCGACTGCCCTACCTTCAAGGAAGTGGCGCGCAGTGTGGCCAATGACATCGAGGGATGCGACTTGGCAGGCTTCAACTCCAACCGTTTCGACATTCCTCTGCTGGCCGAAGAATTCCTGCGTGCCGAAGTGGACATAGACCTGAGTCGTCGTAAGTTTATTGACGTGCAGGTCATCTTCCACAAGATGGAGCAGCGCACGCTTTCTGCTGCCTACAAGTTCTATTGCGGCAAGAATCTGGAGGATGCCCATACGGCCGAAGCCGATACGAGGGCCACTTACGAGGTGCTGATGGCGCAGCTTGACCGCTATCCGGAGTTGCAGAACGATGTAGCTTTCCTGTCCGACTATTCCAGCTTCAACAAGAATGTGGATTTTGCAGGTCGCATGGTTTACGATGACAAAGGGATGGAAATCTTCAACTTCGGCAAGTACAAAGGCATGCCTGTGGCCGAAGTGCTGAAGCGCGATCCGGGTTATTATGGCTGGATATTGAACAGTGACTTTACGTTGAACACCAAGGCCATGCTCACCAAAATCCGCTTGCGTGAGTTGGCACATAAATAAATCAGAGAGGCTTTCCGATTATGACAAATGTATTGAAAGGCAAGAAGATTGTTTTGGGCATTACGGGTAGCATTGCTGCCTACAAAGCCTGCTATATCATCCGTGGCCTCATCAAGCGTGGGGCAGAGGTGCAGGTGGTCATCACGCCTGCGGGCAAGGAGTTTATCACGCCCATTACCCTGTCTGCCCTTACCAGCAAGCCTGTCATCAGCGAGTTCTTCGCCCAGCGCGACGGCACGTGGAACAGTCACGTAGACTTGGGTCTTTGGGCCGATGCCATGCTGATAGCTCCCGCTACGGCTTCTACCATTGGCAAGATGGCCAATGGCATTGCCGACAACATGCTCATCACAACGTATCTGTCGGCCAAAGCGCCCGTATTCATCGCACCGGCCATGGACCTCGACATGTTTGCCCATCCGTCCACCCAGCAGAATTTGGAGAAGCTCCGTTCCTATGGCAATCACATCATCGAGCCGGGTACGGGCGAGTTGGCCAGCCACCTGGTGGGCAAGGGACGTATGGAAGAACCTGAAAACATCATCCGCCACCTGGAGCGATACTTTGCAGCGCAGGAGGGTGACCTTAAGGGAAAGACCATTCTGATAACGACAGGACCCACGTACGAAAAGATAGACCCTGTACGTTTCATCGGAAACTATTCGTCGGGCAAGATGGGCTTTGCGCTGGCCGATGAATGTGCCAGTCGTGGCGCCCGTGTCCTGCTTGTGACGGGGCCCGTACAGCGTGACACCCGTTATCCGATGGCTGAGAGACGCGATGTGGAGTCGGCCGCACAGATGTATGAAGCCGCCACGTCGCTCTTTCCGCAGGCCGATGCCGCCATCCTTTGTGCGGCCGTGGCCGACTATACGCCCGAACACGTGGCCGACGAGAAAATCAAGCGCGAGAAGACGGGCGACATGACCCTCGCCTTGAAGCCCACACAGGACATTGCCGCTGCTTTGGGACGGCTGAAGGCTGCTTCGTCCGAACGGAAAGTGTTGGTGGGTTTTGCGCTCGAAACCCATAACGAGCAGCAGAATGCCGAAGACAAACTGAAGCGGAAGAACCTGGATTTCATCGTCTTGAATTCGCTGAACGACAAGGGGGCAGGCTTCCGCTGCGACACCAACAAGGTAACCATTATCGATGCCGAGGGCCGTACGGAGTATCCGCTGAAAACCAAGGACGAAGTGGCAGCCGACATTGTCGACCGGCTGGCCGAAGTGTTGAACCGATAGATACGGAGTAAGATATTATGTTGCGTTCACTCTACATACAGAATTATGCGTTGATAGAAAAGCTGGACATCCGCTTTGATAGTGGCTTTTCTGTCATAACGGGCGAGACTGGTGCCGGAAAGTCCATCATCTTGGGGGCTATCGGCTTGTTGCTGGGCCAGCGTGCCGACGTGAAGTCCATCCGCAAGGGGGCCACGAAGTGTGTCATCGAAGCTCATTTCGACGTTTCAGCCTATGGCATGAAGCCTTTCTTCGAAGCCAACGAACTGGAGTACGAAGACGAGTGCATCCTGCGTCGCGAGCTCTATGCTTCGGGCAAGAGCCGTGCCTTCATCAACGATACGCCCGCTTCGTTGGCGCAGATGAAGGAACTGGGCGAACTGCTCATCGACGTCCACTCGCAGCATCAGAACCTCTTGCTCAACAAGGAAGGCTTCCAGCTGAACGTGCTCGACCTGTTGGCGCACGATGAGGCCGAGCTGGCCGCCTATCAGAAGTTGTACAACGACTGGCGGCAGGCCCGTCAGGACCTGGAAGAGCTGGTGGCCCGTGCCGAGCAGAGCCGTGCGGATGAAGACTACATCCGTTTCCAGCTGGAGCAGCTGGAGGAAGCCAATCTTACCGATGGCGAACAGGAAGAGCTGGAGCAGGAGGCTGAGATGCTGACCCATGCCGAAGACATCAAGGCCGGTCTCTATCGGGCCGGACAGGCACTGAACGCCGACGAAGGCAGTGTGCTCGAAGCCTTGAAGGATTGTCAGAATACGATGATGGGCCTGCGTTCGGTCTTTGCTCCTGCAGGCGAGCTGGCCGACCGTCTGGACAGCGTCTACATCGAGCTGAAAGACATTTCGCAAGAGGTGTCCGACAAGGAAGAAGAAGTTGAATTCAACCCCGCCCGCCTCGACGAAGTGAACGCCCGTCTCAATCTCATTTATTCCCTTCAGCAAAAGCATCGTGTTGATACGGTCAAAGCATTGCTTTCCTTGCAGGAAAACTATGCTTTGCAACTTTCGGCCATTACGTCGTCCGACGAAGACATCGCCCGTCTCGAAGCGCGTGTGAAGGAGTTCTTCACGCAGGTCACCGCCCAGGCGCAGGTCTTGACCGAAGCACGTACCCGTGCCGCCCGCGAAGTGGAGCGGCAGATGGCCGCACGGCTGGTGCCGCTGGGCATGCCCAACGTCCGCTTCCAGGTGGAAATTGGCACTCGCAAGGAGCCGGGCGTACATGGAGCCGATACGGTGAACTTTCTCTTCTCGGCCAACAAGAACGGTGTGTTGCAGAGCATTTCGCAGGTGGCTTCGGGTGGTGAGATAGCGCGTGTTATGCTGTCCGTCAAGGCCATGATAGCCGGAGCCGTCAAGTTGCCCACCATCGTGTTCGACGAAATCGACACGGGCGTGTCGGGCGAGATAGCCGACCGCATGGCCGACATCATGCAGGAGATGGGCGACAACGACCGTCAGGTCATCAGTATCACCCACCTGCCGCAGATTGCCGCACGCGGACGGGCCCACTATAAGGTCTATAAGGAAGATAATGAGGTGGAAACGAACAGCCACATCCGTCGCTTGACCGACGACGAACGGGTGGAGGAACTGGCCCACATGCTGAGTGGAGCCACCCTGACCGAGGCCGCGCTGAACAACGCCCGCGCCTTGCTGAAACTGGATAAATAAACTAATAAGATAAAGTAATGACAGACAAAAGCGAAATGATTTTCGGCGTCCGTGCCGTGATAGAAGCCATACAGGCCGGCAAGGACATCGACAAGATACTGGTGAAGAGAGACATACAGAGCGACCTGTCCAAGGAGCTGTTTGCCGCCCTCAAGGGGACGCTGATACCCGTCCAGCGGGTGCCGGTGGAGCGCATCAACAAGATTACGCGCAAGAATCATCAGGGTGTGGTGGCCTTCGTCTCGGCCGTCACCTACCAGAAGACGGAAGACCTCGTGCCTTTCCTCTTTGAGCAGGGCAAGAACCCGCTCTTCGTGATGCTCGACGGTGTGACGGACGTGCGCAACTTCGGAGCCATTGCCCGTACGTGCGAGTGTGCGGCGGTCGATGCCGTCATCATCCCCGCCAAGAACAGCGTGACGGTGAATGCCGATGCCATGAAGACGTCGGCCGGCGCTCTGCACACCTTGCCCGTATGCCGCGAACAGAGCCTGAAGGACACCCTGCAATACCTCAAGAACAGCGGCTTCCACATTGTGGCCGCTACTGAGAAAGGCGACTACGACTATACGAAGGCCGATTATACCGGCCCGATGTGCATCATCATGGGTGCCGAGGACAAGGGCGTTTCCTACGATAACCTGGCCTTGTGCGACGAATGGGTGAAGATTCCGATGTTGGGTACCATCGAGTCGCTCAACGTATCCGTGGCGGCAGGTATCCTGATTTATGAAGCAGTCAAACAAAGATTAACCGATATATCCCGATGAAGAAGATACTTTTGTTATTTGCCATCACGCTGATGGCCCAGTGTGCCTTTGCTCAGCCCAAATGGTTGGAGAAGGCCAAGCGTGCCGTGTTCTCAGTTGTCACTTACGACAAGGACGACAAGATGCTGAACTCAGGCAACGGATTTTTTGTGAGTGAAGACGGTGTGGCCCTGTCCGACTATTCCCTGTTCAAGGGTGCGCATCGTGCCGTGATTGTCAATTACGAAGGTAAGGAGATGCCGGTCGAGTCCATCATGGGCGCCGACGACATGTACGATGTCCTGAAGTTCAAGGTAGCCATTACGGAGAAGAAGGTGCCTGCACTGCCACTGGCGGCCGTTGCTCCTGCGGTAGGCGCGGAGGTATATCTCTTGCCGTACTCCACGCAGAAGAGCCGCACCTTTACGGCCGGCAAGGTGAAGGCCGTTGACAGGGTGGCCGACAATTATTTGTACTATACCCTCGATATGCACCTGAAGGACAAGATGGTCAGCTGTCCGCTGGCTACGGCCGAAGGGGAGGTGTTCGGCCTTGCCCAAAAAGCCACGGGGCAGGACACGGCCAGCATCTGCTATGCCGTGGATGCCAACTATGTGATGGCACAGAAAATCTCCGCCCTGTCCTACAATGATATGGCCTTGAAGGACATCGGCATCAAGAAAGCCCTGCCATCTACCGAGGAGGAGGCATTGGTCTTCCTCTTCATGGCTTCCTCCCAGCTGTCGCCCGAGAAATATATGGAAGTGCTTAATGATTTCATCAGCCAGTACCCCAACAATCCTGAGGGATACCTGCGCCGCGCCACCCAGCGGGAGCTGACGGCAACCGATGAGACTACCATGGACCTGGTATACGACGACATGGACAAGGCCTTGGACGTGGCATCCAAGAAGGACGACGTACACTTCAGCCGCTCCAAGATGATATACAATTACGTGCTGACCCATGCCGACAAGCCGTATGGCGACTGGTCGCTCGACAAGGCGCTGGAGGAGGCTCGTGCAGCCGTCGACATCCAGCCGCTGCCCGTCTATGTACAGCTGGAGGGCGACATCCTGTTTGCCAAGGGCGATTATCCTGCCGCGCTGGAAGCCTACAATACAGTCAACCAGTCTGACTTGCGTTCGGCTGCCACGTTCTTCACGACTGCCAAGATTAAGGAAGCCATGAAGGAGCCGGCCGAAGAAGTGCTGGCGTTGCTCGACAGCTGCGTGGCCTGCTTCAACAAGCCCTATACCCAGGAGGCTGCTCCCTATCTGCTGGAACGTGCACAGGCCCGGATGGTGGCCGACCAGGCCCGCAACGCGGTAGTCGACTATGATGCCTATTACGAGGCGGTGAATGGAAATGTGAACGATGTCTTCTACTATTACCGCGAGCAGGCCGCCTTGAAGTCGCGCCAGTATCAGCGGGCACTCGACGACCTGGCCAAGGCCATCGAACTCAATCCGAAGGAGTTGACCTATCGGGCCGAGCTGGCAGTGGTCAACATCCGTGTGGGACGCAACGAAGAGGCCGTGAAGATACTGAAGGAAGCATTGGCCATCGACGACAAGTATGCGGAGGCCTATCGCCTGATGGGCATTGCCCAGGTGCAGATGAAGCAAAAAGCGGCTGCCTGCGAAAGTTTCGCCAAGGCCAAGGAGCTGGGCGACCCCAATGTGGACGCCTTGATAGAAAAGAACTGCAAATGATGCGGTGACTTGAATAAAAGAAAGAGAATGTGCAGCAGGCACATCCTCTTCCGAGATTCAGTTAAGTCTAGGTATGAAAAAAAGGTTATGAGTGAATATTGCTTGATGTATTCACTTCTATAAATGCAGGCAGGAAGAAAATACTGCACGGTTGGAGAAAAAAATTTCCCCAACTGGAGAAAAAGAAAAGATATACAGAACTAAAAATTGAATGAACATGAAGAAAGTAATTTGTAGTCAGAAGGCACCGGGTGCCATCGGACCTTACAGTCAGGCTATCGAAGCCAATGGCATGGTGTTTGTATCGGGTCAGCTGCCCATCGATGCGGCTACCGGCGTGATGCCCGAAGGGGCTGCCGCACAGGCCCGCCAGTCGCTGGAGAACGTGAAGCACATCCTCGAAGAGGCAGGCCTGGGCATGGCCAATATCGTGAAGACCACTGTCTTCTTGGCCGACATGTCCCTCTTTGGCGACATGAACTCGGTATATGCCACCTATTTCGAGGGCGATTTCCCTGCCCGTTCGGCTGTAGCCGTAAAGGCGCTGCCCAAGGATGCCTTAGTGGAGATTGAGTGCATCGCGGTGCGTTAAGAGGTCGGCCACAATGAAACTGCTGCCTCCCACGAAGATGAAGTCTTCGGGGAGGCTTTTTTCTTGTGCGGCCCTGACGGCAGTGGGCACGTCGGGATAGCAGTCACCATGCAGGCCGGCAGCCTCGGCCAGCCTTTTCACCTCCTCGGCCGGCAGGGCCCGCTTCACGCTGGCTTGGGTGAAGTAGTAGACGGCGTTGCGTGGCAGCAGGGCCAGTACGCCGCGGATGTCCTTGTCGTTCACCATGCCGATGACGATGTGCAGCTGGCGGCAGGATTGTTGCTTCAGCTGTTCGGCCACGTATTGGATGCCGCCCACGTTGTGCCCTGTGTCACAGACCAGGGTAGGGGCGTCCTGCAGCTTTTGCCAGCGTCCCATGAGTCCCGTCAGGCGGGTGACGTGGGCGAATCCGCTCCGCACGCTGGTGCCGTCGAGGCGGTAACCGATGTCTTTCAGCAGGGGCAGGGCCGTGAGTATCGTCTGCTTGTTCTTCTTCTGGTACAGTCCTTTCAGTTCGAATTCGATGCCCGGATAGTCTTCGCGGTCATAATCTTCGGCGAAGTAGATGGGGGCATGCATCTCTGCGGCCTTGGCCAGGAATACAGGCTTCGTTTCGGGTGTGGTTTCGCCGATGACTACGGGTGTGCCCTCCTTGATGATACCTGCCTTTTCGCCCGCTATCTGTGCCAGCGTGTGCCCCAGAAACTGCATGTGGTCGAAGCTGATGTTGGTGATGATGCACAGGTCGGGCCGGATGATGTTGGTGCAGTCCAGCCGTCCGCCCAAGCCCACTTCGATGACGGCCACGTCCACCTGCTCGTCGGCAAAGTAGCGGAAGGCCATGGCGGTGGTCAGCTCGAAGAACGACGGGTGGAGCGGTTCGAAGAAGGAGCGCTCTTTCTCCACAAAGTCGATGACGTATTGTTCGGAGATGGGCTGTCCGTTCACACGGATGCGTTCGCGGAAGTCCACTAGGTGGGGCGAGGTGTAGAGGCCTACGCGATAGCCGCTCTCCTGCAGGATGGCGGCCAGGGTGTGCGAGCAGGAGCCTTTGCCGTTGGTACCGGCCACGTGGATGGTGTGGAAGCGGCGGTGCGGGTGTCCGAAGTGTTCGTCCAGGGTGAGGGTGTTCTCCAATCCCTCCTTATAGGCGGCGCTGCCCACCTGCTGGAACAGGGGGGCGCTGTTGTATAAGTATGTTAATGTGCTCTGATAGTCCATCATTTGAAATATTTAACGGGAAACCAATCCTTTCTATCGGTTAATTTGTTATCTTTAGAGGCAACAAAGATGGCAGTCCACCCTGCTGTCTTCGTCGGACAAAGATATTAACTATTTAAATCTTATGCGTTATGGGAGCCAAGAAAAATTTTGTAATTGACACCAATGTCATCTTGCACGACTACAAGTGTCTGAAAAATTTCCAGGAGAATGATATTTATCTTCCCATTGTAGTACTCGAAGAACTGGACAAATTCAAGAAGGGCAACGAGCAGATCAACTACAACGCCCGCGAGTTTGTCCGCGAACTGGACGACATCACCGATGACAACCTTTTCACCAAGGGAGCTTCTTTGGGTGAAGGGTTGGGAAAATTGTTCGTAGTGACCGGCAATGTGGAGTCCAAGCGGGTGTATGATTCCTTCCCCGAGCGCAAGCCAGACCATCAGATTCTCGCCGTGGCCGATTGGTTGACCCAGAAGTATCCCAAGATGAAGTCCATCCTGGTGACGAAGGACGTCAACCTGCGGATGAAGGCCCGCTCCATCGGCATCTTGTGCGAAGACTACATTACCGACAAGGTGGTGAATGTCGACATCTTTGAAAAGTCGAACGAAGTGTTCGACGGCACCGACCCTGCCCTGATAGACCGCATCTACTCCTCGAAGGAGGGAATCGACATCAGTGAGTTCCCCTTCAAGGACATCGTCCATCCCAACGAATGCTTCATCCTGAAGAGCGACCGCAACAGCGTGCTGGCCCGCTACAACCCCTTCAGCCACACTGTGTGCCGTGTCAACAAGTCGAAGAACTACGGCATCGAGCCGCGCAACGCCGAGCAGAGCTTTGCCTTCGAGGTGCTGAACGACCCCAATATCAAGCTGGTGGGCCTGACGGGCAAAGCCGGTACGGGAAAGACCCTTCTGGCCCTGGCTGCCGCCCTGCATCAGATGAACGAATACAAGCAGATTCTGCTGGCCCGTCCCATTGTGGCCCTGTCCAACAAGGACATCGGCTTCCTGCCCGGAGATGCCAACGAGAAGGTGGCGCCCTACATGCAACCCCTGTTCGACAACCTGAACGTCATCAAGCATCAGTTTGCCGCCAGCTCCAGTGAAGTGAAACGGCTGGAGGACATGCAGAAGAGCGATCAGCTCGTCATCGAGGCCCTGGCCTTCATCCGCGGGCGAAGCCTGAGCGAGACCTACTGCATCATCGACGAGGCACAGAACTTGACGCCCCACGAGATAAAGACCATCATCACCCGTGCGGGCGAGGGGACGAAGATGGTGTTCACGGGCGACATCCAGCAGATTGACCAGCCCTATCTGGACAGCCAGTCCAACGGCCTTGTGTATATGATCGACCGCATGCGCGACCAGAACCTCTTTGCCCACATCAACCTCGTGAAGGGCGAGCGCAGCGAGTTGAGCGAACTGGCCAGCAACCTGATGTAAACATCTGACGGTGCCCTGCTGACGGGCATCCTTTCCTTATTCATAAAGCAATGTTTTCCCTCGTGGAAAGCATTGCTTTTTTTGTGGCAGAACATTGCTTCTTTTCAAGCAAAACATAGTCGCTTTTGGGAAGAAACATTGCCGCCTTTTCCCTGGGTCATTGCCTGTCTTGCCGGCTGGCATACAGCCGGATGCCATGGCTGGTAGACTCTTCCGGGCAGTCAGGTAATTGTGGTTGTAATATCTGTAATCCGTCTATTGCATGTTCCTGTGTTTTGCGCTATTTTTGCAGACAAAATACAGAAATGGCCGGAAGCCGGCGAGGTCGGCTTCCAAACTTGTCGAAACATGGAACAGATGACTGCACAAGTTGATAGAACGCACGGACTGCTCGCGCTGATCCGCGAGGGGAAGCCGATGACGCTGGGACAACAGTTGCGCTTGGCCGTGCAGCTGAGCATCCCGGCCGTGATAGCCCAATTGTCCTCCATCATCATGCAATACATCGATGCGGCCATGGTGGGAAGCCTGGGTGCCGAGGCTTCGGCTTCCATCGGCCTGGTGTCGACAACCACGTGGCTGTTTTGGGGATTGTGCGTGGCTGCCGCTACCGGTTTTTCCGTGCAAGTGGCCCATAAAATCGGGGCAGGCGACATGGCCGGCGCGCGGGCCGTCCTGCGTCAGGCGCTGACGGCCACACTGGCTTTCAGCCTGCTGCTGGCTGTGCTTGGAGCAGCTATCAGCGGATTGCTGCCCGGCTGGTTGGGAGGGGATATCTCCATCCGCAGGGATGCATCGCTGTATTTCCTTATATTCTCGCTTTTTCTGCCCGCCCTGCAGATGAACTTTCTGGCGGGAGGCATGTTGCGGTGCAGCGGCAACATGCACGTGCCGAGCTTGTTGGGCGTGGTGATGTGCATACTGGACGTCGTCTTCAATTTCTTCCTGATTTTCCCTTCACGCGAATGGAACGTAGCTGGGCTTTCGTTCACGGTGCCGGGAGCCGGACTGGGTGTCGGCGGAGCCGCCTTGGGAACCGTCGCTGCCGAAGCGGTAGCGGCCTGCATCCTGCTGTGGTATCTTTGGACCCGCTCCTCCGAATTGAGCCAGAAAGGAAGGGGAGGCAGTTTCCTGCCAGAGGCGGGTACCTTGAAAAAAGCTGTCCGCATCGGTTTTCCGATGGGCTTGGAGCATCTTGTGATATGCGGTGCGCAGATCATGACGACGGTCATCGTAGCCCCGTTGGGCGTTTTCGCCATTGCTGCCAATTCGTTTGCCATTACGGCCGAAAGCCTTTGCTATATGCCCGGTTACGGGATTGCGGATGCCGCCACTACGCTGGTCGGACAGAGTGTCGGGGCCGGGCGCAGGAAGCTGACCCGCAGTTTTGCCCGCATCACGGTGCTGATGGGCATGGTGGTCATGGGAGTGATGGGAGTACTCATGTATCTGCTGGCTCCTCAGATTATCGGCCTGATGACGCCCGTGTCCGAGATTAGGGAGCTGGGCGTGATGGCTCTGCGCATCGAGGCGTTTGCCGAGCCGATGTTCGCGGCTTCCATCGTTGCCTATGGCGTGTTTGTCGGGGCGGCGGATACGCTTGTCCCCTGCCTGATGAATTTCTTCAGCATCTGGGCGGTGCGTCTGTCCCTGGCGGCATGGCTCGCTCCGTCGCTGGGACTCAAGGGCGTGTGGATAGCCATGTGCGTCGAGCTGTGTTTCAGGGGACTGATTTTCCTCATCCGCCTGAAGCGGGAGCGCTGGATGAAGAAGGGGGCGGGCGGACTTCCGTAATCGGGGTTGTTTTGTCCGTAATCCGTCTACGCGGCGATTCCATGCCGTGGTGTAACTTTGCGTTCGGAAAAGAATTTTTTATCAAACAATATGCAACTGATTAAGAATACAGAATTTGGTGGTGAACGTCCCCTGTTCGAGTCACACGACCTCCGGTTGGAGAACGTCATTATCCGTGCCGGAGAGTCGGCCATTAAGGAGTGCAGCAATATAGAAGCGTTCGAATGCCGTTTCGAAGGCAACTATCCCTTCTGGCATGTACACGGATTCAAGATTGACCGTTGTTATTTCGACGTCGGAGGCCGTTCGGCCTTGTGGTATTCCGACCATCTGAAGATGACCGACACGGTGATCGATGCGCCGAAGATGTTCCGAGAAATGACCGATATCGACGTGGAGAATGTTACGATGAACGATGCCGATGAGGTGTTCTGGCGTTGTCGGAATATCCGCGTCAGGAACCTCAAACTGCACGACGGTACCTATCCCTTCATGTTCAGCAGCAACATTTATGTGGACGGGCTGGAAAGCGACAGCAAGTATGTCTTCCAGTATGTGAAGGATGTGGAGATTCATCATGCCAAGATTACGACGAAGGATGCTTTCTGGGAAGTGGAGAACGTGACCATCTACGACTCCGAACTCAATGGTGAGTACCTCGGCTGGCATTCGAAGAACTTGCGGCTGGTGAATTGTCACATTACCGGCGAGCAGCCGCTCTGCTACGCACACGACCTCGTGCTGGAGAACTGTACCTTCGGGCCGGAATGCGACCGGGCCTTCGAGTACAGCACGCTGCATGCCGATATCCGCGGTTCTATCACAAACATCAAGAATCCCACCTCGGGCTCCATCGTGGCCGATGCGTTCGGCTCGGTGACGATTGACCGGAACATCAAGGCTCCGGCCGATTGTGTCATCCGCCTCAGGAACGGGCAGATGTATTCCGCCGATTGAAAAGTGGAGGTAGGTATGAAATACGATTTCGACCAGGTGATTCCCCGTCGGGGAACCGATTCCTATAAGTGGGACAGTGCAGGCAGCCCGGATGTATTGCCGATGTGGGTGGCTGATATGGATTTCCGTACTGCTCCGGCCATCGTCGATGCCCTGCGCAGGCGGGTGGAGCACGGTATTTTCGGTTATACCCGTGTCCCTGACAGTTATTACGAGGCGGTGACCGGTTGGTTTGCTCGTCGTCACGGGTGGACGATCGACCGCGGATGGATGCTTTATACCTCGGGGGTGGTGCCCGCCATATCGGCTGTCATCAAGGCCTTGACCCGTCCGGGCGACAAGGTGCTGGTACAGACTCCGGTCTACAACTGCTTTTTTTCTTCAATCCGCAACAACGGATGTGGGATGGTGGCTTCACCGCTGGTGCCTGTTGGCAATACTTATGTGATGGACTACGATGATCTGGAGCAGAAGCTTTCCGATCCGCAAGTGAAGGTGATGCTCCTCTGCAATCCACACAATCCCGTCGGGCGGGTGTGGAAGCGTGAAGAGCTTGTACGCCTCGGTGACATGTGCATCCGCCACGGTGTGACGGTCGTTTCGGATGAAATCCATTGCGAGCTGGTTTTCCCCGGCCATCGATACACGCCGTTTGCCTCTATTTCGGAAAAGTTCCTGCAACATTCTGTGACGTGTCTGTCGCCCAGCAAGGCGTTCAACATAGCCGGCCTTCAGATAGCCAATATCGTCTGCATTGATGCAGCCCTCCGGGCTAAAATAGACCGGGCTATCAACGACAACGAGGTGTGCGACGTCAATCCGTTCGGTGTGATAGCGACCCAAGCTGCTTATAACGAAGGCGAAGAGTGGCTGGACCAACTCATCGGGTATTTGCATGCGAACTATCTCTATATGCAGGACTTTTGTAGCGAGAACCTGCCGCAGTTCCCTCTCACGGCCTTGGAAGGAACCTATCTCGTGTGGATGGATTGCCGGACGTTGGGCTTGCCGTCGGAAGAACTGGAACGGCGCCTGGTTGCCGAAGCCGGACTCTGGCTCAATGCCGGTACCATGTACGGAGCGGAAGGGGAAGGGTTCATGCGGTGGAACATCGCCTGTCCGCGTACCACGCTGGCCGAAGGCCTGAAACGCTTTCTGGATTTCTGCCAGAAGTCATAGGGGCGGATATGCTGATAAAAGTATAGTGAGGTTGTTCAAAATAAGAGATACTGATCAATTCCTTCCTTCTATCTGTCGATGACAATAGTCATTACTTCAGAAAGAAAATTATTCCTCCAGCCAAGGTCGGTCGTTTAAGCTGGGAAAAGCATCCGTTTGCCCAGCCTAAACGATTTATTTGCCCAGCCTAAACAATCTGTTTGCCCAGCATAAACGTTCTGTTTGCTCGGTGTAAACGTTCTGTTTGCTCGGTATAAACGTTCTGTCTGTTCAATGTGTACGTTCTGTCCGGGTTGGAGGATGGAAGGATGAAGTGTGGATACTGAAAACAGAACAGGCTGAATCCTGCTTCACGGAAGCGGAATTCAGCCTGATTTTTTCTGTTGGGACCGGAAAGATTTTATTCGTGCGAAGAGAAATACTTCAGGAACTGAGTACGTTCGAAGGTGTTGACACCCTTCACGTCGCCCACGTTCAGCTTGCCCTTGAACTGTGCGATGCTTTCCATGCCCTTCTTGGCCATCCAGTCGGCCACGAACTTGTTGTATTCATTGATGACAGCGGACGACTCTTGGTAGAGCACGCTGCAGATCTCTACGGCTGAGGCACCGGCCAGGATGGCCTTCACCACGCCTTCGGCCGAGTGGATGCCGCCCGAGATGGCATAGTCTATCTGGCTGACGGCGGCCGAAGCAATGCCCGTCCAGCGGAGCGCTTTGGCCAGGTCGGCCTCGTTGCTGAATACGTTGCCTGCCACCTGCGTCATTTTCTCAATGTTGATGTCCGGCTGGTAGAAGCGGTTGAACAGTACGACGGCAGCGGCTCCGTTGGCATAAAGCTGGTCGATGAGGGCCACGGGGTTGGTCAGGTTGTCACCCAGCTTCATGATGACGGGTATCTTGACCGTCTTCTTGATGTGGCGCAGGATGTCGATGTGGCGCTGCTCGAAGCTGCCGTAAGTATAGTGTACGTCGGTTTGCAGAGCCAGGATGTTGACTTCGAGCGCATCAGCTCCGGCCTCTTCAATCTGCTGGGCGAAGTCGATCCAGTCGGCGTCCTGGTAGCAGTTGATGCTGGCTATCACGGGGACGTCGCACACTTTCTTGCTTTCTTTGATGAGGGTGAGGTACTCGCCCAACTTGTGCTGGCGGATGTAACCTACGAGGTAGTCGCTTCCTTCGGGGTACATGTTGGGGTCGCCATGCCAGTCGGCTTCCATCATGATCTGCTCTTCGAAGAGTGATTTCAGCACGATGGCTCCCGCTCCGGCTTCGCAGAGCTTCTGGTTCTTGGCGGCGCTGTCGGTGAGGCCCGAACTGCTGACGATGATGGGGTTTCTCAGGGAAAGCCCGGCGAATGTGGTTTGTAAAGTTGTTGCCATAATAATGATTGTTTTTAAGATTAATAAATGCGTTCTCCAAAGATTTTGCTTCCTACGCGCACCAGGGTACTGCCGGCGGCGATGGCTTCGTGGTAGTCGTGCGACATGCCCATCGAGAGTTCACGGAAGGCGTCGTCATCGGCAAACCAGGTGGCTTTCACTTCGCGGAAGAACTGGCTCAGGGACTCGAATTCCTCCTTGATCTGCGTGGTGTTGTCGGTATTGGTCGCCATGCCCATCAGGCCGCACAGGCGGACGTGCTGTAGCTGGCGCCACTGGCCTTCGGCCAGCATCTGGCGGCATTCGTCGAAGCTGAAGCCGAACTTCGTCTCTTCGCGGGCGATGTGCAGCTGGAGCAGGCAGTCTACCCTGCGGCCCACTTTGGCCGCCTGCTTGTCCACTTCGGTCAGGAGCTTGAAGGAGTCAATGCCATGAATCAGCGCGACGTAGGGCACGATGTATTTCACCTTGTTGGTCTGCAGATGACCGATGAAGTGCCATTCGATGTCTTGCGGCAGGCTGTCGTGCTTGGCTGTCATCTCCTGCACCTTGCTTTCGCCGAAGATGCGCTGCCCTGCCCGATAGGCCTCTTCGATGGCCTCGTTCGGGTGGAACTTCGATACGGCCACCAGCCGTACGCCTGCGGGCAGTTCGCTTCGAATTTGTCTGATACTTTCTGCTATCATTTTCTTTTGCTCCTTTCGGTTGTATCGTTTTGGGGGGTTATACTTCCGGCTTGTCGTCGGGCTCGGCGCTGTAGGGATAGACGTCCATGATGGCTGTCTCGGCCACGGAGGCTATCAGATAGTCGGCCATGGTGCCCTTCATGCCTTCGTCCAGTTTCTTCACGGCGTCGCGCAGGTCGGCGGCCTGTACCAGCACTTGGGTGGAAGTCTTCTTCTCGGCGCCGCTCTTTTCGTCCAGCGTGATGAAGACGAGCTTGCACTTGAACCAGCGGTCGGCGGCCTCTTCGTCGCAGGGGAAGAGCTCGCTGTAGTTGGCGCGTTTGATGTCGGCCACGGTGAACTCGCCGCTGATGAACGGGGTAATCTCCTCGATGATGCGCGCCTCGGCTTCGGTGAAGCTCAGCGCATCGACCAGATAGGGCTCGGTCACCTTCTTGTTCATCCCGTTTTCCATTGTCTTTTCGTATCGAATTTTGCATTCGAACCACGTATGCATTGCCATAATATTCAGTCTTTTAGTTTTCTATTTTATATAAACAACTCTATTAAATCCCTACAAAGATAAAACTTTTAGTACGAAGTATGCAAGATAAGGTGGAAGAATTGCGGCGGATATTCCATTTTGGAGGTATTTTCCTGTCGGCTTGTGAATAGGGGTGGGGCGGATGAAATGTTTTTTTAATACGGTTGCAATCATTGTGTACAAACTTTTTGCTACTTTCGCTTGTTATCTGAAAGAAACATCATTAAAAAAGAAGATTATGGCAACAACAAACTTTAAGGGACAGCCGGTGAGACTCATCGGCGAGTTTATACAGACGGGCACGGTGGCCCCTGATTTCGAATTGGTAAAAACAGATTTGTCAACCCTCTCGCTGAAGGATTTGGGCGGAAAGAATGTGGTTTTGAATATTTTCCCGAGCCTCGATACGGCTGTGTGCGCGACTTCGGTCCGCAAGTTCAACCAGCTGGCGGCTTCCATGGCTGATACGGTTGTGCTGGCCATCTCGAAGGACCTGCCTTTCGCGCATGCCCGTTTCTGCACGACGGAGGGTATCGACCGTGTCATTCCCTTGTCTGACTTCCGCATTTCCGACTTTGACGAGAACTATGGCGTCTGCATGGCCGACGGCCCCTTGGCCGGATTGCTGGCCCGTGCGGTGGTCATCGTAGGCAAAGACGGACGGGTGACCTATACGGAACTGGTACCCGAAATCACTCAGGAACCTGACTATGACAAGGCGTTGGCGGCTTTGAAGTAAGCTGGGCCGTTGCCGAAAGAAAAAGGGTGCATTCCCTGCAAGAAAACATTGGTTTCTTGATGGGAATGCACCCTTTTCTTATTATAATAAGGTATATGCCTTAACGGGCCGTCTTGGCCGACAGTTTCTCCAGGAAATAGACCAGCAGGAAGCCTACCAGCATCAACACCACCGCTTCGCCGATGTAGGCGTTGGGCAGAATGTTGGTTTCGATAGGCATGCCGTGCGTGTTATCCACGATTTCCTTCCACGGCCATACCTTGTTGAGGGAACCCAGCATGAAGCCCGTCAGTACGGCCAGCGTGATGTTGCGGAAATGCTTCAAGGCAAACGACAGCAGGCGGGAGAAGGTCGTGATGCCCAGGAAGGCACCGACACCGAAGATGACCAGTGTCTTGATGTCCAGTGTCTTCACCGCCTCCATGATGTAGAAGTATTTGCCCAGCAGCACCAGGATGAAGCTGCCCGAGATGCCCGGCAGAATCATGGCGCAGATGGCGATGGCACCGCACAGGAAGATGAACAGCGGATGGGTGGAAGTTTCGGCCGGCGTGGCAACGGTGATGTAGTAGGCTACAATCGCTCCGACGATGAAGCCGGTGACGGTCTTCCAGTTCCAGCCCTTGATGTCCTTGCCCACGAACCACGTCGAGGCCAGTACCAGGCCGAAGAAGAATGACCACACCAGGATGGGGTGGTTGAGGAGCAGCCAGGTGATGACCTTGGCCAGCGAGAATACGCTGATGCCGATGCCCAGCAGGAGCGAGAACAGGAAGTTTCCGTTGATTTTCTTCCAGAAACGCGCCCAATGGCCGGTGAAGAAGAGGCGGATGCTTTCGGCGTTGATGCTCTTGATGGTTTCTATCAGTTCGTCGTAGATGCCTACGATGAAGGCGATGGTTCCGCCCGAAACGCCCGGCACCACGTCGGCCGCACCCATGCCCATGCCTTTCAGGGCGATGAATGCGTAGTCTTTCAGTTTTCTTTCCATATATGCTTTCTTGCTTGTTTATTGATCCTTTTGCGAGTCTGTATTCTTCAGATAGTCGTTCAGCATCGTGTTGAGTTTGTCCTTTGTGGTGTGAGCCACCAGCTGGTTGATGTCCTCCAGGTCTCTCTGGTCGATGGGCGAGGGGTCCTTGCGGTTGTAGCGGTAACCTTCCTCGGGCTTTCCGGCCAGGATGCATGTGATGGCGAACCGTTTGTACAGATTGGGATAGTCGGGCTCCAGGGCTTCCACCTTCTTCAACGCCTCGATGGCATGGTCGAAGAGGGATGCCTCGAGGCTGTAGCTCGATAGTTCCCACCAGGTGCTGGCTTCTGGTACCAGTTCGGATATTTCTTTCCACATGCCCAGTCCTGTCTGCATTTCGCCTTCTTCGATGAATATCAGTCCCGCTAACAGCTGGGCGGTCACGTTGTAGTAGTCGAGGTCGATGGCCTTGAGGCAATACTTCATGATGAGCTGCTTGTTTCCCTCCTTGTCGGCATGCTTCAGGCAGAGGGCCAGGGCAGAATAGAGGGTGGAGCGCGAGATGGGGTCCTTGAGCTCTTTCTCTTCCTGCTTGGCCTGTCGGAGCAGCTTGAAGGCTTCCGGCCACTTCTTCGTGTCGACGTAGAGCTGTCCCATCAGCAAGTGGACGTAGGCTTTGGTGATGACGTGGCAGCGGATGGCTCCTTCGTAGGCTTCGAGGGCCTTTTCGCCATTGCGCAGCTCGATGAAGGAGTAGCCCTTGATGAGGTAGGCGTCTCCCAGGTCTTCGTCGGCCAGCAGGGCATAGTCGCAGGCGTCGATGGCCTTTGCGTATTCGCCCAGGCCCAGGTGGCAACGGGCTACGCCGATCCAATAGGGCGGATGGTAGGGGTTCTGGTCAACCAGCTTGTTGTAGTAGGTCAGAGCCTCCCGATACTCCTGCTGGTCCAGTAGGTTGTCGGCCATGATGGCGCAATATTCCTGGTTGTCTGTATCCCACCGCCAATGTTTCAGCCAGTCGAGGGCGCGTTGGCGTTGCCCCGTTTCGAGGTACATGTAGGCTACGTCGATGATGTTTTCCTTGCAGTATTTGTCTTCCAGCGTGTCCAGCATCAGTTCGGCTTCGTCCAGACGGCCGTCCTCAGCCAGCAGTCTGGCCCGCAGGATGGTGACGTCGGGCCGCTCCTCGGTAATCAGTCGGGCAGCTTTCTTGGCTTCGGCCAGGTTGAACTGGTCCAGGTGGAGGTATACTTTCTCGACCAGCAGCGACGTATTGTCGGGGTGCAGCTTCAGTCCGCACTCGATGACGGCTGCGGCATCCTTGAAACGGTTCCGGCGGCTGTACCATTCGGCCAGGTCGGCCAGGTCTTCGGAATCCATGTAGATGGATTTCTGCTCGGACCGGGCGGCCTCGAAGCGCTCGGCCAGCTCTATCAGTTCGCGGTCCTTGTCGGGCAGCAGGTTCTTGTTTATCATTGTTTGAGTTCCCTTGTTACAAATTTATTTGTTTATCTTGCCCCAGGTGTCCTTCAGGCCGACTGTGCGGTTGAATACCATCTTCTCGGCTGTCGAGTCGGGGTCTACGTTGAAGTAGCCGATGCGCTGGAACTGCAGGTAGGTGAGCGGCTTCATGCCGGCGGCAAACTTCTCGATGTAGCAGCAGGGCAATACCTTCAGCGAGTCGGGGTTGATGATTTCCTTCATGGCCGTCAGGGCGTCGCAATTCTTGGCTTCGCGGATGGCGGCCATCTCGTCGCGCGGATTCTCCACCTTCCACAGGCGGTCGTACAGACGTACTTCGGCCTCAAGGCAGTGGGCGCAGCTCACCCAGTGGAGGGTTCCCTTCACCTTGCGGTTGGCGCCGGGCATTCCGCTTTTCGATTCGGGGTCGTATTCGCAGTACACTTCCACCACTTCGCCGGCTTCGTTCTTCTTGCAGCCCGTGCACTTCACGATGTAGGCGTTCTTCAGGCGTACTTCCTGCCCGGGGGTCATGCGGAAATATTTCTTCGGCGCGTCTTCCATGAAGTCTTCGCGCTCCATCCACAGCTCGCGGCTGAACTCGATGGTGTGGCTGCCTTCTTCGGGGCGCTCGGGGTTGTTGATGGCTTCCAGCTCTTCCACCTGCCCTTCGGGATAGTTGGTGATGACCAGCTTCACGGGGTTCAGCACGGCCGAGATGCGGGTGGCACGTTCGTTCAGGTCTTCACGGACGGCGCTTTCCAGCAGGGCAAACTCGTTGAGGGCGTCGTAGGTGGTGTAGCCTATCTTGTCGATGAACTTGTGGATGGACTCGGGCGAATAGCCGCGGCGGCGGAAGCCGCAGAGGGTCGGCATGCGGGGATCGTCCCATCCGTTCACCAGCTTCTCCTTGACCAGGATGAGCAGGTTGCGTTTGCTCATCAGGGTGTAGCTCAGGTTCAGCTTGTTGAATTCGTACTGGCGCGGGCGGTTGTCGTCCAGGTCCTTGCCTTCCTTCAGCCAGTCGACGAAGAGGTCGTAGAGCGGGCGGTGTACCACGAACTCCAGCGTGCAGAGCGAGTGGGTGACGCCTTCGAAGAAGTCGCTCTGGCCGTGGGCGAAGTCATACATAGGGTAGGCTTTCCACTTCGTGCCCGTGCGGTGGTGCGGATGCTTCACCACGCGGTAGATGATGGGGTCGCGGAAGTGCATGTTGGGGCTTGCCATGTCTATCTTGGCACGGAGCACCA
>CATXSD010000010.1 GCA_958402075.1 Mediterranea massiliensis | reverse complement strand
TCGACCTGAACAATACGCTGGTGTCCGGACAGAAGATTCCGTTCTTTGCCGACCCTGACCAGCCTTTCAACCAGGTAATGGCCAACGTAGCCCTGCGTGCCGAAACCGACAAGATTATCTTGGGTGGTATGGGTATGACCAACGATGACTACCTTTACTTCAAAAACGTCTTCTCCAACGCTGGTGCACTTAATCGTATTGTCAGCTTTGTAAATACGACTGAGAATCCGCCTGTCGAACGACTGCTGGTGCCCGATATGGCCTTGACGGCTGCTGAATATTTTGCCGTACAGCATAATGAGAAAGTTTTGGTTCTGCTGACCGATATGACTTCTTATGCCGATGCGTTGGCCATTGTGTCCAACCGTATGGACCAGATTCCGTCGAAAGACTCCATGCCGGGTTCGTTGTATTCCGACTTGGCAAAGATTTACGAGAAGGCCGTGCAGTTCCCCAGTGGAGGTTCCATCACCATCATCGCCGTGACTACATTGTCGGGTGGTGACATTACACATGCCGTGCCCGATAATACAGGTTACATCACCGAGGGTCAGCTCTTCCTCCGTCGTGACAGTGACATCGGTAAGGTTATTGTAGACCCGTTCCGTTCCTTGTCTCGTCTGAAACAGCTGGTAACGGGTAAGAAGACGCGTAAGGACCATCCGCAGGTAATGAACGCAGCCGTCCGTCTGTATGCCGATGCCGCCAATGCCAAGACAAAGCTGGAGAACGGTTTCGACCTGACCAACTACGACGAGCGTACCCTTGCTTTCGCCAAAGATTATTCCAATCAGTTGCTGGCTATTGATGTCAACCTCGATACGACTGAAATGCTTGACGTGGCTTGGAGCCTGTTTGGCAAGTATTTCAAGCCCGAAGAGGTAAATATCAAGAAAGAATTGGTCGACCAGTACTGGCCGAAGAATCAGGCAAATTAAAAAATAGAAAGCAATGGCTATTAAGTTTCAATATAACAAAACCTCGCTTCAGCAGCTGGAGAAGCAACTGAAAGTGCGGGTGCGCACGCTTCCTATTATCAAGAACAAGGAAAGCGCCCTCCGCATGGAAGTGAAACGGTGCAAAGCCGATGCCCAGGCACTGGAAGAGAGGCTGGAAAAGGATATACAAGCTTACGAAGCCATGTTCGCCCTTTGGAATGAGTTCGACAGTTCGTTGATAAAGGTCAGCGATGTCCATCTGGGAGTCAAGAAAATAGCCGGTGTGCGGGTGCCGCAACTTGAAAATGTAGATTTCAGTATCCGTCCCTATAGCTTGTTCAATGCCCCCAAATGGTATGCTGATGGATTGAACCTGTTGAAGGAGCTGGCCCATACAGCCATTGAGCGAGAATTTACCGTGGCCAAGCTGAACCTGCTCGAACATGCCCGTAAGAAAACGACACAGAAAGTGAACCTTTTCGAGAAAGTACAAATTCCCGGCTATCAGGATGCTCTGCGTAAAATCAAGCGATTTATGGAGGATGAGGAAAATCTGTCCAAGTCGTCGCAGAAGATCATGAAGTCGCATCAGGAGAAGAGGAAGGAGGCTGAAGCATGATTACACGAATGAAAAAACTGACGTTTCTGGTTTATCACAAGGAATACGAATCGTTCCTCGAACGTATCCGTGAGCTGGGTGTAGTCCATGTCGTGGAGCGGCAACGCGGCGAGATGGATGCTACCTTGCAGAGTTTCTTGCAGAAACGTACGCTTTATAAGAATGTGGCCGGTGAAATGTTGGCGCTGGCTGACAAACAGCCGGTGGAAACCGTCCACGCCGACGAAACCGCCGAGACACTGCTGGCTGCATACGAACAGCGTCAGAATCACATTCAGGAGCTTAACGCCCGTCTGCCCATGTTCGACAAGGATATTGCGCAGATGGAAACATGGGGCGATTTCGACTGGCAACGGATCAGGGAACTGGACAAGGCCGGATGGCATCTGCAGTTCTATAGCTGTCAGGAAAGGGATTTCCGACCTGAATGGGAAGAGCAATACGACTTGGTCCGCATTCAGGAAAAGGGAGGATATCTTTATTTCGTTGTCGTGTCGCGTGAACCGGTGCAATTGGATTTGGAACCCCTTCGCCTTCCTGCCAACAGCCTTTCTGAGCTACGCAGAAAGAAGGAGGAGACCGAAGCCCAGATTGTTTCGGCTACAGACGAACTGAAGGCTTTCTGCCGGGAGCAGTGCCGTACGATGGAGGACTGCTGCCGCCGTTTGCAGGGCGAGATAGACTTGCTTCAAGTGAAGCTGAACAGCGAACAGATGGCCGAAGGGGCTGTTGTGATGCTCGAGGGCTGGATTCCGGAAGACTGTGAGGCTGCAGTGGTTCGTCTGTTGGACGAAAACGGCGTCTATTATGAAATCCGGAAGGCAACGAAGGAAGACAATGCACCCATCAAATTGAAGAACAACGCCTTTGTTCGCATGTACGAGTCACTGACCAAGATGTATGGCATGCCAGACTATGGTGAGTTTGACCCGACGCCCATTCTGGCACCTTTCTTCTCTCTCTTCTTCGCCTTCTGTATGGGTGATGCGGGTTATGGCCTGGTTCTGATAGCGTTGGGCTTCTTCCTGAAGAAGAAAATGTCAAAGTCTATGGCCGGTATGATGAATCTGGTCATTACCTTGGGTATTTTTACAACGGTATTCGGTGCCATTCTGGGAACTTTTTTTGGCGTCAACCTGTTTGAGATTGACCTTCCCGAGTGGGCAAAGAGCTTCATGATCAGCGGTAAGATAGACGGTACCAGTTATGACAAACAGATGTTGCTTGCGCTCATTATCGGTGTAGTTCACATCTGCCTGGCTATGACGGTGAAGGCCATTTGCAGTACCGTCCGTTATGGCTTCAAGGAGTCGCTCAGTGCGTGGGGATGGCTGTTGCTGGTGGTAGGTTTTGTCTGCACAGGCGGACTTTCCTTCTTCCAGGTCATCTCAGCCGAAGTGACGAGTTGGGCTTTCATCATTATCGGAAGTGTGGCTGCCATCGGCATCTATCTGTTGAACACCTGGGGACGCAATGTCCTGGTGAATATCGGTGCCGGCGTGTGGGATACCTACAATATGGCTACCGGTCTGCTGGGCGATACCCTGTCCTACATCCGTCTGTATGCTTTGGGCCTGGCTGGCGGTATGCTGGGCGGTGTGTTCAATCAGCTGGCTTTCATGGTCAACGATGCGGCCGGCCCGGTATTGGGTTGGTTGTTCTGCGGCCTGATACTGGTCTTCGGGCATGCGCTGAACATTGCTATGTCCTGCCTGAGTGCTTTTGTACACCCGCTTCGTCTGACGTTTGTAGAATATTTCAAGAATTCGGGTTACGAAGGCAAGGGAGAGGCTTACAAACCTTTTTCGGTCGTCAAGCCGAATAACGAATGAATAAGAAAACAAATAAATTAATAACGAATAAAACAGTAATATTATGAATGAAATTTTAGGTTATCTGGGTCTGGGCCTGATGTTGGCTCTGGCCGGAATTGGTAGTTGTTTTGGTACAACAATCGCAGGAAATGCTGCTGAGGGAGCGTTGAAGAAAGATCCTTCCAAGTCGGCTTCATACATGATTCTTTCGGCCCTTCCCGCTACTCAGGGTCTGTATGGTTTCGTAGCTTTCCTGATGTCCATGGGACGTGACTTCACGACCGACGGTCCTTTGATGCTGGGCATTGGCCTGGGTGTAGGTCTGGTATGTCTTTTCTCTGCCATTCGTCAGGGACAGATTTCTGCCAGTGGTATTGTCGGCATTTCTCAGGGTCACGACGTGATGACCAACACCATGATTTATGCCGCTTTGCCTGAATTCTACGCTATTCTGGCTCTGGTAGCCGCTTTGATGGTATAATTTGTAATCTATTTTTAGGGAAGGGGGGGCGTGCCTGTTGCGGTGCGTCCCTTTTTCTTTACGTGCAATTGGCATTGGAGCGATACGGATACTTCCGGATTTTGTCTGTTTGGTAGCGCAAACGGTTGTGTTAACCCTTCCCTATAGTTTTTTTCGATTAAAAGGCTATTTTTCAAAGAATAATGTGTAATTTTGCGTGCGCAAATTAGAAAATGTTAAAGATATTATTGAATAGATATGATGAATGATTTACTGACTCCCGATTATATATTCGAAGCAAGTTGGGAAGTATGTAATAAGGTAGGAGGTATCTATACAGTCTTGTCTACGAGGGCTAAAACCTTACAGGAAAAATTTCACGACAGAATCTTGTTTGTAGGCCCTGATTTTTGGCAAGGCAAGGAGAATCCCTTGTTCACAGAGTCCGATAACCTGTGTGCGGCCTGGAAGAAGCATGCTGCCGAGAAAGACAACTTGTCTGTTCGGGTAGGACGATGGAATATTCCGGGTGAACCGATTGTCATTCTGGTCGACTTTCAGCCCTTCTATGCGCAGAAGAACGAAATCTATACAGAGATGTGGAACCGCTATCAGGTCGATTCTTTGCACGCATACGGCGACTACGATGAAGCCTCGATGTTCTCTTATGCCGCTGGCAAGGTGGTGGAGAGCTTCTACCGCTATAACTTGACGGAAAACGACAAGGTCATCTATCAGGCTCATGAATGGATGACCGGTATGGGGGCTCTCTATTTGCGTACTTATGTTCCCGAAATCGCTACGATTTTCACGACCCATGCTACGTCCATCGGACGTTCCATTGCCGGAAACAACAAACCTCTATACGATTATCTTTTTGCCTACAACGGCGACCAGATGGCTCAGGAACTGAACATGCAGTCCAAACATTCCATCGAGAAGCAGACCGCCCACTATGTGGACTGCTTTACGACCGTGAGCGAAATCACCAACAACGAATGCAAGGAACTGCTCGACAAACCGGCCGATGTCCTGTTGCTCAATGGCTTCGAGGACGATTTCGTTCCCAAAGGAGCTACCTATACGGGCAAACGCAAACGGGCCCGTGCGGCTTTCCTGCAGGTGGCCGGCAAGTTGCTGGGACAGGATTTTCCTGACGATACCCTGATTGTTGGGACAAGCGGACGTTATGAATTCCGCAACAAGGGCATCGATGTCTTTTTGGAGGCGATGAACCGCTTGAACCGTGACAAGAACCTGAAGAAAAACGTATTGGCGCTTGTCAGTGTGCCCGGTTGGGTAGGCGAGTGTCGTGAAGACCTGCTGCAGCGTCTCAAGAGCCGCGAAAAGTTTACCACTCCGCTCGAGTGTCCCTTCATCACCCATTGGCTTCACAATATGACCCACGACCAGGTACTCGACATGCTGAAGTATCTGGGTATGGGCAACCGTCCCGAGGATAAGGTGAAGGTTATCTTCGTCCCCTGCTATCTGGACGGCAAGGACGGCATCTTCAACAAACTCTATTACGACCTGATTCTTGGCATGGACCTGACCGTCTATGCGTCCTATTATGAACCTTGGGGCTATACGCCTTTGGAGAGTGTGGCTTTCTATGTGCCCACAGTCACTACAGACCTTTCCGGTTTCGGCCGCTGGGTCAATGGATTGAAGGACCAGCACGGCATCGATGACGGTGTGGAAGTGCTCCACCGTTCGGACTACAACTATTCCGAGGTGGCCGACGGCATCAAGGATACGGTATCGGCCTTCTCTGCCAAAACCGATGCCGAAGTGAAAGCCATTCGCAAGCGTGCCGGTAAGGTGGCCGAGCAGGCTTTGTGGAAACACTTTATCCAATACTATTATGAAGCCTACGATTTTGCCCTGCGTCATGCTGCAAAACGTTTGCTGAATCAGTGAGAAACGACTGAAAACGAAAATTATTAATCAAACTTATCATATACAATGAAGATTAAAGTTAGTAATGTAAACACTCCGAACTGGAAAGATGTGAATGTCAAGTCACATATTCCTGCCGAACTGGAGAAATTGTCTGAATTGGCACGTAATATTTGGTGGTCCTGGAACTACGAAGCTACCGAGTTGTTCAGAGATTTGGATCCTGCCTTGTGGAAGGAAGTGGGCCAGAACCCTGTGCTGCTGCTGGAACGTATGAGCTATGCTAAACTTGAAGCGCTTGCGAATGATAAGGTTATCCTGCGCAGAATGGAAGACGTATACTCCAAGTTCCGCACCTATATGGACGTGGAGCCTGACAAGAAGCGTCCCTCTGTAGCCTATTTCAGCATGGAGTATGGTTTGAACCATGTGCTTAAGATATATTCAGGTGGTCTGGGAGTCCTGGCCGGTGACTATCTGAAGGAAGCGTCGGACAGCAACGTCGACCTGTGTGGTGTAGGTTTCCTCTACCGTTATGGTTATTTTACCCAAACGCTGTCTATGGACGGCCAGCAGATTGCCAACTACGAGGCCCAGAACTTCGGCCAGTTGCCCATTGAACGTGTGCTGGACAAGGACGGCAATCAGATGATTGTCGATGTCCCCTATCTGGACTATTACGTACACGCCTATGTGTGGAGAGTGAATGTAGGTCGTGTGTCCCTCTATCTGCTGGATACCGACAACGAGATGAACAGCGAGTTCGACCGTCCCATCACCCACGTCCTCTACGGCGGCGACTGGGAAAACCGTCTGAAGCAGGAGATTCTGCTGGGTATCGGTGGTATCCTGATGCTGAAGAAACTGGGCATCAAGAAGGATATCTATCATTGCAACGAAGGTCATGCAGCCCTCATCAACGTACAGCGTATCTGCGACTACGTGGCCGAAGGCCTTACCTACGACCAGGCTATCGAACTGGTTCGTGCCTCTTCGCTGTATACCGTGCATACTCCTGTTCCTGCCGGTCACGATTACTTTGACGAAGGCCTCTTCGGCAAATACATGGGTGGCTATCCTGCCCGTATGGGCATCACTTGGGACGACCTGATGGACTTGGGCCGCAACAACCCCGGCGACAAGGGCGAACGTTTCTGTATGTCTGTCTTTGCCTGCAACACTTCCCAGGAAGTCAACGGTGTAAGCTGGCTGCACGGCAAGGTTTCTCAGGAAATGTTCTCCAGCATCTGGAAAGGTTATTTCCCTGAAGAAAACCATGTAGGTTATGTTACCAACGGTGTACACTTCCCCACTTGGAGTGCTACGGAGTGGAAGCAGCTCTATGCCCAGTATTTCGATGAGAACTTCTGGTACGACCAGTCGAACGAGAAGATCTGGAAGGCCATTTACGATGTGCCCGACGAAGTGATTTGGAAGACCCGCATGGCTCTGAAGAACAAGCTGATCGACTACGTGCGCAAGCAGTACCGCGAAACTTGGCTGAAGAACCAGGGTGACCCCTCGCGCATTGTTTCCCTGCTCGACAAGATCAATCCCAATGCGCTGCTCATCGGTTTCGGCCGTCGCTTTGCTACCTACAAGCGTGCCCACCTGCTGTTTACCGACCTCGATCGTCTGGCCAAGATTGTCAACAACCCCGACTATCCCGTCCAGTTCCTCTTTACCGGTAAGGCTCACCCGCACGACGGTGCCGGTCAGGGACTCATCAAGAAGATTATCGAGATTTCCCGCCGTCCCGAGTTCTTGGGTAAAATTATCTTCCTCGAGAACTATGACATGCAGCTGGCCCGTCGCCTGGTATCGGGTGTCGACATCTGGCTGAACACACCGACCCGTCCGCTCGAAGCTTCCGGAACATCCGGCGAGAAGGCTTTGATGAACGGTGTGGTCAACTTCTCTGTACTCGACGGCTGGTGGCTCGAAGGCTATCGCGAAGGTGCCGGCTGGGCGCTGACCGAGAAGCGTACCTATCAGAACCAGGAACACCAGGACCAGCTCGATGCCGCTACCATCTACAGCATTCTGGAAACTGAAATCCTGCCGCTCTTCTATGCCCGCAACAAGAAGGGATATTCCGAGGGTTGGGTCAAGACTATCAAGAACTCCATTGCCCAGATTGCTCCCCACTATACGATGAAGCGTCAGCTCGACGACTATTTCGCCAAGTTCTACAACAAGGAAGCCCAGCGTTTCCACCTGCTGGCCGCCAACAATTATGCCAAGGCCAAGGAAATCGCAGCCTGGAAGGAACAGGTGGTCGAGAAGTGGGACAGCATCGAAATCGTTTCCAGCGAGAAGACTGAAGAGCTTGTCAAAGGTTCCATCGAGAGCGGTAAGGAGTATACCATCACTTACGTGATCGACGAAAAGGGTCTGAACGATGCCATCGGACTGGAACTGGTAACGACCTATACTTCTGCCGACGGCAAGCAGCACATCTATTCTGTTGAGCCGTTCGAGGTTGTGAAGAAAGATGGTAACCTCTACACTTTCCAGGCCAAGCACAAGCTGGAAAATGCCGGCAGCTTCAAGGTTGCCTACCGTATGTTCCCCAAGAATCCTGACCTGCCCCATCGTCAGGACTTCTGCTACGTACGTTGGTTCGTGTAACTCCCTGATAGATAAATTCTTCATACTTTCGGAACCGGTCTGCCCTTCGGGGCAGACCGGTTTTTTCTTGCCTTTATTTTTCTTCTTTTCTTTGGTTATAGAATACCTTGCATGTACCTGATATTTGCTGCCGTAGCGGATGACTTTTATTCCCTGTGTCTATAGGTTTGCGGCATATATGGGAAGTACTGAGTCATTTTTTGTTTTTCTAAAATGTTTTGTTGAATATTATGGATGCCATGCCGATTTTCCAAGGAGTATCCTTGTTGGGCTCTCTTTACGTGGAGTTCTCGAATGTTTGAAACCCAAGGGGGGAATGTTTCAAACATAAGGGCTGAATGTTTGAAACATAAGGGGCTTGGGGTTTAAACCTGAAATTCCGGCAGTCCTCAAGAATGTGGAAGTTTTGTTCTTTCTATAACGATTTTTGATTTTATTATCTGGCGTTTGGAAGGGAGTATGCTCTGCAGATTATGGAAGAGTAGTGGCATCTTTCCAGATTCTTTCCAAAATTCTTCCGTATATTTGCAAATAAACCATTTAGGGCTGGATAATGGGCAGATTTCAAATTCGTCAGATAAGGAAATGGATAGGGCTGGGCCTGCTTTGGGGTGGGATTGTCTCTGCTGTGCAGGCGCAGGAAGCCGACTATACCACCTGGCTGAGGCAGGGGGTGGTCTATGAAGTGAACGAACGGCTGGATGTGTCGGGCGGGCTGGAGTGGCGTACCAAGAACCACTTGCGCACTACGGACCGGTGGGGGCTGGACGTAGGTGCCAAGTATGCCGTACTGTCTTTCCTGAAGCTGGGAGGCGGATATGAGATTCATTACCGCAACCGGGGCCGAGACGGGTGGAAGTTCCGCCACCGTTATCATGCCGACGGCACGTTGTCCGGCCGGTGGGGAAGGGTGAAGCTGGCCTTGCGCGAAAGGTTTCAGCATACCTGGGACGACGTGGAGAACGAGCTGAGGCTGCGCTCCCGCCTGAAGCTGGCCTATGACATACGTCGCTGCAAGCTGGAGCCCTATGCATCGGTCGAGATGTACAACAGCCTGAACCGCGGGGATGGTTTCGACGTAGCCCGCATGCGCTATCGGGCCGGGCTTTCGCTGCCGCTCTTCTCGGAGGATTGGGAGGCGGATGTGTTCTACTGCCGCCAGTGGGAGGCCGACGGACGGAAAAACATCTTTGGCGTGGATTGTGTGTACAAGTTCTGAAATCTTTTTGCTACATTTGTTGCGTACACTAAAATCGGAAACACTCATGAAGAAGATAATCAATCCTTGGAAGAAGCTGGAAGGCTACAACTGTTTCGGTTGTTCGCCCGACAATGAATATGGCGTGAAGATGGATTTCTATGAAGATGCTGACCAGGTGGTGAGCATCTGGAAGCCGGACGGCCATTATCAGGGTTTCCTGCATACGCTGCACGGAGGCATACAGTCGGTGCTGCTCGACGAAATCTGCGGCTGGGTGGTGTTCCGCAAGTTGCAGACGGCGGGCATGACGACCCGGATGGAAACCCGTTACCGCAAGGCGGTGTCTACCGACAGCCGTTACCTGCTGCTGCGTGCCTCGCTCCGCGAACAGAAGCGCAACCTGGCTTTTGTGGAGGCCCGGCTCTACGATGACAAGGGCGAACTTTGTACGGAGGCCCTTTGTACCTATTTCACATTCCCCAGGGAGAAGGCCGAGAAAGAGATGCACTTCCGCAGTTGTGAGGTGGAGGACGAAGACGTTACGTTGGAGTCTTTGCTGCCAGTCGGGTAATTTTGAATTTAAGTTTATCCTCGGTAGCGGAGCGGAATGTATCTTTTCCACAACCGGTAGGTGAAGATGCCGACCAGAAAGACCGTACCGCAGATGCAGACGATGCCGAACAGTTCTTTTAGACTGGTCAGCGTGGTCTGTTGCGAGACGACGGCATACAGGTTGCGGATAGATACGTCGGGCGTCCAGCCGTTCACTCCGTCCATGCGCCGGCTGAGGAGGCCGATGTTGTCCTGTTGCAGGTGTCTCATCCAGCGGGTCAGAATGGCTGTGCCCAGCGGGGTGGCGATGCTGGTACGGATGAAGCTGAGCACACACAATCCCTGGAAGAAATGTTTGAAAGGTACGCTCTTGGCCACGTAGATGGTGAGCGAGATGTAGAGGATGCCGTGCCCGACGCCTTTCAGGAAGTTGGGCAGGTAGAGGCTTTCGATGTTCAGGTTGGGGTGGATGAGGAAGTACATGTAATACTGGTAGACCACAATCAATAGGAAGCCTAACGAGATAAGCAGCTTGTAGCCTTTGTGGAGCACGGCCTGGCGGTAGAACACGATGCCTGCACCGGCCAAGATGCCGGTGAACACCAGCCAGTTGAGGGAGACGGCATTCAGCGGGTCGTAGTGCAGGATGGAGCTCATGAACTGGTTCTGCAGCACGGACGAGGTGGTGAGGAACAGGCAGAGCATCAGGAACAGGAAGAGGATGACAGGAAAATTGCGGTAGCGGAACACCTGCGGCTCGATGTAGGGGCGGCGCAGGGTACTCATGCGGTTGATGTTGATCATCAGTGCCACTACGGCGATGACGATGCACGAGCGGATTTCGACACTGTCCAGCCAGTCATAATATTCTCCGTAGATGCAGATGAAAACGATGGCAAAAAGGATGACGCCCCACAGGAAGCCGCCCAGCCAGTCGATGCCGTAAAGGGGGAGTTTCTTCATGGCCCGGTAAGGCCGTGTGAACAGCAGGACACACATCCACACCACGAGCAGCATGCCGATGACAAACCAGTGCATGTAGCGCCAGTTGGCCCAGTCACTGATGTGGGTGGCCACCAGGCCCGAGAGCTGGATGCTTTCGAGCACAACGATGTAGATGACGGGGTAGAAGACCGAGAAATTGCCCGACGGAGTGACGCTGAGGCGCATGTTGGAGAAGCATTCGAACGTGCCCCACATGCGGAAGAACCCGGAGACGAGGCACACCACGATGAATACCGGCAGGCTGTTGACGTGCAGGGTGATGAGGTTGCAGGCTATCAGTACCGGGCAGACGGTGAGGAAGATGCTGCGGGTGGTGAAGCGGAACTTGAGCCGGAAGAGAATCGGGAAAATCAGGGTCATGCCGATGAACGAGGCGTAACCGGCCATATTGACATCTTCCTGGATGCAGCCCAGTGCGCTGGACATCTGCACGGCAGTGGGCAGGAACACACCTCCGTTGAACTGGAAGACCATGGCAAAAAACATGGAGAGGAAGATGCACACGGGGGTAGGCAGGAATTCTTTGAAGTAAGGTATGCGGGGGCGTTGTTCAGGCATGGCTTTATTCCCTTTCATTTCGGTTATTGTTCAACGTAGCATTCGGCATTCATGCCTGCGCGGAGGCGTTGCAGGCTTTCAGCGGTATTGTTGTCGGTAAATTCGATGCGCACGGGGATGCGCTGTTCCACCTTGACAAAGTTGCCGGCCGAATTGTCCTGGGGAATGATGGAATAGAAGGAGCCGGTGGCGTCGGAGATGGAGGCGATGCGTCCCTCATAGACTACGTCGGGGATGGCATCCACGCGTACCTCTACCAGCTGGCCGCGTTTCATGTAGGTGGTTTGCGTTTCCTTGTAGTTGGCAATGACCCATTTCTCCGTGCCGTCTACCAGCGTGACGAGGGTCTGGCCCTGCTGTACCAGTTCGCCTTCGTGTATGTTCTTCCGGCCCGTCACCCCGTCGGCATTGGCCAGGATGATGGTGTACGAAAGGTTCAGCTTGGCCAGGTTGAGGGCAGCTTCGGCCAGCTTGATGTCCGACTCGTTCTGTTCCAGGCGTTGCGTCTGTTCTTCTTTGGTCAGCTGGGTGGACTGCTTCTGCCTCAGCAGTTGTTCGTAGCGGGCTTGGGTAGCGGCATAGTCGGTCTTCACGCGGTCGAACTGCTGCGGGGTGACGGCTTCGCCCTTCAGCAGTTCCTGGTAGCGCTTGTAGTCGGTTTCGGCGTTCTGCAGGCGGACGCGCTGTTCCTCGATGGCGGCATCGGTGACCAGGATGTTGTTCTGGGCTGTGTTGATGCTGGTGAGCATGGCTGTTTTTCCGGCCAGGGCGTTGTGGTAGTCGGCCTCGGCCTGTGCCACTTTCAGTCGGTATTCGGTATCTTCGATGATGACCAGCGTGTCGCCCTTCTTGACGTTCTGGTATTCTTCGAAGCAGATTTTCTTGATGAAACCCTGTACGCGTGTGCTGACGGGCGTCAGGTGCTGCTGTATCTGTGCGTTGTCCGTAAATTCGACGTCGGACAGGTGGACAAATCGTCCGCATACCCAGCTGATGCCGGCTACTAGGACGAGGGCAATGAAGAAATTGGGAATGGCTCTTTTCTTGTTCTTTATCATATCTGTTCTGTTCTTTTTATTTTGTCATGAAACTGTAATCTCTGTGGCTGGAGGCCGTTGCCTATAGGGTGCCGATCTGTCTTTTCAGCAGAAAGTATTGGTAGAGGATGCCCACCTGATAGTTGGCCAGCTGCAGCTCCATGTCGAGCTGGGTGTTGCTGGCATCGAGCATGTCGGTAATCAGGGCCAGGCCGTTCATGTATCGTTGGCGCACGATGTCGAAGTTTTCGTGGGCCAGCTGCACGCTTTTCTGCTGGGTGCGCAGGCGGATGTAGGCTTCCTGCAGGTTGATGTAGGCCTTGTGGATGGAGTTCTCCAACTCTTCTTCGGCCAGGCGGCGTTTCTCTTCCAGCCTTTGGATGGCAATGTCGGCCTGACGCAATTTGCGTTTGCTCTTGAAAAGGGCATCCAGATTATAGGATACGCCTACGCCGACAAACCAATAGGTGAAGTTGTTGTTCAAGGGAGGTACCTCTACCAGGATGGGGCCATTGAAATCGTTGGTCGCCGAGAAGGTGATGTGAGGCAGACGCTCAGCCTGTATCAGGCGCTTCTGATTCTTGCCCAGCGCGATGTCGATGTCTGTCAGCTTCAGGCTGGGCGCATCGTTCATGCCGGCTTTCCATTCATTTTCCTGCAGGTCGTCAACCATCAGCTGTTTCAGGTACAGCGTGTCGGGCACAATCCGCGTTTCGACAGGCAGCTCGATGGTCGTTACCAGCTGGTGGTTCAGTACGTTGAGCCGGTTGATGGTAGAGGTCAGTCCCAGCTCCAGGTTTTGCAGTTGCAGTTCGTAGCGGGTGATGTCGCTTTTCAGGGCGGTTCCCTGCTGGTAGGCTGCCTGCATGTCCTTGACGAGCAGGTGGGTCTGTTCGATGTTCTTGCGGTATACCCGTTCCTGGTTTCTCAGTTGGAACAGGTCCAGGTAGTAGCCTGCCAGTAGGAAGCGCAGGTCTTGACGGTTGTCAAGGTGGGTCTGCTCGGCTGCCTGCTTCTGCAGCTTGCTTTGCCGGACGCTGCTTTGGATGCTTCCTCCGGCATAGAGGGTTTGCTGGGCTTTGACTACGAAGGAATTTCCCCAATGGGGCATGTCGGCATGGACCGCGTTCGAAAAATCACGGTCGGTCATGCAGCCGTCGCCGATGTATGTCGCTTCGGCTTTGACACTGAGTGAAGGCAGGTAGGCGTTGCGTGCTACCTTGATGCCCTGTTCGGCTTCCCGGATGACGAGCTGGTGCAGACGGATGCTTTTGCTGTTTTTGTCGGCCAGTGAGAATAACTCGTCCAATGTAAATACACGCTCTTGTGCACATAGTCCGGTTGTGGATAAAAAAAAGGCCAAATACGCAAATTTGGCAGTCAATGGTCTGAAAATAGATAGCATGTTGTTCTTTTTGTCTCTTCAAAAATTTGATGGTGCAAAGGTAAAGCTTTACTTTTGTACCGAATTTGCAATTTCTGCAATATACTTATCGATTTAAGCCAACAGCCAAAGGATGAACAGTGAACAGCGTGCATACATATCCAGTATAGGAGATTCGGTTCCGGAAGAGATTCTCATCAAGAAGACGGGGTGGGAGGAAGTAAACTTGTCTGTCCATTCGCACGGGAAACATCAGATTGTCTATACCTTGTCGGGGACCTTGCACGTCAGGATGGGATCAGACAGTTATTTTGTACCCGAGAAACACATTGTCTGGATTCCCAAGGGCCAGGCGCACGAACTTTCCAGCAAGAACCGTCAGGTGTCGCTGGTCATTTACTACATAGATTGGGAAGGAAGGCTCCCGGATGTGGCTTCCTGCAAGGAGTTTGCCGTCTATACCACCAATCCGGTCATTGCGGAGAATCTGAAATTCATTGCTTCCAAGGGCGAACGGATTGAACAGGTGAAGTCTCCCCAACTGTACGACTTTACACTCGGTTTTTTCCGCCTGCTTCCTTCGATGTGTACCACCCGGGAGATTCCACTGAAGACGCTGGTCATCCCCAATGACTTGCGCCTGCATCCGGTTCTCGACTACATGATGGAACATTTGGGCGACAATCTGCGCATCGAGCAGGTGGCGGCCGAATTCGGCTTTTCGGTACGCAACCTCAGTCGTCTGCTGCATGCTTCGGGCATCCGCTTCGCCGATTACATGAACCATCAGCGTGTTGTGAGGGCCATTGAACTGTTTTCCGACGGGAGGAGGACGATGCAGCAAGTGGCTTATGAAGCGGGTTTCAGTACACCGAACCATTTCAACCGGGTGTTCAGGCAGGTGACCGGCATGTCGCCGGGTGTATTCTTCAACCGGAGGAGACATACGGATGCGGGGTGTTAGCCGCAAATTATACCTTTTAAGCTGGAAAAACTGAGAAAATGAAAGATAAAAGCGAATTTTCCTGTTATATTTTTGGCTGTTTCAAAGGAATGGTTTACATTTGTCTCGAAATAAAACGAGAAAGAAATGAAATATAGCATTGCACATCATCACCATCATCATTATCCTGACGAATCAATTCGGTAGGCGGACGGGTGTATGTGCAAAGGAAAGATACATGGTTGGAAGAAGCTTGCCGGATGTGGGCAGGCTTCTTTTTTTATATATGAATAAAAACAGAAAGAATTATGCTGAGAATTGCAGTACAAGCCAAAGGTCGTCTTTACGACGAGACGATGTCGTTTCTGGAGGAGGCCGACATCAAACTGAACGCGACGAAACGTACGCTGCTGGTACAGTCGTCCAATTTTCCCATCGAAGTGTTGTTTCTGCGGGATGATGATATTCCGCAGACAGTGGCAACGGGAGTGGCCGACATCGGTATTGTAGGCGAAAATGAATTTGTAGAGCGGGGCGAAGATGCCGAAATCGTGAAACGTCTGGGGTTCAGTAAATGCCGCCTGTCACTGGCCATGCCGAAGGACATTGACTATCCGGGTATAGAGTGGTTTGAAGGACGTAAAATAGCCACGTCCTATCCGGGAATCCTGTCGGACTATCTGAACAGGTGTAATGTGCATGCCGAGATTCATGTGATAACCGGTTCGGTGGAAGTGTCGCCGGGTATCGGGTTGGCCGATGCCATTTTCGATATTGTCAGCTCGGGATCGACGCTGGCGAGCAATCGGCTGAAGGAGGTGGAAGTGGTGATGCAGTCGGAAGCATTGCTCATCGGCAACAAGCATCTGTCTGCCGAGAAGAAGGAAATCTTGAAGGAGCTGCTGTTCCGCATGGATGCGGTGAAGACGGCCGAAGACAAGAAATATGTGCTGATGAATGCCCCCAAGGAACGGCTGGACGACATCGTGGCCGTGCTGCCGGGCATGAAGAGTCCGACGGTGATGCCGTTGGCGCAGGAAGGCTGGTGCTCGGTTCACACGGTGCTCGACGAGAAATGTTTTTGGGAAATCATCGGCAAGCTGAAGCAGTTGGGAGCGGAAGGCATTCTGGTGTTGCCCATTGAAAAAATGATTATTTGAAAAAGAAGCAGACGGTTATGATATTGATTGATTATCCTGAAAAGTCTCAATGGCAGGAGTTGCTGAAGCGCCCTGTCATGAATACGGAAAATTTGTTTGGCGTGGTGCAGGGCATCATCAGCCGCGTGAAGGCGGAGGGCGATGAGGCTGTACGCGAATATGAACGCCAGTTTGACAAGGTAGAACTGACGACCCTGGCAGTATCGCCGGAGGAGTTCGAGGAAGCCGAACAGCAGGTGAGCGAAGAGTTGAAGGCTGCCATCCGGTTGGCGGCCGACAATATTGCTGCCTTCCACGCTTCGCAGCGTTTTGAAGGCAAGAAGGTAGAAACCCGTCCGGGGGTTGTCTGCTGGCAGAAAGCGGTAGCCATCGAGAAAGTGGGACTGTACATCCCGGGAGGAACGGCCCCCCTGTTTTCCACGGTACTGATGCTCGCCGTGCCTGCCCGCATAGCCGGGTGCCGGGAGATTGTGTTGTGTACTCCTCCGGGGCGTGACGGCAAGGTACATCCGGCCGTTCTGTTTGCCGCCCGTGTAGCGGGTGTGCAGCAGGTGTTCAAGGCCGGTGGCGTGCAGGCAATAGCCGCGATGGCCTATGGCACGCAGAGCATCCCCAAGGTGTATAAGATTTTTGGTCCCGGCAATCAGTATGTCACGGCAGCCAAGCAGTTGGTAGGTCTGCGCGATGTGGCCATCGACATGCCGGCCGGACCTTCGGAGGTGGAAGTCCTGGCCGACGGGACGGCTGATCCCGTATTTGTGGCTGCCGACTTGTTGAGTCAGGCCGAGCACGGAGTGGACAGTCAGGCGATGCTGATTACCACCTCAAAAGATTTGCAGCAGGCTGTCAAGGACGAAGTGGAGCGTCAGCTGGAGGCATTGCCCCGCAAGGAAATTGCGGCACGTTCGTTGGCCAACAGCAAGCTGATTGTGGTACGCAGCATGGAAGAGGCCGTTGACATGACCAATGCCTACGCCCCCGAGCATCTGATTATAGAGACGGCCGACTATCAGTCTGTAGCCGGGAAGATAGTCCATGCCGGTTCCGTTTTCCTGGGTTCGCTGACTCCCGAGAGTGCCGGCGACTATGCTTCGGGTACCAATCATACCCTGCCCACCAACGGGTATGCCAAAGCCTATAGCGGGGTCAGTCTGGACAGCTTCATCCGCAAGATGACTTTCCAGGAAATCAGTCCCGAGGGGCTTCGGCAGATAGGACCGGCTATCGAGGTGATGGCGGCCAACGAGTCGCTGGATGGCCACAAGAACGCTGTTGCGGTGCGCTTGAAGGCCATTGGTGATGTGAAATGAATGTTTAAGTGAGATATATCTGAATGAATATGATGAAACCGTTACAAGAACTGGTCCGTCCGAATATTTGGAGGCTGAAGCCTTATTCCTCGGCCCGCGATGAATACAGCGGGGTCGATGCTTCCGTTTTTCTGGATGCCAACGAGAATCCGTATAATCATCCGAACAACCGTTATCCCGACCCGTTGCAGCGGGATTTGAAGGGGCATTTGTCCCGTATCAAAAAGGTCCCCGCAGAGAATATTTTTCTGGGCAACGGAAGCGATGAGGCCATCGACCTGGTGTTTCGTGCCTTTTGTGAGCCGCGTGTCGATAATGTGGTGGCCATCGACCCCACGTATGGCATGTATCAAGTGTGTGCCGATGTCAATGATGTGGAATACCGCAAGGTGTTGCTGGACGAAAATTTCCAATTCACGGCCGATCGGATGCTGGCTGCAGCCGATGAACATACCAAGTTGATGTTCCTGTGTTCGCCCAACAATCCTTCGGGCAACAACCTCTGCCGCGACGAGATGGTGAGGCTGCTCGAACGATTCAGCGGCATTGTCGTGGTGGACGAGGCTTACATAGACTTTTCGGACGCCCGTTCCTTCCTGCCCGACTTGGCGGATTATCCGAACATTGTGGTTCTTCAGACATTTTCCAAAGCCTGGGGATGTGCGGCCATCCGGCTGGGCATGGCTTTTGCTTCGGAAGAGATTATTGCCATCTTCAATAAGATCAAGTATCCGTATAATGTCAATCTGCTGACCCAGAAGCAGGCTTTGGAGATGGTGCTCCGGAACTATGAGGTGGAACGGTGGGTCAAGATCCTGAAGGAAGAACGGGTATGGCTGGAAGAGGCCGTCAAAGAATTGCCCTGTACGGTCCAGGTGTTTCCGTCGGATGCCAATTTCTTTCTGGTGCGTGTGACCGATGCCGTAGCTATCTACCGCTATCTGGTCGAGCAGGGGATTATTGTGCGCAACCGCCATACCGTGGCCCGTTGTGGAAACTGCCTGCGCATTACGGTAGGTACGCGGCTTGAAAACGAACAGTTGCTGAAGGCTTTGAGAAACTATCAGGCATAAAAGGAAAAAGATGAAGAAGAAAGTTTTGTTTATCGATCGCGACGGGACGTTGGTCATCGAACCGCCCGTCGACTACCAGCTGGATGCTTTCGAGAAGCTGGAGTTCTATCCGGGAGTGATGCGGAACCTGGGATTCATCCGCAGCAAGCTCGATTTTGAGTTTGTCATGGTGACCAATCAGGACGGTCTGGGGACGGATTCGTTTCCCGAAGAAACGTTCTGGCCGGTGCACAACCTGGTGATGAAGACGCTGGAAGGCGAGGGCATCACGTTCGACGACGTTTGCATCGACCGCAGTTTCCCCGAAGACCAGGCGCCTACCCGCAAGCCAAGGACAGGGATGCTGACCCGTTATCTGAATAGTGAAGCGTACGATATGGCGGGCAGTTACGTCATCGGCGACCGGGCTACCGATGTGGAGCTGGCCAAGAACCTGGGCTGTCGGGCCATTCTGCTGCAGGCCGACAAGTCGTCATTGAAACCAGTGTCGGAAGGCGGTACCGCTGCCTGCACAGGGCTGGAAGAGGTCTGTGTGCTGGCCACGACCGACTGGGCCCGGGTAGCCGATTTCCTTTTTGCCGGCGAGCGTAGGGCGGAAGTCCATCGGGTGACCCACGAAACGGATGTATATGTATCGGTCGATTTGGACGGTTCTGGGCGGTGTGATATTTCTACCGGCCTCGGCTTCTTCGACCACATGCTCGAACAGATAGGACGGCATGGAAGCATCGACCTGACTGTCCGTGTCAAGGGGGACCTCTATGTGGACGAACACCATACCATTGAAGATACGGCCCTGGCCTTGGGTGAATGCCTCTACAAGGCTTTGGGCGACAAGAGGGGCATCGAACGCTATGGCTATTCGTTGCCCATGGACGACTGCCTGTGCCAGGTGTGCCTCGACTTTGGCGGACGCCCGTGGCTGGTGTGGCAGGCCGACTTCAAGCGCGAGCGGATTGGAGAGATGCCTACCGAGATGTTCCTGCATTTCTTCAAGTCGCTGAGCGACGCCGCGCGGATGAACCTGCATGTCAAGGCCGAGGGGCAGAACGAACACCACAAGATAGAAGGTATCTTCAAGGCCTTGGCCCGTGCCCTGAAGATGGCTGTGAAGCGGGATATCTACCGCTACGAGCTTCCTTCCTCGAAAGGAGTGCTTTAGCGGTAGTTCAGGCGATGCCCAGCAGTTCGATTTCGAAAATCAGGGTCGAGCCGCCGGGGATGCCGGGCTGCGAGAACTTGCCATAACCCATTTCGGCAGGTAGGTAGATTTCCCATTTGTCGCCCACGCACATCTGTTGCATAGCGATAATCCAGCCTTCAATCAGGTCACTCAGCCGGAAAGCGGCCGGTGTGCCGCCCCGGCTGCTGTCGAACTTCTTGCCGTTGATGGTCCAACCCGTGTAGTGGGCGGTGACGATGCTTCGCGGGGTAGGGTGCTTGCCGTCGCCGGCTCCCGAAGCCAGTACTTTGTAATAGATGCCTTTGGACAGAGGCTTGACACCTTCTTCTGCTGCTTTTGCAGCCAGCCAGTCTTTGTTGGCCTGGATGTAATCTTTCTTTGCCATATCAGTTCGGATTTTGGGGCAAAGATAAAAAAGGATTTCATAACTACCTACATTGGCTCCGTAAAGTCCCTCTTTAGCGCGCTAAAGTGCCACTTTACGGAGCTGATGTTGATGTTTAGGAACAGTAATGTAGGCTATGGAGTTTTAGTCCTCCCGGGTATATTCCTCGATGTCACGTATGGCTTCCTTGGCTTTGCGGCGTTCATTCTTGAGATACCGCAGGCCTATGATGGCTCCGGCCACAAACCCGACACCTCCTCCGATGCAGATGGACTCTCCGCTTTCTTTGGGGTAACTCTCAATGATGAACCAAACAATCCATAGCAGAGCGAACGGCAGTCCGAAACACAGCCATTTCAGCCCCAGACGGTTCATGCGTATCAGGGCTTTGCTGATGTCCACCAGGTTGTCGGTCGATATTTCTTGGATGTTTACGCCTTTGTGGCTGTATATCTGATACAGGCAGGCAGCAATCAGAAAGAGGGAAGTAACAACGCAGAACATCCATGAATAGTCCATCCAGATGAAGAACATATTGCAATAGATCAGAGCAAACGGAATTCCTATATACATGATTCTGTTTTTTCGGTTGATATAGGCCAGTTTTTCACGGGTGGATTGCATCATCATTTTTTCGCTGATGATGGTTTCTTTGGCCAGTTTGTCTTTCAATAACCGGATTTGCTGTTTCATCTCTTCCAGTTCGAAGCTATCTTGATACTTTTCCATACTGATGCGTTTTTAGCGGTTCGACATTTTTTTCAACTCCTCCTTGATGCGATACAGGCGCACGGATACGTTTTTGGTCGAGATGCCGACGATGGCACCTATCTCTTCGTAGCTCATGTTTTCCAGCCATAGCAGGACTATGGCACGGTCGAAGGGTTTGAGCCGGTGGATGCGGTCGTAGAGCTGTCTGATTTGTCGGGAGTCTTCGTCCTTGTCTTCAAACAGGTTGATGTCCATGGTCAGTGGGAGGGTAGCCCGCTTCTGCTTTTTCCGTTCGTAGGAGATACAGGTGTTGAAGCTCACCTTCCAGATCCAGGTGTCAACGCTGCTGCGGTTCTGGAAAGACGCGTAGCCTTTCCACAGATTGATGAGCACTTCCTGAAACAGGTCGCTGACTTCATCGGAATCTTTCGAGAACATGAAGCACACCGTGTAGATGGTGCTTTTGTGCTCCCTGATCATTTGCGCAAATGTAGTATCCAATGTTTCCATATCGAATTAAGTAGTTGTTTTTGTCCGTTAGACGCAGGCGCCGTCGGAAAAACTACACAAAAATAGAACTTTTTGGGGGAGGAACATGAGAAAGTGGTAAAGAGGGACTGGCAGATTGTAGCATGAAGGCGCGGATTACGCGGGAATTCACGAATCTTTTTTTATTCTTTTTCGTGCTCTTCCGCGTAATCCGCGCCTTCATGATGTCCTTTATATATTTAATGATGACAGTTCATGTTATTGCTTCTTCAGCGTGAACTCCAATTTTTGCAATCCTAATTTGTAGACATTGGCAAGAATCAGTGCGTAATGCAGTTCTTCGCCAGCCTGCATGGAGCCGGTGATATGATTGAACTCGTCCTCCAGAACTACATCCTTGAACATCGGTCCCGATGAACCGTTTCTGATCAGGCGGATTTCATCCGTAAGGGGTGACAAAACATAAATATAAGTTGCCAGATAAGGGATACGTTGGAAATCTATCCAATTCGGATCATCTTTAGGGAGAATGTTTTCAATCCAAAGCCGGGCCATATCATAGGAAGGCAACGGATCTCCGTTATTATATCTTATATGACCTTCACCGTCAACCAACAGTTCTTTTCCCATAGCAATGGCATACTTGTTGAAGGGGCATAATTCTTCATATTCGATATCTTCTTCCGATTGGATTTCTTTGTCATCCGGTATCTCGGGCTCAGTGACAAGCCGGTCCTGAAGAATGGACACAAGCGTATAGGTGCGGTCAGGGGCATCCATCGGCGGATTGGCAAGAATGGTCCTTTTGACCCGAAGTTCATATTCATGCCCTCGTTCGTAGGTGAAGCCTTCGATAGCATCGAAAGCAAGCGGTTGCCATTCTTTGAAATTGTCTTCAGTCTTGACGAGCATACATTCGATGGGATGTTCTCTATCAGTATCGAATAAAGCATACATGATGCCTGTTTCCGAAGAAACCGACATGGCAATCTCCTTCACGATATCTGTCGGCTTGTCGTCGTCATTACAGGCTGTCCAAAAGAGGCAAACGAACGTAAACAGAAAAATGATGAACTTATTCATAGTTACACAAATTCTCTATAGGCTCAATAGAGGTTTTAGGTTTGAAATGTTAGAAACGTGAGCCGGTTATGCCGTTTGTCAAGTATGAGACGGGCATAACGTTTCTTCTTTCTCTCTCACATGCCGTATCGGTTAGGAAGTATATTCTTAATCCGATTACAAAGATAATAAACCGATTATAAATTCCCAGTATCGGACGTATTTTTTCCTTTCGCTTGCTCAAACCTGTTTGCTTTTGAAATGGAAGTGTTATCTTTGTGCCAAGGTGTACCATCTATTATGAGAATATGAAAAAAAGTCTGATACTTTACCTGTTTATTTTTTGTAGTCTTTGCCGGGTGCAGGGACAGACCGAAGTTTGTTTGGTGGGGACGAAGCATGAACCCCGTGCATACTTCAATAGCGAAAGTGTCTATGCCATTCTGTTGCGAGTGCAGCCTGATGTCGTGTTGATGGAGCTGGATTCTTCTTTCTTCGACAAAAAATTCCGTTTCAATCTGGAGAAGTATCCCGACCTTCTGTCGACTAACGAAACCATAGGAGCGCATCGCTACCAGCAGGAGCAGGGTGTGGATTTACGTCCTTTCGAAATTACGGGCCGGAACGAATGGTATCGGGAGCATCGGTACTTCGAACGGCAGGACAGCATGTGGCGCGATGCGTTGTCCTTGTATCGGGCGGACAAACTGGGCCGGAAGAATCGGGAGGACATGGAGCTGATCCTACAAGTGATGAACTATAATGATATGAAATTCGCTTCACCCCGTGACATGAATTCCAGTATGACGATGGGATACTTGTCGCTTCGTGAGTATATTCTTTATCAGAAGTTGGTGTCCATTGTGGAAACGGAGGAATTGCTCAGTCGTTGGCGAGGCTTTGTTCGTCTTTGGTCGTCCCGTTGGTATGAGCGCAACGAGGTGATGGCCGCCAATATCCGCCGGATGGCCGAAGTCTATCCTGGCAAGCGTCTGTTGGTATTGGTTGGACTGGAGCATAAGCCCGGACTCCTGAAGTTGTTGAAGGAGTGCCAGGGGGTGGAACTTAAGGAGTACTGGGAATTTTAGGTATAAGGAAACGCGTAGACAAAAGTTGTGATTGGATAATGAAAACGAACGATATTCTGGATAATCTCAAGATAGAACAGTTGAACCCTATGCAGGAGGCCGTAGGACGTGTGTATGAATCGTGCAGAAGCCTGATTGTGCTTTCGCCCACCGGCTCGGGAAAGACGCTGGCCTTTCTCTTGCCGTTGGTACAAGGGCTGTCGGCTTCGACGGAGGCAGTGCAGGCGGTTGTGTTGGTTCCTTCGCGCGAACTGGCCTTACAGATAGAGGGTGTATTCAAAGCCATGAACACGGGTTTCAAGGTGATGAGCTGCTATGGAGGCCGTCCGGCCATGGACGAGCATCGGACAATGAAGAGCCTGAAGCCGGCAGTCATCATAGGAACGCCCGGACGTATGAACGACCATCTGCACAAGGGTAATTTCGGCGTAGAAGAGATTCGGACGCTGGTCATCGACGAATTCGACAAGTGCCTGGAATTCGGCTTTCAGGAAGAGATGGCCGAGGTGGTGGGCCAGCTTCCCGCCCTGAAAAAGCGGGTGCTGCTTTCGGCGACCGACGCCGAAGAGATTCCTCAGTTTACGGGGGTGGCTGAAGGAGAGGCCGGCGTAGAGAAACTGGATTTCCTGACAGAAGAAGGAGTCTCTTCGCGACTGACTTTGCAACAGGTCCTTTCGCCCCAGAAAGACAAGCTCGACATCTTGTACAGGTTGCTTTGCACCGTGGCTTACAAGCCGACACTGGTATTCGTCAACTATCGGGAGAGCGTAGATCGCGTGGCCGGTTACTTGAAATCGAAGAAGTTTCCTTGCGAGGCTTTTCATGGCGGCATGGAGCAGCCCGACCGCGAACGGGCACTTTACAAATTCCGTAACGGCAGCTCGCCTGTACTGGTGTCTACCGACCTGGCTGCCCGCGGACTTGACATACCTGGTGTGGAGAATATCGTGCATTATCATTTGCCGGTCAATGAAGAGGCCTTTACGCATCGTAACGGACGTACTGCCCGCTGGGAGGCTACAGGTTCGTCGTTCCTGCTGCTCCACCCGGAGGAACGTCTGCCTGAATATGTACCTCAGGACATTCCGGTTTTTGCGTTGCCCGAAGAGACTCCCAAACCTGTCAAGGCACGATGGACTACCTTATATATAGGTAAGGGGAAAAAAGACAAGTTGAACAAAGTGGATATTGTAGGCTTCTTATATAAGAAAGGTGGCTTGTCGCGCGAGGACGTGGGGCAGGTAGACGTGAAGGACCACTATGCTTTTGTGGCCGTCCGTCGCAGCAAGTGCAAGCAGCTGCTTGCTTTGGTTCAGGGCGAAAAAATCAAGGGAATAAAGACGTTGATTGAAGAAGCCAAGTGATGAATAAAGCTGTTTTAACTTTCATTTTGTAAACTATATATCGGATATTTGAGGTGATGAATGGTTGTATTCTTACAATTTGATAGGTTTCAGAAGCGGAATTTGCTATCTCTACATAACAAAATAGTGGGTATATGCGATGAAATGCAATAAATTGGAAAGCATTTCCCCCTGAAAGGTGAGAAAATGAATGGAAAAGTTTGGTTTATTGAATTAAATCCGTAAATTCGCCATGTCGAAAGACATAAATAACGCATCGTATAACCAAAATATTTGTTACAATGAAAAAGCATAATTTCAGTGCAGGACCTTCCATTCTTCCGCGTGAAGTCATCGAAGAAACAGCAAAAGGTGTATTGGATTTTAACGGCTCAGGCCTTTCCGTTATGGAAATCAGCCATCGTTCCAAAGATTTTCAGGCCGTGATGGACGAAGCAGTTGCCTTGTTCAAGGAATTGCTGAATATCCCTGACGGTTATTCCGTTCTGTTCCTCGGTGGTGGTGCCAGTACCCAGTTCTGCATGGTTCCCTATAATTTCCTTGAAAAGAAAGCTGCCTATCTGAATACAGGCGTTTGGGCCAAGAAGGCAATGAAGGAGGCCAAAGGCTTTGGCGAGACGGTAGAGGTGGCCAGCTCGGCAGAATCTACCTATACTTATATTCCCAAAGATTATACTGTTCCGGCTGATGCCGACTATTTCCATATCACAACCAACAACACAATCTACGGTACTGAAATATTGAAGGATCCGGATTCACCCGTACCCATGGTGGCCGATATGTCGTCCGATATTCTTTCCCGCCCTGTAGACGTATCCAAATATATCTGTATCTATGGTGGTGCGCAGAAGAATCTGGCTCCTGCGGGTGTGACGTTCGTGATTGTGAAGAACGATGCAGTGGGCAAGGTGTCCCGCTACATTCCGACCATGCTGAACTATCAGACTCACATCGACGGTGGTTCCATGTTCAATACTCCTCCCGTACTGCCCATCTATTCGGCCATGCTGACACTCCGTTGGATCAAGGCACAGGGTGGTGTGAAGGAAATGGAACGCCGTGCCATCGAAAAGGCTGCGATGCTTTATGGAGAAATAGACCGCAACAAGTTGTTTGTAGGTACGGCTGCCAAGGAAGACCGTTCGCGCATGAATATCTGTTTCGTCATGGCTCCTGAATACAAGGAACTGGAGGCCGACTTCCTGAAGTTCGCTACCGAAAGAGGTATGGTGGGCATCAAGGGACACCGTTCAGTGGGCGGTTTCCGTGCATCGTGCTACAATGCCCTGCCGAAGGAAAGTGTACAGGCTTTGATAGACTGCATGCAGGAATTTGAGAAACTTCATTAATTAAAAATAAACCGATTGTTCTTCACCACAGATTGCACAGATTACCACAGATACTCTTATGGGATGATGACTGTGATGATGGTGTGTTCTGTGGTGAAGTCTTTTTTTAACCATCAAAAAACACTGTAGTTATGAAAGTATTGGTAGCAACCGATAAGCCGTTTGCCAAAGTGGCTGTGGACGGCATACGTAATGAGATAGAAGCAGCAGGTTACGAACTGGCTCTGCTGGAAAAATATGGCGAGAAAGCCAAATTGCTGGAAGCTGTGAAAGATGCCGATGCCATCATTATCCGTAGTGATGTCATTGATGCGGAAGTGTTCGATGCAGCCAAGCAGCTGAAGATTGTGGTACGTGCCGGGGCCGGTTACGATAACGTGGATTTGGAAGCCGCTACGGCTCACAATGTGTGCGTGATGAATACACCGGGTCAGAATTCCAACGCCGTAGCCGAACTGGCTTTCGGACTGATGGTAATGGCGGTACGCAACATGTACAACGGCACGTCCGGCTCCGAGCTGAAGGGAAAGAAGCTGGGTATTCATGCATACGGCAATGTAGGCCGCAACGTGGCACGTATAGCCAAGGGCTTCGGTATGGACATCTATGCTTACGACGCTTTCTGCCCCAAGGAAGCGATTGAGGCAGACGGTGTGAAGGCCGTGGCCAGTGCCGAGGAACTCTATTCTACCTGCAACATCGTTTCCTTGCACATACCCGCAACTGCCGAGACAAAGAACTCCATTAATCATGCCCTCGTAGGACGCATGCCGAAGGGTGGTCTGTTGGTGAACACAGCCCGTAAGGAAGTCATCAACGAAGCCGAACTGATCCAGCTGATGGAAGAACGTGCCGACCTGAAGTATATGACTGACATCATGCCGGCCGCCAACGAAGAGTTTGCTTCCAAGTTCCCCGGGCGCTATTTCTCTACACCCAAGAAGATGGGAGCCCAGACGGCTGAAGCCAACATCAATGCCGGTATCGCCGCCGCCAAGCAGATTGTCGGCTTCCTGAAAGATGGTTGCGAGAAATTCCGCGTGAACAAATGAGATTAATTTAGAATTCAGATTTCAGAAACGATATCATGGCAACAATCAAACCATTCAAAGGCATCCGTCCACCGCAGAACCTGGTGGAGAAAGTAGCGTCACGCCCTTACGACGTATTGAACTCTGACGAAGCCCGTGCCGAGGCCGAAGGTAATGAGATGTCGCTCTATCATATCATCAAGCCCGAGATAGACTTTCCTGTAGGTACCGACGAGCACGATCCGCGTGTCTATCAGAAGGCCGCGGAAAATTTCCAGAAGTTTCAGGACAAGGGTTGGCTGGCGCAGGACGAAAAGGAGAACTATTATATTTATGCTCAGACGATGAACGGCAAGACGCAGTTCGGCCTGGTGGTTGGCGCCTATGTGCCCGACTACATGAACGGCGTCATCAAGAAGCACGAGCTGACCCGTCGCGACAAGGAGGAAGACCGCATGAAGCATGTCCGCGTGAACAATGCCAATATCGAACCGGTATTCTTTGCCTATCCCGACAATAAGACGCTTGATGCCATCATTGCCCGCTATACTGCGCAGAAGCCTGTTTATGACTTTGTGGCCCCCGACGACGGTTTCGGCCATACTTTCTGGATTGTCGACCAGCCGGAAGACATCGCTACCATCACGCGCGAGTTTGCCAAGATGCCGGCCCTCTACATTGCCGACGGACATCATCGCAGTGCAGCCGCAGCCTTGGTGGGTGCCGAGAAGGCCAAGCAGAATCCCCATCATCGGGGCGATGAGGAGTACAATTACTTCATGGCCGTCTGCTTCCCTGCCAACCAGCTGACTATCATTGACTACAACCGCGTGGTGAAAGATCTCAACGGCTTGACACCCCAGCAGTTTTTGGAAGCATTGAACAAAAATTTCATTGTGGAAGAGAAGGGTACGGAAATTTACAAGCCTGCGGGGTTGCACAACTTCTCCCTTTATCTGGATGGCAAGTGGTATAGCCTGACAGCGAAACCCGGTACTTACGATGACAATGACCCCATCGGTGTACTGGACGTCACCATTTCGTCCAATCTGATTTTGGATGAAATCTTGGGCATCAAGGATTTGCGCTCCGACAAGCGTATAGACTTTGTGGGTGGCATCCGTGGCCTGGGCGAACTGAAACGTCGGGTGGACAGCGGAGAAATGAAGGTGGCCCTGGCGCTTTATCCGGTCAGCATGAAGCAACTGATGGATATCGCTGATACCGGCAACATCATGCCGCCCAAGACAACGTGGTTCGAGCCGAAACTCCGTTCAGGACTCATCATCCATAAGTTGGAATAAAGAAAGAATATTTGTTTGATAAAAAAGGGGAACGCGTTCAATACCTTATGCAGGATGAACGCGTTCTCTTTTTTTATTGCCATTTGCGTGATCTCAGAATCAGGTAGGAGGCCAGGCCGGCAATCAGCATGATTCCCCAGGCCATGAGGTATCCGTACTGCCAGTCAAGTTCCGGCATAAACTTGAAATTCATGCCCCACACGCCTACCAGGAAAGTCAACGGGATGAAGATGGTCGACACGATGGTCAGTCGTTTCATGATGTAGTTCATGTGCATGTCGCTGTTCGAAATGTAGAGATCCATCAGTGAAGACAGGGTGTCACGACAGCCTTCCGTCAGTTGGACGGCATTGAGCAGGTGGTCGTTGACGTCGTTGAAAAAGGGACGGTTGGTTTCGCTGACCAGTTCGGAGTCGGGATGCAGAATTCGGGAGTATTGGTCTTTTAGCGGGACTACCGTACGTTTTATCTCCATGTATCGTTTGCGCAGCAACTGCAACTGCATGCGGATGTTGTAGCTGGTGGTGGCGGCCAGCAGTTCCGTTTCCAGATCGTCCAGTTGGTCGCCTATTTCGATGGCCAGTGAAACGTAGCTGGACACCAGTTCGTTGAAGAGGACAGAGAACAGATAGTCGGACGTGCGTGTGCGTATCTTCAGAACATTTTCCTGCAGGGCCTTGACGGCATCATCGAAGAAAGTGGCTTCCCCTTCGGTAAAGGTCAGCACGACATCCTGCCCCTGTATCAGTCTGACGGAAGAGACTACGTCACCGTGGAAGATGCGGGTCACTACAAAGTTGAATTCTCCGTTTTTCTCAATCTTGCTGGGATGGTCTACGTTCAGGATGTCCTGCATCATCAGGAAGCTGATTTTGAAATGGGTACAGATGTTCTTGATGTATTCAGTATCTTTCAGTCCGTGGACTCTGATCCAGAGTTTATGTTCGTTCGTACTCTTGGCAACAATTTCTTCAAAGGTTGTACAGATGCTTTCGTCAAAATAGTCGGACGAGTAGCGGAGCAGGTGTACATGGGTATGCGTACTGTTGTCGCCGTTATAGGTGAGGTGTTCAGACAGTAGATTGTTTTTCATGAACGTTCTATTTTGAATGACGGTACAAAGGTATAAATTCTGTGTTAAAATTGATATAAATCAAGAATGCATATATGAAAAAACATCTATCTTTGCGCCGGTATTAGTTTATCAAAAGATTGTAGCAAATGAAATTACCCGAAGAACCGATGATGCTGTATAGCTTCATCAACATGAAATTAAGAGATTTCTATCCTTCGCTTGATGCTCTTTGCGAGGATATGAATGTAGAAAAGGCAGACATTGTCAGAAGACTGAAGGCTGTAGGTTTTGAGTACAGCCCCGAACGGAACAGATTCTGGTAATCGTTCTCAAAGTTATAGTTGTTACTTTTTGAAATGGGAATGTATTCCGGCAGACACTTGCCGTGATTCATTCCTATTTTTTTTGCTTATAAACGTTCTGTTGTTAATAAATTACAAAAATGGGGCCGTCCGATGTTACTTTTGGTGCTTTTCGCTTTCTAAGCAAATGTGAGGCCTGTCGGCTTTCCCTTATTCCGGATGTCGGGAATGGCAGGCCCTATTTGTAGTAATATTAATTAAAAAGGAGATTTTTATGAAAGCAAAAGTAATGTCATTGATGGTATTTGTCCTGTTGGTTGCAGGAAGTTTGTCAGCACAGGTAGAACAGAAGACGATGGGTGAGAAGGCAAAGAAACCTCGTATGACGGAGGAAGAGATGATACAGAAACAAACGGAACGGATGTCTGCGGCCTTGCTGTTGGACGATGCGACGTCAGCCAAGTTTGCTCCCGTTTATCAGCAGTATCTGAAAGATTTGCGTGACATCAGGAAAGAAGCCCGCCAGGATTGTCCGGCTGAAGGTGCACAGTGCCGGAAAGCGGAAAAGAAGGCATTGACCGATGCGGAGATTGAAGCCCGGATTGAACAGCGTTTTGACCGGTGCCGCAAGATGTTGGATACGCGCGAGAAGTATTATAAGGAATTCAAGAAAATGCTGACCGCCAAGCAAATCGAGAAAATATTCAAGCAGACCCCTTGTCAGGGTGGTCACCGTATGCATAAGTTTGTCCGCAAGCAGATGCCGATGGCCAAGGGGCAACAGCCGATGCACCGTCAGAACTGCCCGTTGCAGAAGTAAACCCGAAATGGGGATAAGAATCAGGGGAATGTACCGAGATGTACATTCCCCTGATTGTTTAATGAGAGGCTGGCTGGAGCGGCTTATTGGGCCAGTCCGTTGATTTCGTCCAGGTTCTTCTGGATGTCGGCGTCGGTGAGCGAGTAGTTCACCAGGTCGCCTGCCAGGAATTTGTCGTACGAAGCCATGTCGATGAGGCCGTGGCCAGAGAGATTGAACAGGATGACTTTCTCTTCACCTGTTTCCTTGCACTTGTTGGCCTCTCGGATGGTGGCGGCGATGGCGTGGCACGATTCGGGTGCCGGGATGATGCCTTCGACACGGGCAAATAGACAGCCGGCATCGAACGACTCCAGCTGCTGGATGTCGACAGCTTCCATAAGGTGGTCCTTCAGCAGTTGCGACACGATGACACCGGCGCCGTGGTAACGCAGTCCGCCTGCATGGATATTGGCAGGGGCAAAGTTGTGTCCCAGGGTGAACATGGGCAGCAACGGTGTGTAGCCGGCCTCGTCACCGTAGTCGTACTGGAATTTGCCTCGCGTCAGCTTGGGACAGGAAGCAGGTTCGGCCGCAATGAACCGGGTTGTCTTTCCCTCCAGAATGTTGTGACGCATGAAGGGGAAGGAGATACCGCCGAAGTTGGAACCTCCGCCGAAGCAGGCAATCACCATGTCGGGATATTCGCCGGCCATGGCCATCTGCTTTTCCGCTTCGAGGCCGATGATGGTCTGGTGCAGGGTGACGTGGCTCAGAACGGATCCCAAGGTGTATTTGCAGTTGGGCGTAGTGCGGGCCAGTTCGATGGCTTCGGAGATGGCTGTTCCCAGTGAGCCCTGGTGGTTGGGGTGGGCGGTCAGGATGTCTTTGCCGGCGCGGGTCGACATGGACGGCGAGGGAGTGACCTGAGCCCCGTAGGTCTGCATGATGCTGCGGCGGTAGGGCTTCTGTTCGTAGCTGATCTTTACCTGATAGACGGCGGCTTCCAGTCCGAAGAGCCGGGCGGCATAGGCCAGGGCGGCTCCCCATTGTCCGGCGCCGGTCTCGGTCGTCACGTTGGTCACGCCTTCTTTTTTGCAGTAATAGGCCTGTGGCAGGGCGGAGTTCAGCTTGTGCGATCCCATGGGGCTGACACTCTCGTTCTTAAAGTAGATGTGTGCCGGTGTGTCCAGTGCTTCTTCCAGTCCGTAGGCGCGTACCAGCGGTGTGCTGCGGTAGTATTTGTACATGTCGCGCACTTCTTCGGGTATTTCAATCCAAGGGTCGGTCTGGTTCAGTTCCTGGTGACACAGCTCTTTGGCGAAGATGGGGTAGAGGTCTTCGGCTTTCAGCGGCTGGCGGGTGGCGGGGTTCAGCGGCGGCATGGGCTTGTTTACCATGTCGGCCTGTATGTTGTACCAATATTGTGGAATTTCGTCTTCCGTCAGGATAAATCTTTTTGTTCGTTTGCTCATAGTGGTTAGTTTTTAAAATTTGTGCGTCCAAATGTATGGATTATTTTTAAATATCTGTCTTTTTTCTATGATTATTTTGTTTGTTATGTCGTTTTTGTTGTTTGAAGACGCTGCCGGCTTACCTTTCGACTTGTTTATTTCCTGCGCTTTTGCTTGGTGTTCCCCTTGATTTTTCGTTTCTTTGTCTGGTGCAATCCAGAATCTTTCCAACATTGCACGTTACATTTGTTGCCATGAAGATATTAGTAGTAGAAGACGAGCAGGACTTGCGCGAAACCATCCGCGCCTCGCTCCTGAAAGAAAAATTTGTGGTCGAGACTGCCGCCGACTATCATTCGGCATTCGACAAGATCAATGATTATGACTACGACTGCATTCTGCTGGACATCATGCTGCCGGGCGGAAGCGGTCTGGACCTGCTGCGCGAGCTGAAGCGCCTGCACCGCAGCGACAGTGTGCTCATCATTTCGGCCAAGGATTCGCTGGACGACAAGGTGGACGGGCTGGAACTGGGAGCCGACGACTACCTGACAAAGCCTTTCCATCTGGCCGAACTCAATGCCCGCGTGAAGTCGCTGATACGCCGCCGGCAGAACAACGGCGATACCAGTGTGGCTATGGGTAACCTGGTACTCTACCCCGACAAACGTCAGGCTGAGGTGGACGGCATCCCCATGCAGCTCAACCGCAAGGAGTTCGATCTGCTTTATTATTTTGTGGTCAATCCCAATCGGGTCATCAATCGCATGAGTTTGGCCGAATCTGTCTGGGGGGATAACATCGATCAGGCCGATTCGCTCGATTTCATCTATTCGCAGGTCAAGAACCTGCGTAAGAAAATGAAGCAGGCCGGGGCAACGGTGGAGGTGAAGGCTGTTTACGGTTTCGGTTACAAGCTGTCGGAAGTATGAGGCTGCTTCATTATACCTACCGCAAGCTCTCCCTCTGGTTGCTGGGACTGATGGCCGTGTGGGGCGTGTTGTTCTATTACACCATTATGTACGAAGTAATGGACGAGACCGACGACACGCTGGAGAACTATGCCCAAATAATTATCAACAATGCCCTCTACGATCCTTCGACGTTGGAGACCGAGGGCAACCTGATGTCCTTTTATTATTTCCATCCCATTTCGGTGGAGGAAGGGGAAAACTACCGCGACATGTTCTACGACTCGCTGGTCTATGTGGAGAGCGAGGACGAGAACGAGCCGGTACGCGTCTATCGCACGGCCTTCCGCATGCCCGACGGGCAGTTTTACGAACTGGAACTGATGATTTCTACTTTGGAGCGTGACGATATGGTCAACGCGATGTTCTGGTATCTGGCGGCGTTGTTCGTTCTGTTCCTTTGTTGTACGGCTGTAGGTACACGGCTCATTCTCCAGAAGATATTCCAACCCATGAACCGGCTGATGGACTGGTTGCAGCGGTTGAATCCGGGAGCTGAAGTGCCACCGTTGGACAACGATACCGGCATTCGCGAATTTCGCCTGCTGGGCGATGTGGCCTGTGACATGGCCAACCGCAGCCACAAGGCTTACGAGGAACAGAAGCAGTTCATCGAGAACGCCTCGCACGAGTTGCAGACTCCGCTGGCCATTGCCCGCGGCAAGCTGGAACTGCTGGCCGAAAGCGACGGCATGACCGAAGAGCAGTTGAAGGAGATTGATTCCATTTACGCCACCCTGGGACGGGCTGTGAAGCTGAACAAGGCCTTGCTGCTGCTTTCGCGCATCGAGAACGGGCAGTATGCCGAGACGGAGGATGTGTCGGTAGACGAGTTGCTGGACGACCTGTTGCCCGACCTGATGGATATCTACGAGCACAAGCAGATCCAGCTGGAACGGTTGAAGGGAGACGCTCCATTCGTGATACGCTGCAATGCTTCGCTGGCCCATATCCTTGTCACCAACCTGGTGAAGAACGCCCTTCTCCATAATCAGGACGGAGGAAGACTGGTGGTGCAAACCACTCCCATGTCGCTGGTGGTGAAGAACAGCGGGACAGCCCCGCTGGACGAAACCATGCTGTTCAAGCGCTTTGCCCACAGCATGGACCGCAAGAAGGAATCCACCGGACTGGGACTGGCCATCAGCGAGGCTATTGCTTCGGGCTGTTCGCTCCATCTTTCCTATCGGTGGGAAGAGGGTATGCATACCTTTTCACTGGTTAAATAGTGTAAAATGCAGGAAAGTGTTCTGTTTTTCCCGATTTTTTCCCAAATTGCCTGCTTTCTTTGCATCATGAACGATAACAAAGATAGTATTAACCCATAAAAAGAAGAAAGAAGATGAAAAAGATGATTGCATTCCTGATGGTAATGGTGGCAACGATACAGCTCGGTGTTGCCCGCGACGTGATAACGATGAATCCCAAAGAACTGCCGGCAGCGGCCCAGACTTTTTTGAAACAATATTTTGACGGTCAGCAGATTTCCTATATTAAGGTGGAGAGCGAATTCCTTTCGAAGAAATATGAGGTGGTGATGACTGACCGCACCAAGATTGAGTTCGACGGCAAGGGCAACTGGGAGGAAGTGGACTGCAAGCGGGGCGAACTGCCCAAAGCGCTGGTTCCGGACTATGTACAGCAGTTTGTCAATGCGCAGTATCCGGGGGTGGTCTACAACAAGATTGAGCGCGACCGCGGTGAGGTCGAAGTGGAACTGAGCAACCGCCTTTCACTGAAGTTCAACAAGAAGGGACAGCTGATAGACATAGACGACTGACCTGGTTAGGTTTCTCTTTGAAGTAGGGTGAAGAAAAAGACCCGTTTTCAACATTTGTTTGCCCAGCTTAAAGCATCCGTTTACCCGGCTTAAATGAACTGTTTAAGCTGGGTAAACTGTTTGTTTAGGCTGGGCAAAATGTTGGTTTTCTCCGCTTAAATGGAAGAGAAATTGTGATGAAAGTGTAGAATTGTCCTGTTATTTTAATAGATATGGTAATTTTTAGTGAATACAGGTGCGGGCTTTTCCCCATTTTTCGTATATTTGCAAAATAGCAACTTTGCTATTCAAACAAAACGAACAATTTTATGAAATGGGGAATACTCTGTTCGATTGCCTTTTTTATCTTTACATCTTGTGCCCGAAACAAACCTGTGCTGCCAGATGCAGGAGTCGTGTCGGAACGTTTTGACAGTGCCTATCGTTATGTGGTCAACAACATGGTGGTGGTCCATAATAACTTGGATACCTTTCTGTTGTTGTGCGATGAACTGACATCTGTCTCTCCTTCGCAGTTGGCCCCCCGGCAATACCGGATGTGGGCTCATTCGTTTTCGCTTGCCGCTTCGGTTTACATGAATAACAATGATTTGAAGAAAGCCCTTGTCTGTCTTCAACGGGGGATTGCTGTGGCCGATTCTTTGGGCGATACGGACTGCCTGAACCGTGCTTCCAATTTGCTGGCGCTGATTTATTCGAACTGGAAACTGGATGATGAAGCCGATGCGCTGTTCAATCGGATTCTGGCCAACTCTGAACAGACCGATACGCTTTCAAGGGCCAATGCCTATCTGTCAAAGGCCATGCATATGGTGTATACCGAGAAATACGATTCGGCCTCGTACTATCTGTCGTTGATTGACAAATTGCAGATAAAGGAAAAAGATATGCTTCCCGGTTCTTACCGGTCGGTGCAGTATTTTACCCGTTTCCTGAAGGGATGGTATCTGGCGGAGATACCCGATTCCCTGGACCGGGCCGTAGGTTTGCTCCAAGAATTGCACGACGAATACTATCCTTATAAAGACCAGGCCGTTTCTTTTGAAGCGGTCTGTTTCAGATTGGGACGCGCTTACGACTTGGCCGGTGACGGGAAAAAGGCCGACCGTTATTACAATGAGGCCAAGGAACTGATTGTGTCAAAACCTGCCAGCTATCAGTTGTTCGAAGTGGCCGACCCGTTGATGGGTGTCTGTCTGGATAGGGGCCGCATGAAAGAAGCCCTGGAGCTGTTGCCCGCCTATCGGACTGTCACCGGGCAGTATTATGACTTTCGGATGAACGGAATGTTGGCCTATTATTCCGTCAAGCTGGATGTGGCAGGTAAGGAAAAACAACTTGTGCAGGCCGAGAATCTGCTTGTCAGGCGACAAATGGAGATTGTTATTCTGGCTTTGACCGTTCTGTTGTTGGGAACGCTGGTAATCGGAGGAATCGTTTATTGGCGGCATAAGAAGCGACGGCTTCGTACGTTGTTCGAGACATTGATGAGACGCTATATCGAATGGCGTGAAATCAATCTTTACCTGACGGGCTGTCTGCGCGATGTCCCCGCATTACCGATGGTGCCGGACTCCGGTGGACCTGCTGGAGAAGTGTCCGAAGAGGTTTCTTCCGGTGAAGCTCAGGACGACGATTTTTATCGCGGGTTATACTGTCGCGTGTTGCTTGTCATGGAGAAGGAGCGTCCTTTTCTGAATCCTGAGCTGAACATGTCCTTGCTTGCCAAAATCGTTGCGACCAACCGCACCTACCTTTCCGCAGCTATAAACCGGATGACAGGTAGCAGTTTCAGTGTGTGGCTGGCCGAATACAGAGTGAACTATGTAATCCGGCAGATGGAAAACGGCGGTTTTGACAGCATGGACGACTTGTACGAGCAGGCCGGATTCGGGTCCAAAACATCCTTCTACAGACAGTTCAAGCAGATTACAGGGCTTACTCCCAAGCAGTTCATCAGCCGTAGGAAGTTCTGACAGGAAACGTTCCTGAAGAGGCCGTTCGGTGCAGGCTGGGCCTGCATGTGGTGCCACATTGTATATATGAACGTTTCAAAAGGTATATTTGTTTCCAGGTGCAGCTTCTTCTCCGTAAGGCTTCTGTCTTGGAAGAGATGGACGCTTTGAATTGTAAAGCGTTACCGATCAGACGGTTGTGGAATTTGCACAATGCTTCCCGTTGCCTGTATTGTTTTTTTGTTCTTTTGCTACAGTGAATTTGTGGAAATGGAACGTCGTTGTGCTGCCTATCATTTATCTTTGACAATCAATTGCAAAAGTCATTGACGTCCTGATGGACGATAAACGGGTATGAACGGCTGTTGAAGCCGTTTGTACAAACAAAACAAACAATCAATTATAATATGGTATGGGTAGATTCCTTTTCGTGTTGACTCAGTTTTTATGTGCGGCAGTCGTTTTTGCCACACACCTGTCGGCGCAGGAAGCAGCGGTGAAGACCAATGCCTTGTTCTGGCTGGCCACCACTCCCAATCTGGGAGTGGAGCTGGCCACTGGAAACAAAATGTCTCTGGAGCTTGCTGCCGCATACAATCCGTGGACTTTCAGGGATGACAGGAAGATGCGTTTCTGGCTGGTGCAGCCCGAACTGAAATACTGGTTCTGCGAGAAGTTCGAAGGACATTTTGTAGGATTGCATCTGCATGGGGCACAGTATTTCGGTGGATTCGGGAGCAAGCGTTACGATGGCTATCTGGCCGGAGGCGGAATGACGTACGGCTACAACTGGATACTCTCCCCGCATTGGAACCTGGAGGCCGCCGTCGGCATCGGGTATGCCCGTCTCTGGTTTGACAAGAGTCCGCGCATTTATTGCGAGAAGTGTAAGACAACTGAACGCAAGAATTACTTCGGGCCGACTAAAGCGGCCGTTTCATTGGTGTACGTTTTCTAAAAAGAAAGGAAGAGCATGAAGAAACATCTCCTGTTGCATATAGCCCTATGGCCGGTACTTGCATTCTTCCTGACGGGGTGTGCTACCGGCAGGAAGAATGTGGAGCGGATTACCGTAACGCCCGATTCTTGTGTCCTGATGCCGGACACGGCGGGAAATATTGTGTTGGAAACGGTGTTCCAAATTCCTGGCCGTTACGTTTCCAAACGCAGTCGCCTGATTATCGTCCCCCAGCTGATGATGGGCGAAACGGTGTGGGAAGAGTTGACGCCATTGGTAGTGGACGGTACTGTCTATGAAAAGAAGGCAGCGCGCAGGAAAGCGCTGGATGATTGGCATGACCCGTATGACTCCCTACAGGTGCGGAAGACGGCGGAGCATCCTTCCCGGCCGTTTGAGTTACCCTATTGGGAAACTTTTGCCATGCCCCGAAACCTGGCGACAGGACAGATACGGGCCGTCGTGAGCAGCGACGGATGCGGCGAGTGCACAGGCCTCGATACGGTAGAGGTGGCTTCCATCAGCAATCTGGTTACACTGATAGACGTCAGGGAGGCCTTTGACTTAGCCTGGATAGAACCGGAGTTCGTCGTCCGTCCCAAGGTGCGTGAGGGCAGGGGGGAGGCTTTGTTGCAGTTTGTCATCAACCGTCACGACATCAATCTGGAGATGGGCAACAATCGCCATGAGCTGGATGGCATGACGACGGTTCTGCGTCCCGTCCTGTCCGATACGCTGGCCACGGTCAGGAATATCCATATCTACGGTATGGCGTCGGCCGACGGTCCGTTGGCTTTCAACGCCACGCTGGCACGTAGGCGCGCCGCTTCGGCCAGACGCTGGCTGGTGGACGAACTGGAAATCCGCCCGGACGTGCAGCGGCTCATTGCCGTGGGCTCGCGTCCTGAAGGCTGGTGGCCGGTGTACCACGCCATGCAGGCCGACGGACATCCCGACTCGCTGGCCGTGAAGGATATTCTGACCCGTTATGCCAAGGATAACGACGATGTGCAGGAACGTTACATCCGCAACCTGTCCTGTTGGCCCGACATACGGAACAAATATCTCCAGAAGGACCGAAAGGTGGAATACACTTACAGCTATACCATGCGCAGCTTTACTACGGACAACGAACTGCAGACCATGTACCGTACGCGCCCCGATGCCTTCAACGAGGACGAACTGCTGAGAGTGGCCTCACTGGCCGCTTCGGACAGCAGCAAGATGGAGGTCTACCATACGCTGATGACCTATTTCCCCCAGTCGCAGGTGGCGGCCAACAACCTGGCTGTACTCTACCTGCGTTTGGGGCAGGAGGATGAGGCAAGGCGCACGCTCGAGCGGCTGGAAGAATTTTCGCCCGAGACGCTCAATGCGCTGGCGGCAAGCTATGTCTATGCAGGCGACTATGAGCGGGCGGTGGAGCTGCTGCAGGATGTGGAGTTGCCCGAAGCCCGTTACAACCTGGGGCTGCTGATGGCACGCCAGCGGAGACTGGGCGAGGCCTACCGCCTCCTGAAGGACTATCGTGACGTGAACAGTGCCATCGTGGCCCTGAGCGTGCAGCATAATGCCGAGGCGAAGGCTGTTATGGACGAGGTGGCAGACAGTGGCCCCCTGGCCGCTTATGTGCGGGCACTCATTGCGGCACGCCTGCGCGACGATGCCGGCTTTTATCGCACCATAGGCGAAGCCTGCCGGGAAGAACGTCTGCGCAGGCGGGCGATGGGCGAACCCGATTTTGCCCGTTACCGCCATGAAGAGGCTTTCCTGAAAATTGTGGAACCCGAAAAAGACTGCAATCAATGAAAAGGATAGCGACATACACTCCCCTGTGGATATTGGCGGCAACGCTTGTCCTGCTGTCGTCATGCATTCGCGACAAGATATATCCTTGTCCGCCCTTGCAGGTCAAGATAGCCATCGCGGACAAGAACTATGCCAACATAGACTACGTGGAACACGAAACGGGGCTGGACCATCGCATTGACGAGGATATGAGTTTTCGCAGCTATATACAGAAGCTGTTCTATGTGCTCTACAATCTCGATACGGGCGAAGTGGTCAGTGTGCGCCATCTGCATGACGTGACAGGCGATGCAGAGATGGCTACCGCCTACCTGCCCGAAAATTTGCCTTTCGGGCGCTATGGATTGGTGGTATGGGGCAATATCCTGCGTGAAGACGGTATTTTGTCTGACGGCAGGTATTATGATTTGCATCAGGGACATGTGGAAGGTTATGACGTCTATATGACGGCCGACGAACTGCTTTACGACGAACTGCACTACGACTACGTGGTGAGCTTGAAGCGACTGAAAGGCAAGCTGTTGATTCAGGCAGTGGACTTTCCGCCCGAGATAGGCTGGTCGATGAAGGAGGTGAGCGGCGTGACGGGCAATGTGGACTACGATTTCCATTATTCGGAGAGTGAGACGGTGGTGACTTACACTACGTGGACCGAGCGCAGCTCCAGTTTCGTGAGCAGCACCTGGCTCTCTCCGTCGGTCTCTTCATCGGGAAGCCGGATTGTGGCCTACCTGTACGACAGACCGGAGATGGAAGTGCCCGTAATCAACCTTAAGGCGGTGCAGGCCGAGATAAAGCGCAACGAGATAACCGTTCTGCGATATGTTTACAACCAGGATACGGGCGACGTAAGCATCTATATCCTGATGGACGACGGGTGGGACGCAGTACACAATTTGGAAATATAAGAGTGTTCGATAAAATATATGTTTAATTAAATTCTAAAGAGATATGAAAAGAAATTTGTTTTTATGGGCGGCTTTTGCGATTGTAATGGCATTGGCCGGGTGTACGCAAAGAGAGATTGTGTACGTGGAGAAGGAAAATGGAGCAGGCAGTGAAATGCAACTGGAAGGTAATGTCCTCAAGATTTCGCTGTCTAATGGCCTGACAAGGGCGGCGAGACCGATTTATGATAATGAGGCTACTAATAATATCAATAGAATACAATTGAGATTCTTTGATTATAGTGATAAATCAGAGCGGGATGATATTAGTATTACTAAAGTAGATGGAGGTTTGTCCTATGCGGATAATGTTATTACGATTGGTAATAATCCTCCAGAGCAGATTACAGTAGAATTGGATATGACTAAAGCTAAAAAACAAAACGTATATATATTTGCGTATGGATATAATGTAGATGGAGAGGAAACTCCACTTGAACTTACTGCAAATAAGGATTTTTCTGCAAAAAATGATTATATATTAATGGATAATCAGAGCGTTTCTAATTCCGTAGACCTTCAGGAATATTTTGCAGGAAGTGTTCGTGCTTATATAAATGATTATGGATTGTTTAATGAATCTCCTGAAATAACCTTGAAGCGCCAGGTTGCAGGTTTATTGGTCTATTTGAAGAATATCCCTGCTGTGCTTAATGATGAAAGTGGCGTAAAGAAAGAAGTTAAATATATTACGGTTAATGCCGCGATGACAACAACTGGTTTGGTGATGCCTGCGGAAGGGATATATAGGGATAAAAATAACAATGGTAGAGAAAACGAAGGTAAATTTGCAAATGGATATACAGAAACTGTTAGTCCCCAAGAACTCTTGCGATTTGACTTGACTGGTGCGAAACGAAGTCCGAAGGATGCTCTTACTTATACTTTTGATGAGAATGAGGATATTGGCGGATCTGATTTAAATCAAGTCATTTTTGCAGAAAATATGGATGCATCAAAATTCAAAGGTAAGAAGTTTGCTAATAATACTTTGTTTGGAAGTTGCTTTATTCTGCCCTTTGCTGTATCAAGTTATAGTCTTGATAAATCTTCTGCATTGTATATTAATTATTTGGATGAAGATGGGGACATAATTAATACTGCCTTATTACATATGAGTAGTGGTGGTAGTGCAATAGGGAGTTATTCTATTTGGGCAAACCATTTTTATTCCATTGGAACCAAAATAGGAGATGCTGATGGTGATGCAGATGAAGATGGTATTCCTGATACTGATGAAGATGGTGATGATGTTCCAGATGAAGAAGATGAACCATTGGATATCAGTGGTGAAGCAGGTACGAAAGCACTGATAATGAACGTCGATGATATGTGGGAAGACGTTACATTAATAAGACCTTAATAAGCTACCGTGAGGTGTCTTTCCTTGCCAAAGTTCAGCGGAGCTTGGCTTAATTGTTTTGTTTGTAAGTAGCTGCCCCAGGAATGAAGGGGAGCTAATATTTTGTCATCCCGTACTTGATACGGAATCCACATTCCACAGGTTGTGTGGCAATGGATTCCGACACAAGGCCGGGATGACATTGTATTTACTTAAGCCTTTGCAGAGTCGCTGGCATTACATAGGCTCGTAATCTTTGGCCAGTCCGCCTTCGCTGGTTTCCTTGTAGAGCGAGGGCAGGTCGTTGCCGGTCTGCTTCATCACTTCCACCACCTTGTCGAACGACACGCGGTGCATGCCGTCGGTGAACGATGAGTAGAGGTTGGCATCCAGCGCACGGGCGGCGGCATAGGCGTTGCGCTCGATGCAGGGTATCTGAACCAGTCCGCACACAGGGTCGCAGGGCATACCCAGGTGGGGCCCCGCACCCGGCGCGGCTGCCTCC
>CATXSD010000009.1 GCA_958402075.1 Mediterranea massiliensis | reverse complement strand
ACATGGGCCGTTTTGACTGGCGGGAGGAGCAGACGGCGGAGTTTGTCCTGAAGAACACGGGGCGGCATCCGTTGGTGATTTTCGACACCTATGCCTCATGCGGCTGTACGCGTGTGGAGTACGACGCGAAACCGGCCCGTCCGGACGAGAGCTTGGTATTGCGTGTGACCTACAAGGCGGACAATCCGGGACATTTCCGCAAGGAGGTGACGGTGCGCTGTAATGCGGAGGATGAACAGCTGAAGCTGACGGTGACGGGCGAGGCGGAAGAGAGGAAATGATGATAGAAAAGAGAAGGAATAAGGATGGTACAACAAAGGTCTGAATAAAAAATGTTTGCGGCAATACGTTTCGCTGTTCCGTTGAAAGGATAGATACGGAACCAAGGAAAATATGCTCTTCTTCTGTTTCCCTGAGGGGGAGGGTATGTATAGTAGGACAGGGAATAAAATTTTTCAAAATATGAAAAAGCATATTTTCAAGGTTGCTCTTGTAGCAGCCGTTGCCGCAATGGCAGGTTATGGCGTTTATGCCAATCAGACAAAGGAAATGATGTCGGACGTGATGTTGGAGAATGTGGAGGCACTGGCTGAGTATGAGACTGTAGAGCGTGATGATTGTGAACCGGCTAATGATCTGTGCTCTATGGTTGTCATCTATCCATATGGTGATTATGGTGAAGATATTTTGTTGGGACATCAAAAGAAACCAGGTTGGCTATAAAGAAGTCAATGTTTAATTGTCGTCGTACATTTGTACGTTAGTAATGCGGATTGGATGTGAAACATCCGATCCGCATAAAAACTTATTGTAATATGAATTGTTGGAAAATATATTCTTTATGCCTTCTTTCCTGTACCGGGATTGTGGGTTGTCGCGATGTTGCAAAGGATTCAGATAAGATGAAATTCGAGCATGTATATGAATTGAAACATAAAGCGTATGATACCGAATTGATGTTGACGATTGGGTATATGCAGTCTCTTGATTCTTTATTGTTGATAACATCATTGGAAACCGATAAAATTTGTACCTTTTATTCTCTTCAAAATAACATGAAAGAAGTCTTTCAATATGGTACACTGGGTAATGGCCCCGGTGAGTATCTTCAGCCTTTGCTGACTTATTCTTATGGTAATTCTTTTGGAATCAATGAGGTGAATAAGCAGGAATTAATTGTGTTGGGACTGGATATGGTTAATGGTAAAATATCGGTTTCCGAACAGAAAAGAATGAAAGTTCCTTACAAAAGAGAAAAGGAAAAACTTAATTTACCTGATTACTATTTTATCAGATTGGACGATTCTCATTTTGTGTCTCAAGTGTGTGCTGGGGAAAATAATTTCTTTACTTTGTTGGACGATTCTTTACGACCTGTCGAACGGTTTGGAGAGTCTCCTGTTCGTGAAGAACTTCCCCCCTATGCCTCTCGAACCAGATTGCATGGTCACTTGGCTGCCCATGAAGGTACTCTGTTTTTTGCTTCCAATAATTTGCCTTATTTGTCCTGTTATCAATTAAAATTTGACAAAATGTACAAAAAATGGAGTTTTTATTATAATGAGGCGCATTATGGTATAAGGAATGGAGATTTATTGTTTGATAGAGAAAAGTCATTTGGAAAAGTATTGGATTTGGATACTGATGGACGGTACGTATATCTTTTGTATTTGGATCAATTATTAAGTGAATACGATTTTAAGAAGCCGGATAAATCTTTGGCAAATAAAATATTGGTGTTTGACTATGAAGGGAATAGAATTGCTGTATTATCATTGGATTGTAGAATCCAAACAATGACAATTTCCTCTGAAAACGGGAAAATATATGGTATTGCCCAACAGCCGGAACCTATTATTGTAGAATTTGGTTTGCCGGAGGATTTGAATGTGTAGTAATACGGAGGATGAACAATTGAAGCTGACAGTGACGGGCGAGGCGGAAGAGGGAAAATGATGATAGAAAAGAGAGGAATGAGTGGGAACTGTCTGAGGTTTGAGGTATCGGCATTCCCGCTCATTCCCGTTGACATAAACAAAATGAATAGATATCATGAAAAAGAATTTTTTAAAGGTTGCTCTTGTAGCAGCCGTAGCCGCCGCAATGGCAGGTTATGGCGTTTATGCCCATCAGACAAAGGAAATGATGTCGGACGTGATGTTGGAGAATGTGGAGGCACTGGCGCGTTATGAATTGCCGGAGGTGACCATTACTTGTTCGCGCACGTGCAGCGATGGAGTAGGCAGATGCTATTATAAATTTGATAATTGGGGTAATTGTCATTTTAATGGCGATCAGAATTGTTATTGCACTTGCTGAACCTTGGCGTTAAAGCATCAGGGAGTGTAACGACATAGTACAAACCGGTAAAATGAGGCAGGTTGGTTCACGGGAGGATTGGTAACAAACGGATTGTGAATCAACTTGCTGAAAATGTATTAAAATTGTATGACATGAAAAAGATAATAAGTATAGGTTTTTGTCTGTTGCTTTTTTGTTCATGTTTGGACAAAAAAACGTATGACGATTGTCCCGTTTTGCGTGTTTCATTGGAGCAGCAGGAGGTTTCCATGAAGGATTTGTTCGGTCGTTTGGAAGTGATTCCTTTGGAAACCAATGATTCCTGCCTGCTTGTTTTTCCGGATAAGGTGTTATGTGCCAACGGACGTTATGAGGTGTTCGACCACAAGCGCTATGCCTTGTTCCTTTTTGACGAGGAGGGGCGTTTTGTCAGACAAGTGGGCAGACGGGGAGAAGGAGTGGGTGAATATCGGGAAGTATACGATGTCGCACACGATTCGCGGAACGGCAACATCTGCCTGTTGTCACCTTTCTGGGAGATGTTTGTTTACGATGCCGAAGGCCGCTTTCTTGAACGCCTGCAATTGCCGGGAAAGTCAAACTATCAGGCCTTGATGGACTATGGTGATTATTTTGTGACGTGGACGCTTCCGATAACCGATAAGGAATGCGGGATTAGTATGATTTCGAAGGATTCGCTACAGTGTGTGCGGGAATATTGGCATGGGAATCCCAGTACAATGTTTTTATTTCCGCGTGCATTTTATCAGTTTGGGGACGGTTTGTACTTTTTCCGTCCCTTCCAGCGCGAGGTCTATCGGATGGATTTGAATGGCATGCAGGTGGCCTATCGGTGGGATTTTGGTAATGATAATTATTCAATAGAGGATTTCGGAGTTTCGTTAAAAGAAAGAGGAGATAGAGAAGAAAGTGGTAATATAATAAAGTTATTACAGGAATCGACTATTCCTTATTGTATTCAGGAAAACAGACAAAATAACAAATATTACTATGCTCAATTTAGTTTTGAGTTCGCTCCACGTGTTGGCGATCATTTGTTTTACCGTAAGTCAGATGGCAAAAGCTTTTTCTTTCGCCAGACGACGGAGGGTGTGATACTCAATCCGATGTATTTCTGTGACGACTTCCTGTTGTCTTTGGCCTCTTATGAAGATATGGAAGCTTACAAGCATGTGCTGGATGAACATGAATTTGCCAAATTGAAGGGTCGTACCGAGGAGGACAATCCGTTTCTTGTAAAATGTTATTTCAAATGAGAAAATTATTGTCTGTTGTATGTGTGTTCGGATTGTTGTCTGTCTTTTTATCGTGCAAGGGGCAAACGGAGAAAGACCAAATTGGACAATTGCTGAAGGAATGGAGTGGAAAGGAAATTAAATTTCCGGAAGGATGCGTGTTCAGTGTTTACGGTAAGGATTTTGTGTATGACACGGTACCCCGGACGGAATATAAGATTGTCACCTACATTGATTCTTTAGGATGTTCCAGTTGCAAGTTGCGGCTTCCGGCTTGGAAGGAGTTCATCCGTCAGCTGGACTCTCTGGAGCTGGATGTTCCTGTCTTGTTTTTCCTGTACCCGAACAATGTCCGTATCATGAAGGGCGTGCTGAGAATGGAAAAGTTCGATTATCCAGTTTGTCTGGATTTGGAAGATAAAATGAACCGGTTGAATCATTTCCCTTCAGAATATCCTTATCAAACATTCTTGCTTGACAAGGACAACCGGGTGGTTGTTGTGGGCAATCCGGTGTACAGTTCGAGAATGAAGGAATTTTATTTGAACAGGTTAATGTCTGTTCCTAATAGAAGGGTACAAGCGCGGACTACCGTTTCTGTTCCATCACAGGTGATAGATTTCGGTGAGTTCCATCAGGAAAAACGGGACACAACGATTTATCTGAAAAATGTGGGGGAGAATCCCTTGATTGTTTTGGATGCTGTTTCTTCCTGCGGTTGTACGATTGTTGATTATGAGCGGAAACCTGCCTCGCCAGGTGATAGTTTGGCAGTTCATTTGTGTTATAAGGCGGAACAAAAAGGCTTATTTTATAGAACGGTTCATATCTATTGTAACATTGACGAATCGGTTTTGCAATTTGAACTTACCGGAAAGTCTGTTTAATATGGATTGCAGTATGTGTGTTTTGTATGATTACTTACATACGGAGTATTGATGAGAAGCCGATTTTGCCAGGTGGGAGGAAATGATAATAAGAGAGGAATGAGTGGGAACTGCCTGAGGTTAGGGCTCATAATGGGTTGAGAAGAAGTTTGCTGTATCTTAATTAAATACATCTTGTTTTTTTGAGATACAGCATCTGCCTTAATGTTGTAAAAATAGTTTTATGGTTAACAAAATATGGATTTTAGCTTTGACCTTCATTGTTTATGCTTGTGATGTTCAAAAAGGAAATCGTACTTATGTGGATTTGTTTGAGGAAGCGGAGGAGGTCACTTTATCTGAATTTTATTCAGAGTTGGTTGATTCATTAGGACAGCCAGACATGTTACTTTCTTGTGGTGATTTTGTCATTTTCTCAGAGCCTCAGTTGCCAATGTTATTGATGGGTTATAATATTAAAACAGGTGATATTCAACGTGTTCTTCCTCATGGTCAAGGACAGAATGAGGCATTGAGTATTCAAACAATCGGTGTAGGAAATGAATCAACTTCTTTTTATGCTTATGATTTGTCATTATCTTCTGTTTTCCATTTTATACAAAAAGGCGATAGTATACAATTTGTAAAAATAGATAATAGAGCACCTGAGCATTCATCTTGCGCGGTAGCATATGATGGAGATATGGCTTTCTTTTTAAATATAGCGGATGAAAATAGATTTACTTGTTATCATAAAGAGAAAACGGTTAAATTCGGAGATATGGTAAATCTTTCCAATTTATCATCTTTGGCAGTTTCTCATGCTTTGCAAGGACCTTGTCTGGTTAACCCATTCACTAAAAAAATCGCATGGTTTTCTGTATATGGGGATATCATGGAAATTTATAATTATTCGGATATAAATCAGATAAAACTGGAACTTTCAAATGTGATTTGTCCACCTGTATTTGCATCGGCTTCTATGGAAGCAGGAGTAATGGATCCGAAGACAAAACTAAGTGTTTCTTCTGTCGTTTCAGATGGGAAATATATATATGCTTTGTATAATGAAAAAACATTGCTTGAAATTATGCAGAACAATAGGGAACAAGCTTTTTTTGCCGATAAGATTTTGGTGTGGGATTGGCAAGGAAATGCCTGTAAGATGTTACATTTGAATAAACAGGTAAAAAGTATAACTTATAGTCCTTCTGAAAATATAATTTTGTGTTTGGGTTTGGATTCTGATTTGGATTATGCACTCTACGGATTCCCTGTTTTGGAATGAAATATAAATTATATAAATAAATTAGGCAGTTATATGCTACCCGTTGTGTAGGATAGTATATAACTGCCTTTATTTATTGTCAATAAATAAATTGAGTTTCTATTTTAAGCAATGCATAAAAAACAGGTGGTCTTTGTAACAAAACACTTCGTCCCTACGTCTGATGGGTATAGGACTGATAAAAGAAGAATAGAAGAAAGAGCACATGGATGCCGAGAGTTTCAAACGAATGTTTCTGCCCTGCCACGCCAAGCTGTACGGAGTGGCCTGCAGGTTGCTGGAGAACGCCGAAGACGCCGAGGACCTCATTCAGGAAGCCTACCTGAAGCTGTGGAGCAAGCGCGAGGAGCTGACGCTCATCAGCAATCCCGAAGCCTTTGCCGTCACGCTGGTGAAGAACATGTGCTTCGACCTGCTGCGATCGGGCAAATACCTTTCCGACAGGCAGCACCTGCCCCTGACCGAAGCACAGAACGCACTGCCTGCCGACGGCCGGGAAGCGAAGGACGACGCACAGCTGGTGAGGACGCTGATAGCCCGTCTGCCCCAGCAGCAGCGGATGGTGATGATGCTGCGCGATGTGAAGGGATGCTCCTACGAAGAGGTGGAGCGGCTGACGGGACTGAACGCGGTGAACGTCCGTGTGCTCCTGTCGAGGGCGAGAAAGAAGATACGTGAAGAATTTACTAAATGGAACAACTATGAAAGTCGATGAAATGGAACGGTTGCTCACAGCCTACTACGAAGGGGCAACGGACGAGCACGAAGAAAACAAACTGAAGGAAGCCTTGCGCACGCAGGACGTACCCCGACACCTGGAAGCCGACCGCAGGCTGCTGGCAGCCCTGGAGGAGGAGAGTCGGCAGGAGGTATCCGTGCCCGAAGGATTGGAAGAGAAGCTGTCGTGCCTGATAGACCGCAAGGACGAGGAACTGCCTCACTTCCTGCGTCCCAACCGTACGCGCCGCAACTGGCGCTGGGCGGCCGGCGTGGCAGCCACGTTCCTGGTGCTGATGGGCATCGGGTGGGGAGTGGCCACGATGGAGAAGAAGCCTGTACCGCCCACGCCGCTCGATACCTTCAGCGACCCGCAGGATGCTTATCGGGTGCTGCAGGCCACGTTCAGCGAAATGTCGAGCAACTGGAGGGCCGGCATCGAGCAGATGCAGGAAGTGCAGTCGCAGATGGACGTGGTGCAGAAGGAAGTGAAACAAGAATTATCCAAATAAAAACCATCAATTGTTATGAAAACCGTCAAAATGCTTTTGGTCAGCCTACTGCTGGCATTACCGCTGCTGGGCCAGGCCCAACAGGAGTTGTTCAAGAAATACAGCGACAGGAAGAACGTGTCGTCCGTATACATCTCCAAAGCCATGCTGGACATGAATCCCAGCCTGTTCACGAAAGACATCTACATCGGCAAGGCGGCTTCGCAGCTGAACTCGGTGCAGATCATCTCGACGCTGGACAACAAGATCAAGCCGGATTTGCTGAAAGACATCCGCGAGCTGGTGAAGTCTTCGCGCTACGAGCTGTTGATGAAGCAGAAAGGAATCGTGTCGTCCTCCGAGTTCTACGTCAGCCGCAAGGGCGACAAGGTGAAGGAGCTGGTGATGGTAATCAACGGGGCCGCCTCGCTGAAGTTCGTCTACCTGGAAGGGGAGATGACGACCAAGGACGTGCAGAATATCCTGCTCTACCAGAACACCAGCAATTATGTTTCGCCGGCCCGGGTCTATCAGCTGGACAACCTGCAGGCCATGGATATCCAGATGCCCGACATCGACCTGAAGGACTTGCAGCAAGCGTTCAACTCCGATGAGTGGAAGCAGTTTGTGGAAGACATGAAGAAGCTGGGCGACGGCATGAAGTCGCTTCATGATTAAATGGGTCCGGTAACAGTGTAGTGTTTTTTACGTTTGCTGATACTCTTGCGGCGTCATGCCCGTCATCCGCTTGAAGAACTTGCTGAAAAACGAAGGGTTGGGGAAGTGCAGCTCGTCGGCTATCTGATAGGTGAGCAGGTCGCTGTGCTTCAGCAGCATCTTGGCTTCGAGGATGACGGCCTGGTTGACCCACTCCACGACGGTGCGCCCGCTGACGTCGCGGATGACGGTGCTCAGGTAGCGGGGCGACAGGCAGAGGCGGTCGGCGTAGAAGGCGGTGGTGCGCTGTGTCTTGCAGTGCTCGTTGACCAGTGTGATGAAACGTCGGAACAGTTCTTCCTGACGTGACGGACGAAGCTGCTCGTCGCGGTGGTTGTCGGCCTGCAGGTAGTGGAAGTGGTAGAACAGCGATGTGACCAGATGGCGTACTGCTTCACGCCGGTAGGGATGCAGATGCACGGCATCCCATATGAGCGAGAAATAGGTGCCCGTCCGTTGCCATTCTTCCAGATTGTCGCTCATGCAGAAGGCTTGTCCTGTATATTGGTCTGTCAGGACGACGTGCTGGGGCGTAGGAATGAAGTTGCTGTCCACAGCCAGCACTTGGAAGTCGAACTCGTCGTCGAATTCGAGGAACTCCAGGAGAGAGTCCGGCGGGATGATACCGAAGGAGTGTTCTCCCAGCGTGTGCTCGATGAGGTTGACCGAAGTACGTGCCTTGCCCTGCTTCACGTGGAATATCCGAACTTCCTTGGCCCGATAGGGTTGGCCGGTCTTGAAGAGGCGGTTGTTCATGCCGCACATGCTGCTCACAATGCCCATTTCGCGGTTGATGAAGGCATAGTCGTTGTTGGCGGCTACACCGATTCCGTTCAGAAAGTCGAGTGTCAGGTGGATGGTTTTCTGGTGTTCCATGATGCTTTCGTTTGGTAATGATGCCGCAAATATGCGGATAAAAACAGAAAAAGGGGAATGTCGGCGGACATTTCTACCGAAAATCGTACAAATGGGACAGAGATACTGCGCGAAAGAATGTATACCTGTCCCGTTTCCTTTTATCTTTGCAACAGGATTGGTTCACTTAACCCTTGTTGTTTATGAAAAGAAACAGATTACTTCTCTTGTTAGGATTGTCCGCCCTGTGCCTGCCGTCGCTCCGTGCGCAGCTCTCGCTGGAAGAATGCCGCCGCCAGGCACGCGACAATTATCCCCTCATCCGTCAGTATGGCCTGATTGAGCAGGCTGCGCAGTACGACGTGGCCAATGCCGCCAAAGCCTATCTGCCGCAGGTCAGCCTCTCGGCTAAGGCATCCTATCAGAGCGATGCCACCCGCCTGCCTTTCGAACTGCCCGGCATCGACGTCAACTTCATGCCCCGCGACCAGTATCAGGTGACGCTGCAGGTGCAGCAGTCCGTGTGGGACGGCGGCGAGACGAAGTGGCGCAAGCAGCTGGTGCGGGCCGGAGCCGAGGTCGATACGGAGAAACTGAACGTGGACCTCTATGCGCTGGACGAGCGGGTGAACCAGCTCTACTTCGGCATCCTGCTGTTGGACGAACAGCTGGAGCAGAACCGCCTGTTGCAGGACAACCTGGAACGGACGCACCGCACGGTGAGCGCCTGTGTGGACAACGGCACGGCCAACCGTAGCGACCTGGACGAGGTGGCCGTGGAGCAGCTCAGCACCCGCCAGCAGCGCGTGGCGATGGAGGCTTCGCGCCGTGCCTATGCCGAAATGCTCCTGCTTTATCTGGGCCGTCCGTCCGAAGAAGAGGTGAAGTTGGAGAAGCCCCTGGCCGCAGAACCGGAAAGTGGGGAGAACAACCGTCCTGAGTTGCGATGGTATGATGCGCAGACAGCCCGGCTCGCTACGCAGGACGCCTCGCTCCGCACGGGCTACATGCCCCGGCTGGGCCTCTTCGTACAGGGCGGCTACGGCAACCCCGGCCTGAATATGCTGGAGGACAAGTTCAAGGCTTACTACGTGGCGGGCGTCAGCCTGTCGTGGAATCTGGGACGGCTCTACACGCTGAAGAACGACCGCCGCCTGATAGAGAACAGCCGCCGGAAGCTGGAAACGGGACGCAGTACTTTCCTCTTCAACACGGGGCTGGAGGCTACCCGTCAGGAAGCCGATGTGCGTGCCCTGCGACGCCAGATGGCGGACGACGACGAAATTATCCGCCTGCGTACCCGCATCCGCCAGGCTTCGGAAGTCAAGCTGCAGAGCGGCACATACACGGTGAACGACCTCTTGCGTGACATCACTGCCGAAAGCCTGGCCCGCCAGCAGAAAGCCATCCACGAGATACAGTGGCTGATGAAGCTGTACGACTGGAAGCATACGCTGAATAATTGAAAATTGAAAATTGAAAATGGAGAATTGAAAATTAACCATTCATCATTAACCATTTACCATTAACCATTTACCATTAACCATTTATATGAAACCCTTTGCAACAACTTTTTTTCTTCTGGTTCTGGCCGCCTGTTCGGGCGGCGGTGACAGCTATGACGCCACGGGAACCTTCGTGACGACCGAGGTCGTTGTGTCTGCCGAGGCTTCGGGCAAGCTCCTCCGCATGGACGTGGAGGAGGGTATGAAACTGGAAGCCGGTCAGGTGGTGGGGCTGGTGGACACCGTGCAGCTCTACCTCAAGAAACTGCAGCTGGAGGCCAGCGCGCGTTCCGTATCGGACCAACGCCCCGACATCCGCAAGCAGATAGCCGCCACGCAGGAACAGATCCGCCAGGCCGAACGTGAGCGCGACCGCGTGAAGCGTCTGCTGGAGGCCGATGCGGCCAACCGCAAGCAGCTGGACGACGCCGAGTCGCTGCTCCAGGTGCTGCGCAAGCAGCTGGCGGCTCAGAACTCCTCCTTGCAGAACAGCGACCGCAGCCTGACGTGGCAGTCGTCGTCCGTCGACATCCAGGTAGCACAGGTGGACGACCAGCTGGCCAAGTGCCGTGTCTGTGCGCCTGTGGCAGGTACCGTCCTGGCGCAGTATGCCGAGGCGGGCGAGTTCGTGGCACCCGGCACGCCGCTCTTCCGGCTGGGCGACATGGAGCGGATGTACCTGCGTGCCTACGTTACCGGCGAGCAGCTGGCCGACGTCCGGCTGGGGCAGACGGTGACCGTCGTGGCCGACTACGGGGGCGGGCAGCAGCGTGAATACGAGGGGCAGGTGACGTGGATTTCGGACACCTCGGAGTTTACGCCCAAGAATATCCTGACGAGTGATGAGCGGGCCAATCTGGTCTATGCCGTCAAGGTGGCCGTGCGAAACGACGGCGGGCTGAAGACAGGCATGTACGGCGGCCTGCGTTTTTGAGTCATCGCAAATGGCATCATGATGGAAACCATACTGACAGCAGACAGACTGACGAAGAGCTACGGCGCGGTGAAGGCCGTGGACGGCGTATCGTTCGCGGTGCGCCGCGGTGAAATCTTCGGGCTCATCGGTCCCGACGGGGCGGGGAAAACCACCTTGTTCCGCCTCCTGACCACCCTGCTCCGGCCGGACAGCGGACGGGCCATGGTGGCGGGCTTCGACGTGGAGCGGCAGTACAAGGAGATACGCCGCCGTGTGGGCTACATGCCCGGACGTTTCTCGCTCTATCCGGACCTGACGGTGGAGGAGAACCTCCAGTTCTTTGCCACCGTCTTCGGCACCTCCATCCGCGAGAACTACGACCTGGTGCGCGACATCTACAGCCAGATAGAACCCTTCCGCACGCGCCGTGCCGGTGCCCTCTCGGGCGGCATGAAGCAGAAGCTGGCCTTGAGCTGCGCCCTCATCCACAAGCCCGAGGTGCTGTTTCTGGACGAACCCACCACGGGCGTGGACCCCGTGTCGCGGCGGGAGCTGTGGGACATGCTCCGCCGCCTGAAGGAGCAGGGCATCACCATCGTTGTCTCCACTCCCATCGTGGACGAGGCGCGGCAGTGCGACCGCATTGCCTTCCTCGACCGGGGGCAGGTGCGCGGCATCGATACGCCCGACTGCATCCTGACGCGCTTTGCCGACATTCTCTGTCCGCCGGGCCTCAGTCACGACGAGGCGCGGCACGCCGACCGCCCGGTTATCGAGGTGGAGGGGCTGACGAAGCAGTTCGGTTCCTTCGTGGCCGTGGACCACATTTCGTTCAGCGTAGGGCGGGGCGAAATCTTCGGTTTCCTGGGTGCCAACGGGGCGGGGAAGACCACCGCCATGCGTATGCTCACTGGCCTGAGTCGGCCTACGGGCGGACGGGCCACGGTGGCCGGCTTCGACGTGGAGCGGCAACCCGAGGAGGTGAAGCGACACATCGGCTACATGAGCCAGAAGTTCTCGCTCTACGAGGACCTGAAGGTATGGGAGAACATCCGCCTCTTTGCGGGCATCTACGGTGTGAAGGAGGCCGACATTGCTCCGCGTACCGACGAGGTGCTGCGCCGCATCGGGCTGGAGGCGGAGCGCGACACACGGGTGGGCAGCCTGCCGCTGGGCTGGAAACAGAAGCTGGCCTTCTCGGTGGCCGTGTTCCACGAGCCGGAGATTGTCTTCCTGGACGAGCCGACGGGTGGGGTGGACCCCGCCACGCGACGCCAGTTCTGGGAGCTCATCTACCAGGCGGCCGACCGCGGCATCACGGTCTTCGTCACTACTCACTTCATGGACGAGGCGGAGTATTGCGACCGCATCTCTATCATGGTGGACGGGCGCATCCGTGCCCTCGACTCGCCCGACGGACTGAAGCGAACCTTCCGCGCCGCCACGATGGACGAAGTGTTCCGGCGGCTGGCGCGCGAGGCGGAACGGGTGACGTGAAACGATGCGTACGACTATCGGCCTCTAATTCCCTCTAACTACTTTAACTCCTGATTGAAATGAAACAGTTCCTCATATTTGCCGGCAAGGAATTCCGCCACATCTTCCGCGACCGCAGGACGATGCTCATCCTGCTCGTGATGCCCGTGGTGCAGATTATCCTCTTCGGTTTCGCCATCACCACCGAGGTGCAGAACGTGCGCATGGCTGTGCTCGACCCTTCGGACGACGTACTGACGCGCCGCATCGTCGGGCGGCTGGACGCTTCGGAGTACTTCACGCTGACGGCCCGCTTCCATACACCGCAGGAGATGGACGAGGCCTTCCGCCGCTCGCAGGTGGATATGGCCGTGGTGTTCAGTCCCGATTTTGCGGACGGGCTCTATACGGGCGACGCCGCCGTGCAGCTGGTGACCGACGCCACCGACCCCAACACCGCCACCATGCAGACCAGTTATGCCACGGGCATCATCACCGCTGCGGCCCGCGAACTGTTGCCTGCCGGGGAGCGCGTTCCCCAGCTCAGGCCCGAGGTGAAGCTGCTCTACAACCCGCAAATGAAGAGCGTTTATAACTTCGTACCCGGCGTCATGGGGCTCATCCTGATGCTGATTTGTGCCATGATGACGTCCGTTTCCATCGTCCGCGAGAAGGAGATGGGCACGATGGAGGTGTTGCTCGTTTCGCCTGTGCGGCCCATCTTCATCATCCTCTCCAAGGCCGTGCCCTACTTCGTGCTGTCGTTCGTCAACCTGACGACCATTCTGCTGTTGTCGGTCTACGTGCTCCACGTGCCTGTGGCGGGCAGTCTGCCGTGGCTGGTGGCCGTGTCGCTGGTTTTCATCTTCGTGTCGCTCTCGCTGGGGCTGCTCATCTCCACCCTGACGCAGACGCAGGTGGCGGCCATGCTGGTTTCGGGATTGGTGCTGATGATGCCCACCATGCTGCTGTCCGGCATGATTTTCCCTGTGGAGAGCATGCCTTGGGTGCTTCAGGGCATTTCGGCGGCCATTCCGGCGCGGTGGTACATCCAGGCCGTGCGCAAGCTGATGATACAGGGCGTCGATGTGGTGAATGTGCTCACCGAGGTTGGCGTGCTGCTGGGCATGGCGGTGGTACTGGTCACGGTCAGCCTCAAAAAGTTCAAGAACCGGTTAGAATGAAAGTCGTATGATAAAGTATCTGATAGAAAAAGAATTCAAGCAGCTCTTCAGGAATCCGTTCATCCCGAAGCTCATCCTGCTGTTCCCCTGCCTGATTATGATTCTGATGCCGTGGGCGGCCAGCCTGGAAATCAGGAACATCCGGCTGGACATTGTGGACGGCGACCACAGCCCCCTGTCGCGGCGGCTGGTGGAGAAGGTGGCGGCATCGGACTACTTCCGTGTGTCGGCCTTTCCTGCGACTTACGATGAGGCCCTGGGGCATGTGGAGGCGGGCTCGGCCGACATTGTGCTGGAGATTCCGCGCGACTTCGAGAAGGACTGGATGCGTGGCGATGCGCCCCGTGTGCTGGTGGCTGCCAATGCGGTGAACGGCACGAAGGGCGGTATGGGCAGTTCCTATCTGTCATCCATCATCTCGGATTACGCCCGCAGCCTGTCCGCTACCGAAGGACGTTTCATGGCGTCCGCCTTCAAGCTGCCGCAGGTATCGGTGCAGACACTGAACCTCTACAACCCGCGGCTCGACTACAAGCTCTTCATGGTCCCGGCCCTGATGGTGATGCTGCTTACCCTGATCTGCGGAGCCCTTCCGGCCCTGAATGTAGTGGGCGAGAAAGAGGCAGGCACCATCGAGCAGATCAACGTGACGCCTGTGCGCAAGTTCACCTTCATCTGCGCCAAGCTGATACCTTACTGGCTGGTGGGGCTGGTGGTGCTCACCATCGCCTTCGTGCTGGCGTGGCTGCTCTACAGCATCCTGCCTGCGGGCCATTTCGGGACGCTCTATTTCTTTTCGCTCATCTTTCTGCTGGTGGTGTCGGGTTTCGGGCTGGTGGTGTCCAACTATTCGTCCACGCTCCAGCAGGCCATGTTCGTCATGTTCTTCTTCATCCTGATTCTGGTGCTGATGAGCGGCCTCTTTACGCCTATCCACAGCATGCCCCGCTGGGCGCAGGCCCTTACCTACGCCAATCCGTTGCGCTACTTTGTGGAGGTGATGCGCACCGTCTATCTGCGTGGTGGCGGTGTGGCCGACCTGCTTCCGCAGCTGGGCATGCTGCTGCTCTTTGCCGCAGGCTTCAATCTGTGGGCCGTGAAGAGTTACCGCAAGAGCGGCTAAGGGTCGGCTTTCGAGGGTATATCATAATCTGTATGGAAACCCCCGTTTCCCCTACGAGGAAACGCCCGTTCCCTGTACAAGGAAACGCTCGTTCCCTTTAAAGGAAACAGGCGTTCCCCTTGCATGGAAACGGTCGTTCCCTTCAATGGTAACGGCCGTTTCCTCCTATGGGATACGCGTTCCCCCCTGCGGAAACGGGTACGTGTGTACGGGACTTATGCCGGGCTGACGAGCTTGAAGCGGATGCGCCAGCGCTTCTCCGCCTCGTCCCAGTCGTGGCTGATGATGCGGAAGGTACCGATTTCTGCCGTGTTGGCCACGTGCGTGCCGATGCAGAGGCATTCGTCGTAGTCGCCTACCTTGACGATACGCACCGTCTGCGAGGCGTCGTCGGGCAGGCGTTGCAGGTCGAAGCGGCCGCGGGCCTCCTCCTGCGTGATGAATTCCGTGGTGACGTCCAGATGCCGGTCGATGACTTCGTTCACGGCATCCTCCAGCCGTTTCACGTCTTCTTCCGTCGGCTGCTGCTCCAAGCGGTAGTCCAGCTTGCTCTTCTTCCGTTCGATGTGGGCCGATACCGACCTTCCGCACCCGAAGAGGCGTATCATGGTCTGGTTGATGATGTGTTCGCAGGTGTGCATGGGCGGGTATTCCTGCTTGTTGTGTTCGTTGAGTTGGGGTTGTTGTTCCATATTGAATCTTCTTAAAGGAAAGACAAAAGCGTTGTGGTCAGCTTTTTGTCTTTGTGTTTTGAATTCCGTTATATTCTCTGAATTTACGTTTTATCTCCAGGCGTTCACCTCCAAAGTTTATCAGCAGACCGTGGTCGGTGTGGGTGGCAGTGAGGTAATTCACCAGTTGGGGTTCGTGTATCGCGGTGAGGTGCTGTACCGCTTTCAGTTCGATGATGATTCGTTTGTCCACCCATATGTCGGCTCTGAATTCTCCTACTACATTTTCCTTGTAATAGACAAGAATGGGGATTTCCGCTTCGGCAGTGATTCCCGCTTCCTGCAATTCGATAAGCATGGCTTTCTGGTATACTGATTCAAGGAAACCGGCTGCCAGTTGTGTCCTTACATTGTAGGCACACTGTACAACGGTTTTTATCAGACTTTCTATTTCTGTATTCATATGGTATTGTTTTACTTGATGACAAAAGTACGATATTCTTTCAGACAGAAGAACAAAAGAGCGTAAATTTCAGACAGAAGAACAAAAGAACATAATTTTTTATGGAGGATATAATTTTCTTCTGTTCTTTTGTTCTTCTGTCTGAACTCTCATGCATAATTATTTTTGTGCTTCTGTTCTTTTGTCTGAACGTAAAATTCCATAGCTTTGTACCACCGAACCATTTAAATCATCGAAAGAATATGTTGGCATATACCTATGTGGAGCACGGGCGCTTCGAATTGCGGGAGAAGCCCGTGCCCCGACTGAAAGACCCGCATGACGCCCTGGTGCGCGTCACGCTGGGCAGCATCTGTACGAGCGACCTGCACATCAAGCACGGCAGCGTGCCCCGTGCCGTGCCCGGCATTACCGTCGGCCACGAGATGGTGGGCGTTGTCGAACGGGTGGGCGAGGGCGTCACTTCCGTAAAGCCCGGCGACCGGGTGACGGTGAACGTTGAAACCTTTTGCGGCGAATGCTTCTTCTGCCGCCACGGCTATGTGAACAACTGCGAAGACCCCGACGGAGGCTGGGCGCTGGGCTGCCGCATCGACGGCGGACAGGCTGAGTACGTGCGTGTGCCCCATGCCGACCAGGGGCTGAACCGCATCCCCGACGGCGTCAGCGACGAGCAGGCCCTCTTCGTGGGCGACATCCTGGCTACCGGCTTCTGGGCCGCCCGCATTTCGGACATCCGGCCGGACGACACGGTGCTCGTCATCGGAGCGGGCCCCACGGGCATCTGTACCCTGCTGTGCGTGCGGCTGAAACGGCCTCGGCAGGTCATCGTCTGCGAGAAGTCGGAAGAACGCGCCCGCTTCGTGCGCGAACATTATCCCGACGTGCTCGTCGTGCCGCCCGAGGCGTGCCGGGAGCAGGTGCTCGGACATAGTGCGCACGGCGGAGCCGACGTGGTGCTCGAAGTGGCCGGAGCCGACGACACGTTCCGCCTGGCCTGGGAGTGCGCCCGCCCCAATGCGGTGGTCACCGTCGTGGCCCTGTACGACCGGCCGCAGGTGCTGCCCCTGCCCGACATGTATGGCAAGAACCTGACCTTCAAGACCGGCGGAGTGGACGGGTGCGACTGTGCGGAGATTCTCCGCCTGATAGCCGAAGGACGGATAGACACCACGCCGCTCATCACCCACCGCTTCCCCCTTGACCGCATCGGGGAAGCCTACCGCATCTTCGAGAACCGCCTGGAGGGAGTCATCAAAGTAGCCATCACCGAAAAACAGCAATAAGCCCATGCCAGTCATAGAAATCCAGTCGCTGGACCATCCCGGAGTGGAGGTGTTCAGCACCCTGACCGAAGCGCAGCTGCGCAACCGCCTCGACCCGCAGCGGGGCATCTTCATCGCCGAGAGTCCGAAGGTCATCCGGGTGGCCCTCGATGCCGGTCATGTACCTGTGGCCCTGCTGTGCGAGCGTCGGCACCTGACGGGTGATGCGGCCGACATCCTTGCGCGCGTAGGCGACATCCCCGTCTATACGGGCGAGCGCGACCTGCTGGCCCGGCTGACGGGATACACCCTGACCCGCGGCGTGCTCTGTGCCATGCGCCGCCCCGTTCCGCCTGCGGTGGAGGACGTCTGCCGGGAAGCCCGCCGGGTGGTGGTGATCCACGGTGTGGTCGATGCGACCAACATCGGAGCCATCTTCCGTTCGGCCGCCGCGCTGGGCATCGACGCCGTGCTGCTCACCACCGACTCGTGCGACCCGCTGAACCGCCGTGCCGTGCGCGTATCGATGGGTTCGGTCTTCCTGGTGCCGTGGACGTGGGTAGAGCAGCCGCTCGCTTGCCTGCACGGGTTGGGCTTCCGCACCGCCGCCATGGCGCTGACCGACCGTTCCATACCGCTGGACGCCCCGGTACTGAAGGAAGAGCCCCGGCTGGCACTGGTGATGGGGACCGAGGGCGACGGCCTGCCCCGCGAAACCATTGCCGGAGCCGACTATGTGGTGCGCATCCCCATGGCCCACGGAGTCGATTCGCTGAACGTGGCGGCAGCCTCGGCCGTCGCGTTCTGGGAGTTGAGAAAGAAATGAAACGGGAATGCTAATACATGTTACATTTTTCGGCTTATACAAAAAAAAAGTGAAAGGGACTTGCTTTTTATCCTTTTGGCCGTTATTTTTGGATGTACATTTTTAAAACCGTTAAAGCAATATGAAAAAATTAATCTTATCTCTTGCACTATGTTGTGCAGCTACAAACTTTTTCGCCCAGGAGGCTGACCTTGCAAAACTGAGAAACGACGGCATTGCTGCTCTGGAAGCCAAGAATTATGAAGTGGCCTATACAAATTTCAGTTCTTATCTGAACCAAACCAATAACCAGGATTCTGTCATTGCTTTCAATTGCGGTCTTTGCGCCGACAAAATAAAGAAACCGGCAGATGCCTTGAAGTATTTCGACATTGCGGTTCAGAAGAAATACAATCTGGTGAATGCCTATATCGGCAAAGCCGGTGCCTTGAAGGATCTGAAGAAGAACGACGAATACATCGCCACCATCAAGGAAGGTCTCAAGGAAGTGCCGGGCGACAAGTCGCTGACCAAGATGTATACCACCTATTATCTGAATACAGGTATCATGGCTCAGAAGGCCGGCAAGATTGAAGCTGCTGAAGATGCCTACAAAGAAATCCTGACCGTTCAGGAAAACAATACGAGCGCCCTCTACAGCCTGGGTGCCTTGAAATACAACGATGCTACCAAGACACTGGCTACCGACCGCGAGAAGGCCAAGACCATCTATACGGAAGCCAAGGGCTATCTGGAATCGGCCGCCAAGTTGCTGACCAATCCGAAGCAGAAGAAGATGCTGGACAATGTCAACAACATGCTGAAGCAGATTGATATCCAGCTGCAGGCTCAGTAAGGCGTTTGACGAAAGCATAACAGAAGAAAGGCTGTCCCAAATCAGATTGGGATGGCCTTTCTTGTATCTGTGGGAATCGGGCCGATAGCAGGAACTTGCGGGTGCATCGAAGCAGAAAGGAAAGGAATAGGGAGTTTGGTTATCCATCTTTCCTGAATTTGCTGTAACTTTGCCGCGCATTTTTTGAAGAAGGTAGAAAAGATGGATAGCAGTGTGGATCATAAGCGTGCCCGGAGCAACGAAATAGACATGCTCAACGGACCGTTGTTCAAGAAAATCCTGGTGTTTGCCCTTCCGCTGGCAGCCAGCAGTTTGTTACAGGAGCTTTTTAATTCGGTCGATGTGGCTGTGGTGGGGCATTTCGTGGGAAGCGAAGCCCTGGCAGCGGTAGGGAGCAACGCTCCGGTCATCGGGTTGCTCATCAACTTGTTTATGGGTGTTTCTATGGGAGCCTGCGCCATCATCTCCAATCACATCGGCCAGCGTGACGACCGGAGCATACGCCGTGCCATCAACACGGTGGAACTGGTGGCCCTGCTGAGCGGATTCTTTCTGCTGGTGCTGGGACAGGTGGCTGCCGAGCCGATTCTGACGTGGATGGGAACTCCTCCGAATGTGCTGGATGAGGCCGTGACGTATCTGCGCATCTATTTCCTGGGAATGCCTTTCATCATGGCCTTCAACTTCGGGGCGGCGATTTTGCGAAGCATGGGCGATACGCGTCGTCCGCTTTATATTCTGGTCATTGCCGGGGTGGTCAATACGTTGCTGAATCTGCTGTTTGTGCTTTGTTTCCGCATGGGAGTGGCAGGAGTGGCTGTGGCGACGGGAATCTCCAATGCGGTGAGTGCGGCGTTGATTATCCGGTTGCTGTGCAAGGAAAAGGAACCTTTCCGTCTGCAATTCAGCAAGGTGAAGATTTATTCCACGGAGCTGAACCGCATGTTGCGCATCGGAGTGCCGGCCGGTCTGCAAGGGATGATATTCTCCATCTCCAATGTGGTGGTGCAGTCGTCCATCAACAGTTACGGAGCCGATGCGATTGCCGGCTCGGCCGCTGCGGTCAATTTCGAGTATTATTGTTATTTCCTGATTCAGGGGTTCAACGGAGCGGCCATCAGTTTCATTGCCCAGAATTATGGGGCCGGAAGGATGGACCGTGTACACCGTGTGTTCTGGATTTGCATGGGCTCGAGCGTGGCGTTCTGTGCCGCGTTCAACTGGCTTTTTGCCTGGCAGAGTGATTTCTTCCTGGGATTCTTTTCCAATGTGCCGATGGTGCATCATTACGGAACGCTTCGCATGCACATTGTGCTGGCCTTGCAGTTCATTGCCAGCAGCTATGAGATTGCGGGCTCTTCGTTGCGGGGGATGGGCAAGTCGCTTACTCCGGCCCTGCTGACGGTTTTCGGTACTTGTCTGCTCCGGATGGTGTGGGTCTATGTCGTGTCTCCGGTATGGCGGGGCTACGATGTATTGATGACCGTTTATCCTGTGTCGTGGATTGTTACCGGCCTGCTGGTGCTGACTGCCTACTGGATGACAATCCGGAAGAAGACGGCGAAAGCATAAAGAAAGGGGCCGTCGCCCAAGAGGCAGCCCCTTTTTCCTTTGTTTATATATCCGATTATTTCATTCTTCTCAGCACCATGGCCGTGCGTGCGGGCAGGTAAAGCTTCATCCATTCCTTTTTCTCCTTCTTGTACAGAGGATCGGGGAGGGTGAAGTGCTTCACGCTGTCGTCGTTGAATCCGTATCCGCCGTAGGCCGGGTTGTCCGAATCCAAGATGACTTCATAGCATCCGGCCGGCACCAGGAAACCGTAGTCGGTGAACGACTGCTTCGGGTTGAAGTTGAAGACAAACACCAAGTCCTTGCGCATGTAGGCCAAAACCTGGTCGCCGTCGTTGTGCCAGATTTCCTGTACGGGAGTGGCCTGGAAGTTCTTGATGCTCTTGATGACTTTCAGCATGGCTGCGTCGAAGTCTCCCAGGTAGTGGTAGGCCAGGTTCTTGTTGTCCACTAGGTTCCATTGGCGGCGGGCATACTTGCACGACCATCCGTTGCCTTCACGCGGGAAGTCTATCCATTCGGGGTGTCCGAATTCGTTGCCCATGAAGTTCAGGTAACCGCCGTTGATGGTGGTGGCCGTCAGCAGACGGATCATCTTGTGCAGGGCCATGCCACGTTTGACAGTGTAGTTTTCGTCGCCCTTCTGCATGTGCCAGTACATGTCGGCATCTATCAGGCGGAAGATGATGGTCTTGTCGCCCACCAGTGCCTGGTCGTGGCTTTCGGCGTACGAGATGGTCTTTTCGTCCTTGCGCCGGTTGGTCACTTCCCAGAACATGCTCGACGGTTTCCAGTCTTCGTCAATCTTTTCCTTGATGGTCTTGATCCAGTAGTCGGGGATATTCATGGCCATGCGGTAGTCGAAGCCGTAACCACCGTCCTCAAATTTGGCGGCCAGTCCGGGCATGCCCGACACCTCCTCGGCAATGGTGATGGCCTTGGGGTTCACCTGATGGATCAGGCGGTTGGCCAGCGTCAGGTAGCAGATGGCATTGTCGTCCTGATGGCCGTTGAAGTAGTCGTTGTAGTTGCAGAAGGCTTCGCCCAGTCCGTGGCTGTAGTAGAGCATCGACGTCACGCCGTCAAAGCGGAAACCGTCGAAATGGTATTCTTCCAGCCAGAATTTGCAGTTGGACAGCAGGAAGTGGAGCACTTCGTTCTTGCCGTAGTCGAAGCAGAGCGAGTCCCAGGCCGGATGTTCGTGGCGGTCGCCCGGATAGAAGTACTGGTTGGGGTCGCCGGCAAAGTTGCCCAGTCCCTCGACTTCGTTCTTCACGGCATGCGAGTGGACAATGTCCATGATAACGGCCAGTCCCATGCTATGGGCAGTGTCAATCAGTTCCTTCAGTTCGTCGGGGGTGCCGAAGCGCGACGAGGCGGCAAAGAAGCTGGACACGTGATAGCCGAAGCTGCCGTAGTAGGGATGTTCCTGGATGGCCATAATCTGGATGCAGTTGTAGCCGTCGGCCACGATACGCGGCAGTACGTTCTCCTGGAACTCTTTGTAGGTGCCCACTTTCTCTTCCTGCTGGGCCATGCCGATGTGGCATTCATAGATCAGCAGCGGATCGGTGGCGGGCTTGAAGCTGCGCTTCTTCATTTTGTAGGGTTTGGCGGGGTCCCATACCTGTGCGCTGAAGATTTTGGTCTGCTCGTCCTGTACCACACGGGTGGCCCATGCCGGTATGCGTTCGCCGCATCCTCCGTCCCAGTACACTTTCAGCTTGTAGAGGTCGCCGTGCTTCAGGGCATCGGCCGGGAGTTTCAGTTCCCAGTTGCCGTTGCTTTTGCGTTTCAGGCTGAATTTCTTTTCTTCCTTCCATCCGTTGAAGGTTCCGGTCAGGAAGATTTGGGTGGCATTGGGTGCCCATTCGCGGAACACCCAGCCCGTATCCGTGCGGTGCAGGCCGAAGTAGAGATAGCCCGACGCAAAGTCCGACAATGTCTTCTTGCCATGGTTGGTCAGTTCGGCTTCCTTGTCTATGGCATGCTGGTGGCGTCCGTTGATGGCATCGGCATAGGGTTCCAGCCAAGGATCGTTTTTTATCAGATTCAGTGTTTCCATAACGGATGATATTTTATGATTGATAATTTTATGTTGTCAGGCTTTCACCTTGATGATGATTTTCTTGACACCGTTCGGAGTGATGGCCGGTGCATGGCCGTCCTGCGGGAAGAAGATGGCAAACATGCCTGGCTTCACGTCGATATAGCTGTCGGCCGGCCCTTCGAAGAAGGTGATGTCTTTTTCTTCGCTATAGGGTGCGTCGGCAGGACGACAGTCTGCGGCGGGGGTATAGCCCATCACTTCTGTATCCGAGAGCGGTATCTGGATGTCGATGAAGTCGCGGTGGGTTTCCAGCCGGGCCTGTTCCTTGGTCTTGGGCTTGGCTTCGGTGACGTTAACAAGAAGGTCTTTGCCTTTCAATTCAGTCTTGCCCGGTTCGAGGGCTTTCAGGTCGTGCGATTTCAGGAATTCGAATGCCTGTGCAAACAGCGGGTTCAGCGATACATATTTTTCAATGTTCTCCAATCTGTCTATAATCATAATTCCAATGTTTTAAGTTAGTTATAATCAGTTTTATTCAAAGTCGTCAATGGTATAGTTCACAAAGTCGGCGAAGCGTTTCAGCTGCCGGAAGATGTCTGATGTCCGGTCCAGAAAATCCGGTTGCAGGAAGAAGTCGTCGGGCAGCGGGCAGTTGACGGTGTATTCCTTGCATTGCAGGTATTTCAGGTAAGGGAAATCCCTTGGGAAACCTTTGGGGGCGGTCTTCAGGAACGTTTCGCCCACGACGGGGAAGTATTTCCGGAAAGCCGGATCCTCCACGATGCCACGGAATTCATCCATATTGTCGTAGACAGCCTGCCGCAAGGCTTTCAGCAGAGCAGGAGGAGGGCAATAGCTTCCTCCGGCGAGCAGACAGTGGCCCGGTTCCAGATGGATGTAGTAGCCGCAGTGGTCCGATTTCTTTCCTTTGGCATTGATGTAGCCGCCCATGTGGGTCTTGTAGGGTGTCTTGTCCTCGGTGAAGCGGGTGTCGCGATAGATGCGGTAGGTACAATCCTTGGCCTCGATGCCGCGTATAGATTCGTCAAAAAGGGAGATGCGTGAAATGACAGCTGTCAGCAGGCTTTCGAATTCTCGGCGTGCCGTTTCATACTGTTCACGATGCTGGTGAAACCATTCGCGGTTGTTATGGGCAGCAATTTCCTTCAAGAATTGGAATATTACAGGTATATTCATATACAGCTTTTTCTTATCAATTGACAAACTTACAAATAAAATCTCTAAACTGCCAATAAGATGACAAAAAAAAGCATCGGCTTGGGGAAACCGATGCTTTTAAAGCATTCATTGTTTCAACAGACGCTTCTGTTGTTGCCGTAGTCTACTTTCACAAGCAAACCCGATGCAAATTAATCTTATATCTAATACTATGAAAAACACATTTATATAACAAAACGCCATTTTGTTTTGTTCAAGGTAGAGCGGAAGTTTTTTTATGTTACCTTTGTGCGACGATTCTAAAGTACCGATTTTATGAAAGAATATGCTTATGATGAAGACAGTGTGCGAGCCCTGACAGAATGGGCGGCGAAGGCTTCCTTTCCAAAGGAAATGCGGCTGAACGATGCCGAATATATTTTTGATGTGCCTCGTTATGTGGATGCCAATTTGAAAGACATCCAGGCGCACTATCCCGATCCGTTCTATCATCCGGCCATCACGAGGCTGTATCTACTGAAAGAGGTGCTGGAGAAATAGACATTTCGGACAGGAAAAAACAAAAGGGAAGAGAGAGAAGACAAGCTGTATCAAAAATGGTAAAGGGCTATCAGAACGACAAGTCCTTTTTCCTTTTTGATACAGCTTGTTCTCTCTATTCAAGATCAGAGCGTGAATTTCAGGATTCGGGCACTATGCTCATGTACGCCGACTTCCGTTGCTTTGTAGGGGAGGAGGCAAACCTTCTCTTTCTCACCGGTAAGCAGGTCGGTAGCTTCGTAGTTGTCTACCTGCGGCATCTGCAGATAGCTGAAGGCATGCGACGGAATGTTGACGGCCACGTGTGTCGATACGGAGTCGAAGTTGACGACAAACAGCAGTATTTCGTTGTCGCATTTCCGAAGGAAGGCGTACTGACGGTGCTCGTTGAATCGCCAGCCGCCGACGTTGGCATACATCAGGTCGAAGAACAGGCCGCGGGCGATGGCTTTCTCCTGGCGGCAGAGAGTAAGTATCCGCTGGTAGACGGCATACAGATGTTTTTCGTTTTCGGTAAGCATCCGGCCGTCAAAACGGCCTCCGTTGCGCCAGCGCCGGATGCTGTCCACGCTCCAGTAGTCGAAGATGGTGGTACGTCCGTCGCGTCCGCTGAACCCTTCGCTGTCCATGCCCAGTTCGCCGAACTCCTGACCGAAATAGATCATCATCGGGTTGGTATTCATACAGGCTGCCACTACAAGTGCCGGAATGGCTTTCCATGGATTGTTGGCGAAGAAGTCGGAAGCGATGCGCTGTTCGTCGTGGTTTTCCAGAAAGTTGAGCATCTGTTTCTCAATACCTCCCAAACTCTGCCAGCAGCGGGTGATGTTGGTCGCTGACTCATTGCCGCAGATGATGCCGCGAAGCGTGTCGTACAGACCTACCTTGTCGTACAGGTAGTCGAAATGGCCCCTCTTCAGATAATTGTGGTATTCGTTGGGGTTGTAGACTTCGGCAATGAACAGCAGGTTCGGATATTTCTCCTTTACCTGCGGAATGGCCCATTCCCAGAATTCTACCGGTACCATTTCGGCCATGTCGCAACGGAATCCGTCTATATTCTTGCCGGCCCAGAACAGCAGGATGTCCAGCATTTTGCTCCATGTGTCAGGGGTTGGGTCGAAGTGACAGGTGCCGCCGTTCTGGTAATCCACTCCGTAGTTCAGCTTGACCGTTTCGTACCAGTCGGTGATGTTCGGATAGGCATCGAAGCGGTTGTTGCCCGTAGCTTTGGCCGGGTATTCGTGGTAAGGCTCGGCAGCGCTTCCCTTCATGTCGAACTGGCCGTGGAGCTCGCTTTGGGGAATATAATAGAAATTGTTGTAGGGGCTGAAGGCATATTTCGGGTCATCGTTGGCGCCCAGTTCAGTCGTACCGTCGGGCTGCATGTCCGAGTGGTATTGGCGGGCCACGTGGTTGGGTACGAAGTCGATGATGACCTTCAGCCCGCTCCGGTGAGTACGCTGTACCAGATTCTCGAATTCCTTCATGCGTTCGGGTACGTCTTTGGCCAGGTCGGGATCTACGTCGTAATAGTCCTTGATGGCGTATGGCGAACCGGCCTTTCCCTTGACAATGGCCGGATGGTCGGGGCGGATGTTGTAGCGGCGGTAGTCGGTTTGTGTAGCATGTTCGATGATGCCGGTGTACCAGATGTGAGTGGCTCCCAGCTTTTTGATTTCGTCCAGTGCCTTACCGGTGAAATCGGCCATCTTTCCACATCCGTTTTCGGCCAGGCTGCCGTTGTAGATGCAATGGTTGTGGTTGTTTCCGAAAAGTCGGGTAAACACTTGATAGATGATGAGTTTGTTGTCGTCGTTGTCCATATCTTATTATAATATTAAGTCATTATGCTGTTATCAGTTCTACTTTCTTAGTTGTTCTGTTTTCCAGACACTTCCTTTTTCTTCCAGCAGGCGGGCAAGGGTGTCGCTGGCTGTATTGTAACCCTGCATGAAAATCTCTTCCGCTTTCTCCAGCTCACGGTTGCTGTATCCGGTCAGATTGTAGGGCTCGATGAGCAGATCGGCCTTCTCACGCTCGGGAAAGGTGTTGGAACGGAACATGAAGTTGTAGGAACGTAGGGCGATGCTTACGATATTTTTCTTGTACTTGGGGGCCATGAGCGGGCTGACGTTGATGGCCACCACTTTCTCGCACAGGCGCCGAATGATAGTGACGGGCAGGTTCATCAATACACCGCCGTCCACATAGTTGGTCCCATTGATACAGACCGGTTCAAACAGTACGGGCATGCAGCACGACGCGGCTATCCGTTCGGCGATGTCACCCTTGTGAAAGTGTACCAGGCGGTAGTGGTACAGATCGGTGGCGGTGACGATGAGCGGTGTTCTCAACTCTTCCAGCCGCCGGGTCTTGAGATTGCTCCGCAAGAAGTCTATGAATTCATCCAGTTCGAACAGGCCTACTTTGGGAATGACCAGTTTGGTGAGGTCCTGGAACTTGTGTCCGGCAAAGTATTTAAGCACCTCATGGGGTTCGTTACCGTCAGCATAGAAGACACCGGCCAATGCTCCGGCGCTGACTCCTGAAAGAATGTCAGGCCGGATATCATGTTCCAACAGGGCCTGCATCACGCCCAGGTGGGCGAATCCTTTGATGAATCCGCCGCTCAGTGCGAATCCAATCGGATACTTGGTGTTGAAATAACTATTTGCGGTCGCTTCCATATTCTATGGTTTATCGGCCACGAAGTTAGTAAATTTATTAAAGTGGAGAGATACTTGGAGAATTAAAATTGTGGAATCGGGTGTATTGCCTTGCATTCTGGAGCTTTCGGACAATGAAGAAAGGGTGGAAGAGGATGCCCATAACCTTTCTGCAAGATATATAGGAATTGTCGGCAGGATGTATGCTTTCTGAAGTCTGGATGTGGCAGGAAAGTGTTGTGTGTGAAAAAAAACGAGGATGGATCCGTCGGACCATCCTCGCTTTATCTTTGGTTAATGGAAAATTATTTGCGGTTCTGTCTTTGCTTCATCATCTCTTCCTGCTGCTTCTGCATAGCTTCCAGACGAGCGGCAAAGCCTGACATCTTCATCTTCTTGGGATCTTTCTTGTTTGCCTCCAATTGGGCCAGGAGTTTGGCTTCGTTGGTTGTCTTGCGCAATACAAGGGTCGTAATGACACTGATCAGCGTAGAGATGAAGTAGTAATAGTTCAGTCCTGAAGGATAATTGTTCAGGATGAACAGGAACATGATAGGCATCAGATAGGACATCCATTTCATAGCTGCCATTTGTGGATTGGCACCCGTATCCTGCTGTTGCATCATGTACTTCGTATTCAGAATGTTGGTCACTGTCATCAGAACACAGAACAAGCTGAGGTGGTTGCCCAGCAATGGAATGTGGAACGGGAAGGTGACAAAGGCATCGTAGGTGGAGAGGTCGTCGGCCCACAGGAATCCCTGCTGACGCAGCTCGATGGCACTCGGAATAAACATGAACAAGGCAATGAGTACGGGCATTTGGATGAGCATCGGCAGACAGCCTCCCATCGGACTGACACCATACTGACTGTAGAGACCCATGATTTCCTGCTGCTTCTTCATGGCATCTTCCTGCTTGGGATATTTTTGGTTGATGACGTCGATTTTCGGTTTCAGAACACGCATCTTGGCTGAAGACATATAGGTCTTCCATGTAGCGGGGAATACGACAGCCTTGACAATGAGTGTCAGGAAAAGTAGTACCATACCCATGCTGAGGCCCCATCCGGAAAGCCAGTCGAAGATGTTGATGATGAACCATTTGTTGACCCAGCGGAACAACGGCCAACCCAGGTAGACGAGTTTGTTCAGTTCCCATTCGTTTTCACGGTCGTTGTCGAGTGCCGTCAGCGTCTTGTAATGGTTGGGGCCGAAGTAGAAGTAGAATTTTGAGGGCTGTTGGCCGGTGGGGTCGAACTGGGTATTCATCTCAGCCGCATAGTCCTTGATGTATCCGCTGCCTTCTGTTTCCATCTTGGAGGAGAGCTTGGCTTTCTCGAAATTGGCATCGGTGATGAAAACCGAAGAGAAGAACTGGTTCTTGAAAGCAATCCAGTTCAGTGGTTCGGCCACTTCCTTCTCGTCGCTTTTGTTCGCCGAGAGATAGTCGGTTCCTTCTCCACTGATTTTATAGGTCAATTCGGCCAAACGGTTTTCATACGTATAGCCTTTCTCTATCTGACGGGCGCGTTGCGACCATTCAATGTCTACATGACGGTTGCCCGAAGCCAGTTTGTCGGACATGCCTATGGCCTGAATGTCGAAGTCTACCAGGTAGCTTCCTGCATGAAGGGCGTAGTTGAAGTCGATATAGCTGTCGGCATCTGCCATCAGACGCATGGTGACGGTACTGTCTGTATGGTTGACTTCCTTAAAGTAATAGTTCTGCGTCTGAATGGTTTCCTGTTTGTTGTAGAACAAGAAGTTGAGGTTGATGTCATTGCCGTTGAACAAGGTAAGAGGGGTCTTCTTGTCCTGCTCCATATATTCTTTCAGCGTCACCGAGAAGGGTGTACCGCCTTTTGTGCAGAGCGTCAGCTTCATCACGTCGTTCTGGATGGTTATCAGCGAGTCTGCTCCTTGGAGTGAGTGGAAGAATAAAGACGTGGAGTCGTTGACGGCTTCGGCCCTTTCATTGGCCAAAGCCGCTTCGGCTTTAGCCTTTAAATCGGCCTCGCGCTGTTGGACTTGGGCGATGGAGTCGTAGTAGTGTTGCTGGGCTGCCAACTGCTCCTTGCTGGGGCGGCTCAAGAAACTGAAGCCTACCAGCAGGATGGCAATCAGTACCAGTCCGGTAATGGTATTTTTGTCCATTGGGGTCTTTTCTGTTTAAATAATAATGATGTATTAATGGTTTGCCTGATTTTTCTTGCAATCTTCGTGATACTCGATGGCGGCCTTTACAAACGATACGAACAGCGGGTGCGGATGGAGCACGGTGCTGCTGTATTCAGGATGGAACTGCGTGCCGATATACCAGCGGAGGGTCGGGATTTCTACAATTTCTACCAGGTCGGATTCGGGGTTGATACCTGTACACTTCATGCCAGCTGCTTCATATTCAGCCTTATAAAGGTTGTTGAATTCGTAGCGGTGGCGATGGCGTTCCTGAATGTGTTCGGTGCCATAGGCCTCATAGGCTTTGCTTCCTTTCTGAAGGACACATTCGTAAGCTCCCAGTCGCATGGTGCCGCCCATGTTGGTGATGGACTTCTGTTCTTCCATGATGTCGATGACGTTGTGGGGAGTCTTTTCGTCCATTTCGCGCGAATTGGCATCGGCATATCCCAATACGTCACGGGCGAATTCAATGGCGATACACTGCATACCCAGACAGATGCCGAATGTAGGAATATCATGGGTACGGGCATATTTGATGGCGACAAACTTGCCATTGATGCCACGCTCGCCGAAGCCCGGCCCGATAAGTACGCCCGACATGCCTTTCAAGGCTTCGGCGATGTTGTCGTCTGTCAGCTTTTCACTGTTGACGAAGTCTACAGAAACCTTGCGGTCGTTGTAAGTGCCGGCCTGGGAGAGGGCTTCACGGATTGACTTGTAGGCATCCTGCAGGTCGTATTTGCCGACCAGGGCGATGTGGATGGGTTCTGTCTTTTCTGCCTTGTGGCGGCGTTCCAGGAAACTGCGCCAAGGACCAAGACCTGGCGTATCGCCGACAGGCAATCCCATTTTTTTCAGAATGGTGGCATCCAGTTTCTGTTCCTGCATCAGGATGGGCACTTCGTAGATGGTCGGTGCGTCGATGCTCTGTACGACTGCCTCTTCGTCGACGTTGCAGAACAGGGCCACTTTCTTGCGGAGATTGATGCTCAGTTCGTGTTCGGTGCGAAGGACAAGAATGTCTGGCTGGATACCAGCGCTTTGCAGTTCCTTGACAGAGTGCTGGGTGGGTTTTGTCTTCAGCTCGCCTGCTGCAGCCAGGTAGGGAACGTACGTCAGGTGTACACACAGAGCATCTTTTCCCAATTCCCACTTCAGCTGGCGGATACTTTCCAGATAGGGGAGAGACTCGATGTCGCCGACGGTTCCGCCGATTTCGGTGATGACGAAGTCGAATTTATATTTATTGCCGAGCAGCTTGACGTTACGTTTGATTTCATCCGTGATATGAGGAATAATCTGGATGGTTTTCCCCAAATAGTCGCCACGGCGTTCCTTGTCGATGACACTCTTGTAGATGCGGCCGGTCGTGATGTTGTTGGCCTTGGTCGTCTGGATACCCAAAAAACGTTCATAGTGCCCCAGGTCGAGGTCGGCTTCGTGTCCGTCTACCGTTACATAGCACTCGCCGTGCTCATACGGATTCAGGGTCCCCGGGTCGATGTTGATGTACGGGTCAAACTTCTGGATAGTTACTTTGTAGCCTCTGGCTTGCAACAACTTACCGATGGAAGACGAGATGATTCCTTTGCCCAATGAAGAGGCAACGCCACCGGTGACGAAAATATACTTTGTTTCTCCCACAACTATAATGGTTTTAATTTGTTATACTGTTCTGATGCCGAACATGTTATTAACATATCGACATTTTAAAGCTGCAAAATTACAAAAAAAAGGGGATGAAGTAAATATTTTAAGCTAAATTTGTGCCCAAATCATCATTTTAGGGCTTTAATGATTTGTGTATTATGAGGAAGAATGGACATCTTTTGGCGTGGATGATGCTTTTGGCGGTTTCTGCGCCGTTATCAGCACAGAGTTCGGCCGTACAGCTGGGCGAAACAGAAAGCCGGCAGAGGCCGGACAGTATCAAACAGACGGGAGGGATAAGTCAAGATTCTGTGGAAGTCGTGCTTAATCGTAGGCAACCATCCGATTCGCTGGTTGTGACGGGTGCGAATAAGGATACCTTGCAGGTCGCTCCCAGCAATAAAAGGTCGCAGAAATCCCAGCAGGTAAAGGCAGAAGGACCGAAGTTGTCAGATTTGCTGTCGCAATATTGTATCCTGAAATTGAGACGCATACCTGAGACGGGCGAGATGAAAACAGATACATTTTCATTGGCGTATGAAAAGAATTTGGGGGTACTTCATTATTTGAACGACCCTTCCACTCCTGAACGGTATATAGCGGCCGATCCCAAATACTATCGTTTGTTTCTTCCCTTTACTTTCTATTATTCTCCAATGGCGAGAATATCTGCACTGGGGTGGGAACAAAACTCCCGAAAAGACACGGTGCCTGAATGGGAAGTGAAAATGCTGCCTTTTGACAAACGTCCATTTACTGCTATCGAACAAGCCAACGAGCAGGTTGACAAGGCGCTTCTAAGTACATACGTCGATCATCCCGATCTGGTTGTCTTGACCGAAGACGAGATTATGCAAAGGCGTGTGTTTCAGGATAATATAGAAAAGGAAGTTTCTTCCAGACCTTCTGTGACCAAGCTCATTAAAAAGAAGCAGATGGATTTCAATGAGGAAGCCGGTGTGGTTATCCATAAACCTAATTGGTGGGTTACATCGGGAAGCGGCTCAATTCAGTTCTCTCAAAACAGTATTTCGCGTAACTGGTACAAGGGTGGCGAGAGTTCGAATACATTTTTGGTCAATCTGTTGCTGAAAGCCAATTATAATGACAAGGAACGGGTGGAATGGGAAAACTTGATGGAAATAAAGACGAATATCAATTCGGCCCCGTCGGACACCTGCCACAAGTTCCTGGTAACGAGCGATCAGCTTAGATTGTACAGCAAGTTGGGCGTGAAGGCTTTTTCGAAATGGTATTATACGATATCGACCGAATTCAAGACTCAGCTGTTCAATTCTTATGGAACGAACAGTAATGATCTGAAGGCTGCGTTCTTTGCACCTTTGGACTGGTCGACCAGTATTGGTATGGACTATAAGTTGGAGAAGAGTAAATTTACCTTGTCCGTGTTCTTGGCACCCTTTACGCATACCATGCGATATGTGGGCAATAGTCGTGTGAGCGAAACCAGCTATGGCTTGGATGAAGGGGCGTCGGTGAAGCATAATATCGGTTCGCAGATTCAGACGAATTTTGCATGGACTATTATTCCTTCCATCAAGTTGACCACCCGTCTGGATTATCTGACCATTTATCAATGGGTGCGTGCCGAATGGGAAACCAATATCGATTTTATTCTGACCCGTTTCCTTTCTGCCAAGTTGTATGTGCTGGCCCGATATGATGACAGTACGGCTCCTACGGTCGGAGACAATTATTTTCAGGCTACCGAAACGTTGGGTTTTGGCTTGAGTTATAGTTGGTGACGTTTCCTTGTGGAATAGGGCCTGTCTCGTGTGACTCGAACGGTTGAAAAACGAACTAAAAAGTGGCTTCCTGGCAAGGGGAGCCACTTTTTTTTGAAAAAACATTGTTTGCGTACACAGAAAAAGCTTGAGAAAGGCTTGTAGTTCATAAATTATGCTTAAATTTGCCGCGATTTGTAATGCATACTTTGCAAAATGACGGATACTATAAAACATCAAGGTATTGTGGAAAACATAGACGGTGCCCACCTTCAGGTCAGAATTGTGCAGACTTCTGCCTGTGCTGCGTGTAGCATAAAAGGGCATTGCTCTTCGGCCGATTCCAAGGAAAAGCTGATTGATGTGAACGACCCTGCTTCTGCCCAGATCTGCCGTCCGGGTGATAGGGTTTGGGTGACGGGACAGCTGTCTATGGGATATATGGCCGTCCTGTTGGCCTTTGTTGTTCCCTTTGTGCTGCTGGTTGTGGCACTTTTTGTCTTTATGGCGTTGTGGAAACATGAGCTGTACGCTGCGTTGTGTTCCCTTCTGCTGCTGATTCCCTATTATTTTATATTGTGGTTGAACCGAACCCGGTTGGGGAAAAAGTTCTCTTTTATCATACAGCCGATGAACTAACTAAAATTCAAATAATTAATTAACAACAAACATTATGAATGTAATTCTGATTGCAGTAATTTCATTGGGAGTAATAGCTTTGGTACTGGCTGCCATTCTGTATGTCGCTTCCAAGAAGTTTGCTGTGTACGAAGACCCGCGGATTGCTCAGGTGGCAGCTGTGTTGCCTCAGGCGAACTGTGGTGGATGTGGTTTCCCTGGTTGTAGCGGATTTGCCGATGCTTGTGTAAAGGCTGGTTCGCTGGAAGGCAAACTTTGTCCGGTCGGCGGACAGCCGGTGATGGCAAAGGTGGCTGATATTCTGGGACTGACTGCCGCCGCTTCTGAACCGAAGGTAGCTGTAGTGAGATGTAATGGTACTTGCCAGAACCGTCCGCGCATCAACCAGTATGATGGCGCCAAGAGTTGTGCCATCGCCTCTTCTCTTTATGGGGGTGAAACGGGTTGCAGCTATGGTTGTTTGGGTTGTGGCGATTGCGTTTCGGCCTGTCAGTTCGGAGCCATCCACATGAATCCCGAGACCGGCCTGCCTGAAGTGGATGAAGCCAAATGTACCGCTTGTGGAGCTTGTGCCAAGGCTTGTCCGCGCAACATCATCGAAATCCGTCCGCAAGGCAAAAAATCGCGTCGCGTGTACGTGCAGTGTGTCAACAAGGACAAGGGTGCGGTGGCCCGCAAGGCTTGTGCGGTGGCATGCATCGGTTGCGGCAAATGTGTGAAAGTTTGTCCGTTCGAAGCCATCACGCTGGAAAACAACTTGGCCTATATCAATCCGGACAAGTGCAAGTCTTGCCGCAAGTGCGAGGAGGCTTGTCCGCAAAATGCCATTATTGCCTTGAATTTTCCTCCGCGCAAACCGAAGGCCGATGAAGCTGCTTCTGCCCCCTCGAAAGCAGAAGCTCCTGTAGCGGCTCCCGAAGCTCCGAAGGCTGAAGCATAATAAACAGAATCAATAAACGACTAAATACAAGATTTGTATGTTGAAGACATTTTCAATCGGTGGTGTTCATCCACACGAAAATAAACTTTCAGCACATCAGCCCATCATCAAGGCCGAAATTCCTGCCAAGGTGGCCATTCTGCTCAGCCAGCACATCGGTGCTCCTGCCAAGCCGATTGTAGCCAAGGGTGATGTTGTGAAAGTAGGTACAAAGATTGCCGAACCTGGCGGCTTTGTATCGGCGGCCATTCACTCGTCTGTCAGCGGAAAGGTTGCCAAGATTGATACCATTGTCGATGCCAGTGGGTATCCGAAACCTGCTATATTTATAGATGTAGAGGGAGACGAATGGGAGGAGAGCATTGACCGCAGCGATACGCTGGTCAAGGAATGCAAGCTTTCTTCCGAAGAAATCGTCAAGAAGATTGCGGATGCCGGCATCGTCGGTATGGGTGGTGCCTGCTTCCCGACGCAGGTGAAGCTTTGTCCGCCTCCCGCGTTCAAGGCGGAATGCGTCATCATCAATGCTGTGGAGTGCGAGCCCTATCTGACGGCTGACCATCAGTTGATGCTGGAGCATGCCGAGGAAATTATGGTGGGCGTCACCATCCTGATGAAGGCCGTGAAGGTGAACAAGGCATTTATCGGCATTGAGAACAACAAGCCCGATGCCATCCAGCTGATGACGAAGGTCGCTTCTACTTATGCCGGTATCGAGGTGGTTCCTCTGAAGGTGAAATATCCGCAAGGAGGCGAAAAGCAGCTGATTGATGCCATCATCAAGCGGCAGGTGGCAGCAGGTGCGCTTCCTATTTCTACCGGTGCTGTTGTACAGAATGTGGGAACGGCTTTTGCCGTGTACCAGGCTGTGCAGAAGAACAAGCCTCTGTTTGAGCGCGTGATTACCGTGACAGGCAAGTCGCTGGCCAAGCCTTCCAACTTCCTGGCCCGCATCGGTACGCCGATGAAGCAGTTGATCGAGGCTTGTGGTGGCCTGCCCGAAGATACGGGCAAGATTATCGGCGGCGGCCCGATGATGGGCAAGGCGCTGGTCAATACGGATGTGCCTACGGCCAAAGGCAGTTCAGGCATTCTGATTATGAACGACAAGGAGGCCAAGCGTGGTGCCATCCAGCCCTGTATCCGTTGTGCCAAGTGCGTGGGTGCCTGCCCGATGGGGCTGGAGCCCTATCTGCTGGCTACCGTTTCGGCCCATGGCGATTTCGAACGGGTGGAGAAGGAAGACATCATGTCGTGCATCGAATGCGGCTCGTGCCAGTTCACTTGCCCGTCCAACCGTCCGATGCTCGACTTCATCCGTTTGGGCAAGGCCAAGGTCGGCGCGATGATCCGTGCACGTCAGGCCAAGAAGTAAGAATAAATCACCGAATTAAAGAACATTATGAATAAGTTAATTGTATCCCTTTCGCCCCACGTCCATGGGGGTGACAGCGTGAAAAAGAATATGTATGGCGTGCTTGTCGCCCTGCTGCCCGCTTTTCTCGTGTCGCTCTATTTCTTCGGAGTGGGAGCTTTGATTGTGACGCTGACTTCCGTGCTGGCCTGTGTATTCTTTGAATGGGCTATCGGCAAGTTTATCATGAAGAAAGAATCGACGACCATTTTCGATGGTTCGGCCATCATTACGGGCGTGCTGCTGGCATTCAACCTGCCTTCCAACCTGCCTGTCTGGATTATCATTCTTGGTGCTCTGTTTGCCATTGGCGTAGCCAAGATGTCATTCGGAGGCTTGGGTTGTAATCCTTTCAATCCGGCATTGGCAGGACGTGTGTTCCTGTTGTTGTCCTTCCCCGTGCAGATGACCAGCTGGCCTGCTGTGGGACAGCTGACCGCCTATACCGATGCGGTGACTACCGCCACCCCACTGGCCATTATGAAGGGAGTTGCCAACGGCGCCCCAGGCTTCTCGATGGACCAGCTTCCCAGTGCCTTGGACCTGTTCTTCGGCAACAATCCCGGATGTATCGGTGAGGTGAGCGCGCTGGCCCTGCTGTTGGGTTTGGTCTATATGTTGTGGAAGAAGATCATCACGTGGCACATTCCTGTTTCCATCCTGGTGACGGTGCTGGTGTTCACGTCCATCATGCATTGGGTGGACCCTGCCAAGTATGCTTGCGGCTTGACCCATCTGTTGTCGGGTGGTCTGATGCTGGGTGCCATCTTCATGGCGACCGACTACGTGACTTCGCCGATGAACCACAGAGGTATGCTCGTATATGGCGTCTGCATCGGTCTGCTGACGGTTATCATCCGTTTGTTCGGTGCTTATCCTGAGGGTATGTCTTTCGCCATTCTCATCATGAACGCGTTCACTCCGCTGATCAATACGTATGTCAAACCTAAACGCTTCGGGGAGGTAGCAAAGAAAAAATGAAAAAGTTAGAATCGTCTTTAAAGAATATGTTGCTGGTGCTCACGGGAGTCACAGTCATTTCCGTAGCACTGCTGGCGTGGGTCAACGAACTGACCAAGGAACCTATCGCGGCCGCCAACGCCAAAACGCTGAGCGATGCCGTCAAGGCTGTGGTGCCAGGTTTTGACAACGACCCGATAGCCGAGAAGAAGATGCAGGAGGTGAACGGCGTGGAGTATGCCGTATATCCTGCTACCAAGGGAGGTGAATATATCGGTGCTGCTGTAGAGGCATCGGCCATGGGCTTCGGCGGTGATCTGAAGGTGCTCGTCGGCTTCGATGCCCAGGGCAATATCATCGACTACTCCCTGCTGTCGCACGCCGAGACTCCTGGACTGGGCTCGAAGGCGGCCGACTGGTTCAAGAAAGGGAACCGCGGCGACATTACAGGCAAGAACCCCGGCAGCGCTCCGCTGACGGTGAGCAAGGATGGGGGAGAGATTGATGCCATCACGGCCTCGACAATCACCTCACGAGCCTTCCTGAAGGCAGTCAATACGGCTTATGCGGCCTATGCCGGCCAGAATACAGCCGACGGTGCTACAGGAGCTACTCAAAAGAATGTTGAACAACCCGCTGAGAATTCTGCTACGGCAGATTCTACCAGCGTCAAATAAGAAAGGAGCCTGACTTATGAATAACTTTAAAGTTTTGATGAATGGCATCATCAAGGAGAACCCGACGTTCGTGCTTCTGCTGGGTATGTGTCCTACGCTGGGTACCACGTCGTCGGCCATCAACGGTATGGGTATGGGACTGGCCACGATGTTCGTGCTCATCTGTTCGAACACTGTCATTTCGGCCATCAAGAACCTGATACCCGACATGGTCCGTATTCCTTCCTATATTGTAGTCATCGCTTCGTTCGTTACGCTGCTCCAGATGGTGATGCAAGCCTATGTGCCGGCCCTGTATGCCACGCTGGGCCTGTTCATCCCCTTGATTGTGGTGAACTGTATTGTGTTGGGACGTGCCGAGGCTTTTGCGGCCAAGAACAATCCTGTCGCCTCTCTGTTCGATGGTCTTGGCATCGGCCTGGGCTTTACCATTGCCCTGACCCTGCTGGGTGCCGTGCGCGAGTTCCTGGGCACGGGCAAGATATTCGGCCTTTCCCTCATCCCTGAGGAATATGGCATGCTGATTTTCGTGCTTGCGCCGGGTGCCTTCATCGCGCTGGGCTATCTCATCGCGTTGGTGAACCGCCTGAAGAAGGCATGAGCAAACATTCATTCTTTATGCTAAATTGAAACAATATGGAATATATCTTGATATTTATTTCGGCGGTCTTTGTCAACAACATCGTTCTGTCCCAGTTTCTGGGTATCTGTCCGTTCCTGGGTGTTTCCAAGAAGATTGATACGGCTCTGGGCATGTCGGCCGCTGTGGCTTTTGTGCTGACCATTGCAACCATCGTCACATTCCTGTTGCAGAAGTTCGTCCTCGACGCCTTCAACCTGGGCTATTTGCAGACGATTACCTTTATCCTTGTCATCGCCGCACTGGTGCAGATGGTGGAGATCATTCTGAAGAAGGTGTCTCCTTCGCTCTATCAGGCATTGGGCGTGTTCCTGCCTTTGATTACGACCAACTGCTGTATTCTGGGTGTGGCCATCCTCGTCATCCAGAAGAACTATGACCTGCTGACGGGTGTCGTTTACGCCTTCTCCACCGCCTTGGGCTTCGGCCTCGCCCTGACGCTGTTTGCCGGCCTGCGCGAGCAGATGAGCTTGGTCAACATCCCCAAGGGCATGCAGGGGACTCCTATCGCACTGATTACAGCCGGCCTGCTGGCTATGGCATTCATGGGATTCTCAGGAGTTGTGAAGATTTGACGGCTATAGAAAGTCTGAACATTTAGGCCGTGCCGACTTGTTTTTGATTGTATCGGGCATGTTCCGATGCAAAAAAATACAGGTCGGCACGTTTTTTTTCGTTTTTATTCTGCATATTCTAAAAATGTTTGCTACATTTGTAGCATAAAATAACCGAAAACTAAAAGTATCTCTATTTATGAAAGAAAGAATATTAGTGACAGGCGGAACCGGATACATTGGCTCCCACACGGTTGTCGAACTTCAGAACGCAGGTTATGAAGTTGTTATTATCGACAATCTGTCTAATTCGAGCGCAGATGTTGTGGACAACATTGAGAAAGTTTCTGGTATCCGTCCGGCATTCGAGAAACTCGATTGTTTGGATTATGAGGGACTCGATGCCATGTTTACCAAATATAAAGGCATCAAGGCCATCATCCACTTTGCCGCCAGCAAAGCGGTAGGCGAGTCTGTACAGAAACCGTTGTTGTATTACCGCAACAACCTGTTGTCGCTGATCAACCTGCTCGACCTGATGCCCAAGCATGGAGTGGAGGGCATTGTATTCTCGTCCTCTTGTACCGTATACGGCCAGCCGGACGTATTGCCCGTAACGGAGAAAGCCCCCATCAAGAAGGCTGAATCTCCTTATGGCAACACCAAGCAGATCAATGAAGAGATCATTCGCGACACAGTGGCTTCGGGTGCGCCCATCAACGCTATCCTGTTGCGTTACTTCAACCCGATAGGTGCCCATCCCAGCGCATTGCTCGGAGAGCTGCCAAACGGCGTTCCCCAGAACCTGATTCCCTATCTGACCCAGACGGCTATCGGCATCCGCGAAAAGCTGAGTGTCTTTGGCGACGACTATGATACGCCCGACGGATCGTGCATCCGCGACTTCATCAATGTGGTCGATCTGGCCAAGGCTCACGTTGTAGCCATCGACCGTATCCTGAACCACAAGCAGAAGGAGAAAGTGGAAGTGTTCAATATCGGTACGGGCCGCGGCCTTTCTGTACTCGAGCTGATACACGCTTTCGAAGCTGCTACAGGCGTGAAGCTGAACTACCAGATTGTGGGTCGTCGTGCAGGTGACATTGAGAAGGTGTGGGCCGATCCTACATTGGCCAACGAAGAGCTGGGATGGAAGGCTGAAACGCCCATCGAAGATACATTGCGTTCCGCTTGGAACTGGCAATTGAAGCTTCGTGAAAGAGGCATCCAGTAAAAAAAGAAGTTGATAAAGAAAAAAATATAATAGGCAATGAACAAATACAGCGAAGTATTTGTTTAAATGGTGCAAGTAGCCGTAAACCGGTATGTATATGTGAATATCCGTATGTCGGTGTTTTATGTATAAACGTAAATAGGCATAATTGCATAGTAGTTTTGTCGTGTTTTATTTTGTGTTTGTGTTGTGAATAGGTCTTGTCGGGACGACAAGGCCTATTTTTTTGTGCGTCCGTCGAGGAGGCGATGGGACGCAGGCGGGTGTGATGCTGAAAAATTATATTTTCGTTTGCTTCTGCTCTCGCCTTTCACAATCTTTTGATAAGATAGGATGCGGCTCGGCATAATCAAATTGAAAATTATATTTTCATTTGCTTCTGCTCTCACCTTTCGCTATCTTTGCCGCGTTTTTTAAGGTAAGAGAGTCATGGATGCAATCGTAACGCAGATGATTATCCTGTTTGTGCTGGTCATCGTCGGCTATTGTCTGAGCAAGAAGAAAATGATGGATGCGGACTTCGACCGCAAACTTTCGGAACTGGTCATCAATGTGACGTGCCCCAGCCTGATACTTTCGTCGGTAATGGGCGACACGCTTCCTGACAAGGGGCTCATTCTGCCTCTGCTGGTTGTGGGATTTGCCACTTATGTGGTCTTGATAGGCGCTGCTTTTCTGCTTCCTCATGTCTTACCTGTACGCCCGTCCGAGCGGGGCATCTACAGCTTCATGCTGGCTTTCGGCAATGTGGGGTTCATCGGTTATCCTATCGTGGCGTCCATCTTCGGGGCCAGTGCGGTGTTTTATGCCAGTATCTTGAATTTCCCCAGCACGTTGCTGATTTTTGTGTTCGGCACCTTGTTCATTTCGGGCGGCGAAGGGAAGATGCGTTTTGACTGGCGTACGCTCTATTGTCCGGCCATGATTGCTTCGTACGCATCTATTCTGATTGTGGTGACGGGGTGGGTTCCGCCTCGTGTCATCAGCACGCCCTTCCTGCTGCTGGGCAACGTGACTGTGCCTGCCGCCCTGCTCATCATCGGCTCTTCCATCGCCCAAGTGCCCATCCGGCGGATGTTCGGCAATGGGGGCATCTATCTGATGTCGGCCCTGCGCCTGATGCTGGTGCCTCTTCTTATCCTTTATCTCTCGCGTCTCTGCGGGGTGGACAAGACTATTGCCGACATCAATGTGGTGCTGGCGGCCATGCCTGTGGCCTCATATGGAACGTTGTTCTGCATCAAGTATCAGCGGGGCGAGGTCGTCATGGCGGAAGGTACGTTCATCACGACCTTGCTTTCGGTGTTGAGCATTCCGCTGCTGACGATGTTCCTATAGATTTATTTCAATAAATATTTGTATGTCTGTTCGGACTCGTGGGGCAGGATTTTTCGGAATTGGTCCATGAGCCGCGCGTACGATTCCTGTGGGGTGCGGTCGGGGTGGCAGGCTTCGCGTCCGAAGAGGGCTTCGGGCGTGGTGAGCAGGGACCATCCCCAGCCGTACTCCCGTCCGTGGCGGTCGCGTGGGTAGACGAAGTCTTCCGTCACGATGTAGCTGCCCATCTCCAGGCGGGCCAGGTAGGCGTCGAAGCGGCTCCGCATCTTGGGACCTGTGAACCCGCAGGCGGCCCGCAGGTCGCGGGTGATGAGACTTCCTTCGGTCCGCAGGGTGTCGAGGATGCTTTCTTCGACGGTGCCTGCGTCGGGATAGGGGAAGACGCTGCGACGGTAGTTGCAGAAGTCGGGCCACCAGTCGCGGCTGACGAAGGCTGCCTTGCGGTCGAAAAACTTGCCGTAGGCGCATCCGCTGTCCTGAAGGATGGCGCCCTTCCACGTCCAGAGGGGCCATTCCCATCCGCCGTCGGGCAGGTGGGTGTATTGGCAGTCTTCGTCCGTCACCTCTTCGGCCGACCATCCTTCGACGCCCATGCGGAGCAGGGGCAGGAAGCCTACCTCGTTGATGTAGTCAATCAGTTCGGGGCAGGAATGCAGGAGTTCTGTTTTCATTTTTCTGTGTCTATGAAATTATGGGTTCGAAAATCCCTGCAAGATAATTCTTTTTGGGGACATTCTTCTTCTTCCGGCCTTATAATTTATTGGCGGTGTCGTGTATCCTATGTTTTCCCATTTTCATTATCTTTGCATTGCAACAAAAAAACAAGAAAGAGATGAAAGTTTTGCTGATTAACGGAAGTCCTCACAAGGAGGGAAATACATTCATCGCTTTGTCGGAAGTGGCCAAAGCGTTGGAGGCAAATGGGGTAGAGACCGAGATTGTGTCCATCGGCGCCAAAGCGGTGCAGGGGTGCATTGCCTGCGGCCGTTGTGCGCAGCTGGGACGGTGTGTGTTCAATGATGAACTGTATGGGAAGATCAGGGAAAAGCTGGAGACGGCAGATGGTATCGTGGTAGGGTCGCCTGTATATTATGCCGGTCCCAACGGCTCGCTCTGCGCCTTGATCGACCGTCTGTTCTATTCTGCCGGCAGTCTGCTTGCCTACAAGCCTGCAGCTTCTGTGGCTGTATGCCGCCGCGGGGGAGCCAGTGCGACGTTCGACCGTCTGAACAAGTATTTCACCATCAACAACATGCCGGTGGTGTCGTCGCAATACTGGAACAGCGTGCACGGAAGGTTGCCTGGCGAAGCGACTCAGGATATAGAGGGGTTGCAGATTATGCGTACGCTGGGTCGGAACATGGCCTGGCTGTTGAAGAACTTGAAGCAGGGCGGCGAACCTATACCGCCCAGCGAGCCTTGGACGCCTACTCATTTCATTCGGTAGCATCAAGGAGGTGGTACAGGCAAAAGCATCGTTTGAAAATCCAGACGGTGCTTTTGTCTTTGATTGCAGACGTTTATGATGTCCGATGCAAAATCTTACTTTCCGATGCAGTATGTGTACATCTTTGATTATCAATAGTATAGCGCTCTAAAAGGTACAACCAGTAGGTTGACAAGTATCTGAGAATGTGTAAGTTAGTGATTTTTAGCACCATTCTCGGCTTGTACCTCCATTTTGGAAAGTAAAAGTAAGTGTAATTTCTTGAATATCAAAATGTGCGGTACAAAAACTTGTGAAAAATGGCGTTTTTTGATGAGAAAAGGTACAAAAATGGCTCTGAAACAGGGGGAGCATTATGATTATTTTGCGAAGTACTCCATCTTCAACCAATAGGCATAAATCGGGTCCTGAAACGAGATTTCACCAGCCTTATTATCCAATATATCAT
>CATXSD010000008.1 GCA_958402075.1 Mediterranea massiliensis | reverse complement strand
GGTGTGGGCGCTGGTCACGATGCTTGTCTATGCCCTGGCCCTCCATCCTGCTTCCTTGCCCTGCTTCCGCCGTCCGTTGTTCTTCCACGTGTTCTGTGTGGCGGCCTTCCTCTGTGTGCTGGTTACCTATTTCGGCGTCAACTTCCTGCTGGGAGGCATGCACAGCTATGCTTGATGAAGGGAGAATTATTTCTCTTGATACCTACTGGCTGATGTTTCGTACCCGAAAATACCTATTTCAGGCGATTGTGGCTTCCGTGCCGATGCGCTACCTTTGCAGCATCAGATTTGAATGAATTAGTTAGTCATAATTACGTAACCACAAGTAAGGTAAAAAGATTCCCGCCTTCCGATGCGATATCGTGGGGCGGGAATTTCCTTGTTGGCTCACCACAGATTACACAGATTGACACAGATTTTAGAAAGGTATGTCAAATATTATAAATGACAGCATGTAAAGGCTTCGTCATTTTTGATACGTCCTTCTGAAATCTGTGTCAATCTGCGTAATCTGTGGTAAAAATGCTTTACAGCTTCTCCTTGATTTCGTCCAGCTCCACCAGCTTGTTGACGATGGCATAGATGGTGAGGCCGGCGGGTGAGTGTATCTGCAGCTTGCGCGCGATGTTGCGGCGGTGGGTGATGACGGTGTGGATGCTCAGGAAGAGCTGGTCGGCGATGGCCTTGTTCGTCATGCCCTTCACTACGCAGGTCACGATTTCTTTCTCGCGCTGGCTCAGGGTGTCGGCTCCGTTGTCCTTTTCCTCTTCCTCCTCCTCTTCGCTCTGCATCAGGCTGTCCAGCCTGGCGGTGATGATGTCGAGGTCGTCGCAGATGGAGATGTGCTCGTCGTAGTCCTTCAGCGCGTTGTTGCCAGTGACCGATGCGAGGAGGGCGACGTACTTCACACCTGCCCATCGGGGGTGTGCCTCCTTGAAGGCGGACAGGTTGAACCAGCCGTCGAACGAGGGGTTGATGAGGAGGACGTCGGGTCGGTGCAGGTTGGCGTAGTGGTCGAGCGCTTCGGCGGAGGTCACCTCTACGGGGTGGACGTCGAAGTGGGGAATGCGTCGGAGCACGGCCGACACCCCGCTGCGGATGATGACCGAGGCTTCGGCCACGACTATCTTCAACGGTTGGTTAGAGTTGCTCATCTTTCAGTCTCCTTTCCATCTGCGCCACGGCGGGTACGAACATGTAGTCCTCCACCTGGCAGTGCGACGCCAGGTCCTGCTCGCAGTTGAAGATGTCGAACAGGACGGCGTTCAGCAGGTTGTTGTTCTCCTTTTCGGGGTAATACTTGATGATGATGTTCTTCAGTTCCGTCAGCTTGCGGTCTATCTGGTTGTGGTGGCTGGCGAAGGTGGCGATGTCGTAGGTGTCGGACAGACGGCCTTGCAACAGCCCGTCCACGTAGGTGAACACGGCCTGGTTCTCGTACTCCATGTGGCGGCGCACCTCCTTGGCATATTCGTCGAAGAACTTCAGGATGAGGAAGGCCACGTCGTTGGTGCCCGAGCAGTCGATGGCCTCGATGAGCTTGCGTCGGATGGCGGGCAGGTTGAAGTCGAGGAAGTACGCGTGCGCCCGCTTCAGGTAGTCCATCAGGGCGGTGAGCGAGAAGTCGTCCTCCTCGCCGCTGTACGTGTAGGGCTCGTGGCTGATGAAGTTGGCCACGGCCAGGAACGTTCGGTAGTCCACCCCCTGTGCCTGGCAGACGTCCTTCACCGAGCGGTCGCCGAAGCCCAGCGACAGGCCGAAGCGGCTCATCACCATCAGTAGGGAGTAATTGTCACAGATGAGGTCGCTCATCTTGTCCGTGGCGCGGTATTTATGCGGTTCGTTCATGGGCGTAAATGCTTGTTTCTGTTATAACTGCCTCCTGGCAGCGGTTGTTCTTTTCTCGGCCGCAAATTAACGATTTTTGGGCGGACGGCACAATCCCCATTTGTAGGTATTTCGTGGGCTGACCACGGATTACACAGATTGACACAAATTTTTTTAGATGCCAGATTGTCAAGGCTGGATAATCTGTGAAAATCCGCGTAATCTGTGGTGAGAGAATCAATTTTCTTCCCTTCTTCCAAGCAAACTAAATCTTTTAGTTCTTATTAACGAGAAAAATTAGTTTATGAACTAAATTGTTTCGTTATTTGCGGATGAAAGAGCTAAAAACTAAAAAAGATATGAAAGGACTGACCGCAAAAGAAGAAGAAATCATGGGCTTTTTTTGGGAAAAAGGCCCGCTGTTCGTGAAGGAGATGCTGGCTTTCTACGACGAGCCGAAGCCGCATTTCAATACCCTGTCCACCATTGTGCGCGGGCTGGAGGAGAAAGGCTACCTGTCGCACAAGGCCTATGGCAACACCTATCAGTATTACGCCACCGTCAGTCGCGACGACTTCAGCCGCCGCACCCTGCGGAGCGTCATCAGCAAGTATTTCAATAATTCGTATCTGGGCGCCGTGTCGTCGTTGGTGAAAGAGGAGGACATTTCGCTGAAAGAACTCAAGGAGCTGATACAGAAAGTAGAGGAGGGACGGTTATGAGACGGCGTATGTTGATGTTTGTGTGGCTGCTTTGTGGCATAGCTATGTTTTCTTGGGGGCAGTCGGACGGAAAAAAGGAACCGAAGCTGCTGGTGGACAGCTGCTTCTTTGCGGAAATGCCTTCGGAGTTGCAGGGAGCTTCCTATCGGATGTCCTTCCTGAAGAGCGACGACGGGCGGATGCTGTTGCTGGTGACTGGCATCAAGCTGAGCGAGAAGTCGAAAGAATATGCCATTCCCCTGTCCGAAGTGAAGGATGCCGACTATTGGCTGGAGAAGGCGAAGGAAAACAAGCAGTTCCTGTCCATCAAAGATCGCACTCCCAAGTTGGCCTTGAAGGAGGGCGAGCGCATCAAGCCCTTCAGCGTGCAGGCCACGGACGGCACCCGCTGGACCGACAGTAACACGCAGGGGCGTCCGCTGGTGTTGAACTTCTGGTACACAGGTTGCGGCCCTTGCATCCGCGAGATGCCCGAGCTGAACGGGTGGATGGACACCTGCCCCGACGTGAACTACCTGGCCGTCACCTGGAATACGCCCGAACAGATACAGAAGATTGTGGAGCGTCGTGGCTTCCGCTTCCATCAGGTGGCAGGCGACTCTGTGCTGTGGAGGATGTTCGGCGTGCAGCAGACGCCCACCACCGTGGTGCTCGACAGGCAGGGCGTGGTGCGCAAGCTGGTGATAGGTACCAGCCAGCAGAAGCGCGACGAGCTGCTGGAGGCCATCCGGCAGGTGTCGGGCGAGAAACAATGATCAGTTGGATAATTTAATGTAGCATCCGTATGAAAAAGATAGTATGGGTAATGTTGTCCGTGCTGTGCTGGTCAAGTGCGTACGCACAACTGAAGGTGGTGGAGAAGCCCTACTTCCTGGGCGGGGAGACAAGGCTGGAGGTGAGCCGTGTATCTCTCTATGATGACCGTACGGTGGTCGACGTGGACTATTACGCCCGAGCCATGGGCGATGAAATCAGGTTGTCCCCTTCGGCCACCTTGTCGGCTGGAGGCAGGCAATATGCCTTGAAGAAGGCCGAAGGCATTTCGACCACGGAGGAGTTGGAGGTAGCCGCTAACGGGAGAGTCAGCATGCAGTGGACATTCGAGCCCCTTCCGCTCGATGTCGCCACCTTCGATTTTCAGGAAAATGTGGATCGAGGCTGGAAGCTGTTTCAGATACACTTGGACGGCAAAAAGCCTGAAATAGAGATACCCGAACGTCTGGCCAATCATCGGCCCGACTACGACCGCCCTCTGCCGGCGGCCGAGCCTGCCTTTGGAAAGTTTCGCATCACCGTCCGTTTCTTGGGCAAGGTGTCTCCGGGCAGCATCCGTTATGATTTGAGCGAATGGGGCGCGCAGTCGTTCCTGCCTATTTCAGTCGAAGAGAAGGACGGCGTTTGTGTGATAGACGACTACCTGACTCATCCGGGGTTGAAGTCATTCTACGTGGGCAGGCGGAAGTTCTCGGTCTTCGTGGTGCCGGGCAGCGAGGTGACGATGACCGTCAACTACTATGCCATGCAGATGGCGGGTACGCATCTTTTTGGCGAAGAATACAAGGACGTGCAGAAAGTGTGGTTCGAAGGCGATTACGACGGACTGAACACAGCCTTGGCCAATGGCCCTTATAGCCTGGATGCGACCGACGAGCTGGACAATATCGGTATCCTGTCGGTGGATAAACTGAAAGAGAAGATATTGGCTTATTATGATCGGGTGGAACGATGGCTGGAGAATGATGCTTCGTTCAGTGAGCCTGTGAAGAGGTTGTTGCACTTGGAATTGCAGGCTCTTACATTCAGCAACGTTTCCTCTGCTAAGTACATCATAGGTTTTGCTCTGCGGGTCAAAGGACAGAAGCGGGGCAACCTGGTAGAAGGGCCTGGCTTCCGCGACGAAATCATGGCTCTTGACTCGCTCCGCTCACCGGCCATGATGATGACTACGCGCTATTCGGGCATTGTGTCGGCTTTGAGTAAGGCTCACGACCCTGCCGCAGGCCATCCCTGGTGCAAGGATATGGAAAGCACGGCCTTGAACGAGATGGCGCGCCGCTACCTGGGACGTATGGCTCCGCTGCCCGATACGTTGCTGGCCAAGGTGGACAGCCTGCAGACGCCTGCCATCCGCGAATAGGTCCTAACCAAACACCACGAATACGCAGAGGCTCTGAAACAGTCTGCCAATGAAGGCGACGGCTACACCATCGCTACACTGGACGCCTCCGTCAGGGGCGACAGCCTGCTGCCGGCCATTGCTGCCCGCCACAAGGGACGTGTGGTACTGATAGACTTCTGGGCCACGTGGTGCGGCCCGTGCCGTCAGGCCATGAAGAGCATGAAGCCGATGAAGGAGGAACTGAAGGGCAAGGAGGTGGATTTTGTGTTCGTGACAGACGAAACCTCTCCGCAGGTGTTATGGAAGAAGATGATTCCCAACATTCATGGCGAGCATTATTACCTGACCAACGCACAGAATGCCGACCTGCTGAAGAAATATCAGTTCACAGGCATCCCCGCCTACTTGATATTGGACAAGGAAGGCCGCGTGGTGTACCAGCATGTGGGCTTCCCTGGCACGGAGGTCATGAAGCAGGAATTGGAGAAAGCATTGGAAACGTTTTAAGTGAACAAATGGATATGGGAACCTTTTTAGTCTACATACTCAAGTCTGCCGCCTGCCTGGCGGTGTTCTACCTGTTCTATAAGTTGCTGATGAGTCGTGACACGTTTCATCGCTTCAACCGCTTTGCCCTGCTGGGGCTGCTGGTGCTCTCGTCCGTGCTGCCGCTGGTGGAAGTCAGCGTGAACCGTCCCGCTCCTGTCCACGAGACGATGCTTACGCTGGAGCAGCTCCTTCTCCTGGCCGATGTCCAGGCGGAGGGCGAGGTCGTTTCCCAACCCACTACAGCCCTGTGGGTGCGCGTGGCCCTGTTGGTCTACCTGGCGGGCATGGTCTTCTTTGCTGTGCGTAACCTGTGGTCGCTGGGGCGGCTGGCTGTGTTGCTTCGTCGGGGCCGTCTGGAGCGGCTGGCCGACTGGCTGCCGGGCAGGACGGAGAATGTAAGGCTGGTGGTACACGACCATGACATTGCTCCCTTCAGCTGGATGCGTTGCATCGTCCTCTCGCGTAAGGACCTCGAGGAGAACGGCCGCGAGATACTCATCCACGAGCTGGCCCACATCCGCAACCATCACTCGTGGGACCTGCTGCTGGCCGACCTCTGCATCTTCGTGCAGTGGTTCAACCCCGCCGCATGGCTCCTGAAGCAGGAATTGCAGACCCTCCACGAGTACGAGGCCGACGACACCGTGCTGCGCGAGGGCGTGGACGCGAAGAAATATCAGATGTTGTTAATAAAAAAAGCTGTCGGCACAAGGCTCTACTCTATGGCCAACAGCTTTAATCACAGTTCACTTAAAAAACGTATCACTATGATGTTAAAAGAAAAGTCCAATCCGTGGGCGCGGGTGAAGTACCTCTATGTGCTCCCGCTGGCGGCACTGGCCGTGTCGGCCTTTGCCCGTCCCGAAGTGTCGGCCGTGGCCGACGAGCTTTCAAGCGCCAAAGTTAATGATTTGGTGGCAAGTATGAAAACAAATCAGCCGGAAACTGCCTCCGTAGCGGTGAAAGACACCCTGACACCTGACGAACCCGTCTTCGAGGTCGTGGAGCAGATGCCCGAGTTTCCCAACGGGGGCGTGACGGGGCTGACGGAGTATATCAAGCAGAACCTGCGCTATCCCGAAGAGGCCAAGAAGGCAGGCACGCAGGGGCGCGTGGTGGTGCAGTTCCTGATCAACAAGAACGGTGCCATCAGCGATGTGAGTGTGCTGCGCAGCGTTGACCGCCTGCTCGATGCCGAGGCTGTCCGCCTCGTTCGCTCCATGCCCAAGTGGAAGCCGGGTATGCAGAAGGGGAAGGCAGTGACGGTGAAGTACACCTTGCCTGTGCCGTTCAGACTGAAGGATGTGAAAGCCGAGGCTTCGGACAAAAAGAACCATCTGATCATCGTGGAAGGGGCTCAAACGGACTATGCGGACATATCGATACAGGTGAACGGTCGGGAGGTGACTCCTGAAATCCTTCGCGCCCTCAATCCTGACCGTATTCAGTCAGTTTCCATTCTGAAGGAACCTGTCGATGTGGCGAAGTACACGACAGACAAGAGCAAGAAAGCCGTGATGCAGGTCACGCTGAAGAAGGAGGACCCGAAAGCTTTGGCAGGCGCCGTGTCCACCATCCGCGTGTCGGACAACGCCTCGAAAGCGCAGGTGGTAATTGACGGTGTAATGGTGGATGAGGCCAAGTTGAAGTCCTTGTCACCCGACCAGATTGAGTCTATTAACATTTTGAAGCCCGAGGAAGCCAATATCTTCTATGGCGAGGCAGGCAAGAACGGCGTCATTGTTGTCCGAACCAAGTCCGCTGCCAGCGCGAAGGACGGCGAACTGAAGGTCAGCGGGCAGGTGGTGGACCCGCAGGGCGAGCCCGTTATCGGCGCCTATATCACAATTGAAGGTACGACCAACGGTACTGTGACCGACGTGGATGGCAAATTTACGCTCACGGCTCCCAACGACGCCATGCTCAAGGTGGGCTATGTCGGCATGAAGGAGGCCCGTCTCAAGGCTTCGCCTATTCTGATTGTGAAGTTGGAGGAAGAATGATAATACTTGTCAAAGTGACACTTTGATTTCCCAAGCCCGCGAGAATCGCGTATTTCGGACGCAAGGCAGGTGTCGTGGAAAAGAACGGAGCGGCAACCACCTTTCTCTCTTATTGCCAGGAAGAAAACGAAAACTTTACATTTGAAATAGCGGAAAAAGCCGCTCTTTGGAGCCGCCGAAACGAGGTCTTTCTCCTCTTTCGGCGGCTTTTTCATGGAAAACAGGCGTTGTTCGGCCTCCAAACATGCCCGCTTTTGCCTGAAAAGCGGCTCTTTCCCGTTGTGAAAGCTGCTTTCTGTCGGCAGGAAACCTATGTTTTATCGACAGGAAGTGGACGTTTTGTTGTCGGAAAGCCTACCTTTTCCCATATTCATCGCCCGTTTCTCTCTTTTCCCCTTCCCGTTGGCATTTGTCGGGGAAATGGCTGTGTCAGCGAAATGGCGAATTTGCTTTCTTTTTGTTATCCTTGTCCGTAAAGATATGGTTTTTCCGTTTAAAATAGTATCTTTGCCCTCCGTGAACGTAAACGAGGCTTTGAAATGAAAAACATCCTGCTTTTGACTGCTCTGCTGGCCGCCTGGCTGACACCCGCGCTGGCCTGCACTTCGGCCGTCGTGTCCGGACGGGCGACACCCGACGGCCGTCCCCTGTTGTGGAAACATCGTGATACGGACTTTCTCCAAAACCATGTGGAGTACGTCCGCGGCGAGAAGTACGACTTCATCGCCGTGGTCAACAGTGCCGACTTCCGCCAGAAGCGCGAGGCATGGATAGGCACCAACTCGGCGGGCTTCGCGCTGATGAACACGCAGAGCTACAACCTCGTGGACGTGAAGGGCGACGAGGAACGTGGCGCTGCCAATGGGCGCGTCATCTATCGGGCGCTCGAAGTCTGTGCCACGGTCGACGACTTCCGCCACTTCCTCGACACCATCGCCAAGCCCAGCCTGATAGAAGCCAACTTTGGCGCGATAGACGCGCAGGGCGGGGCCATGATGTTCGAGGTGGATTACTATACCTATAAGATATACGATGCCAACGACCCTGCAACGGCGCCCGACGGCTACGTGGCCCGCACCAACTTCTCCCAGTCGGGGCAGTATGGACCGGGGGCGGGCGTGGTGCGCTACCAGGAGGCTGTGCGGGTGCTCGATCCCCTGGCACGTGAGCAGGCCGTTACGCCCCGACACATTTTCGACGACCTGTCGTGCTCCTTCCACAACTGCGTGCTGGGCATCAATCTGAAGGAAGCTCCCTTTACGGACGCCGATGCGTCGGGCTGGTTTGTCGACCAGGACTTCATTCCCCGCAGCAGCAGTTCGTGTTCGGTCGTGGTGCAGGGGGTGAAGAAGGGCGAGTCGGCCACGCTGACCACCATGTGGACGGTGTTGGGCTATGCGCCTACGGGGGTGGCTGTTCCGCTTTGGGTCGATTCGGAATTGCCTCGCATGGTCTGCATGGACGATGGGCTGGGAACTTCTCCGTTGTCCTACGGCTCGTTGTCCCTGAAGGATCGGGTGTTCTCCCTGAAGTGGGGCATGGGTAGCGACCGCTACCTGCACTGGTCCTTGCTTTACAATGCACAGGGCAGCGGCTACATGCAGCAGCTGGCCCCCTACGAAGCGGAAAACTTCGAGCAGGCAGAACGCGCCTTGGAAAGCTGGCGGCGGCAGAACAGGGTGGACAGGCAGGAGATGAAGGCCCTCTACCGGCGGCTGGACAATTCCAGTCTGTGGAAGCAATACAAGGAATGGTTATTAGAAGAATAAATCAGGAGAAAATAGCATGAAGAACAAACGGACAATGCTGGTGGCATTGCTGGGCCTTTGTGTGGCCCTGCCCCAGCAGGCACAGAACAAGTCCATCTACCACAAGGGATGGATTGATTTCAACAAGAACGGCGTGAAGGACGTCTACGAGGATCCCACGCAGCCGGTGGACAAGCGGGTGGACGACCTGCTCCGCCAGATGAACATCAACGAGAAAACCTGCCAGTTGGCCACCCTCTACGGCTACGGGCGTGTGCTGAAGGATTCCCTTCCTACGGAACGGTGGAAGACAGAGGTGTGGAAGGACGGCATCGCCAACATCGACGAGATGCTCAACGGCGTGGGCGGTAAATCGAGCCGCGTGGAGCAGATGCTCTATCCCTTCAGCAACCATGCCGAAGCCATCAACCGCGTGCAGCGCTGGTTCGTGGAGGAGACGAGGCTGGGCATCCCTGTGGATTTCAGCAACGAAGGCATCCACGGCCTGAACCATACCAAGGCAACGCCTCTGCCGGCGCCGATAGCCATCGGTAGCACGTGGAACCGCGAGCTGGTACACCAGGCAGGCACCATCGCCGGGCAGGAAGCGCGGGCCTTGGGCTATACCAATGTCTATGCCCCCATCCTCGACGTAGTGCGCGACCCCCGCTGGGGACGCACGCTGGAGTGCTACGGCGAAGATCCCTATCTGATTGCTTCGCTGGGTGCGGAGATGGTAAAGGGCATCCAGTCGCAGGGCGTGGCCTCGACGCTGAAGCATTATGCTGTCTACAGCGTGCCCAAGGGCGGACGTGACGGAAATTGCCGTACCGACCCGCATGTGGCGCCGCGCGAACTGCACCAGCTCTACCTCTATCCTTTCAAGAAAGTCATTCAGGAGGCCCATCCGATGGGCGTCATGAGCAGCTACAACGACTGGGACGGCGTGCCCGTGACGGCCAGCTACTATTTTCTCACCGAACTGCTGCGCGAGGAGTATGGCTTCGACGGCTATGTGGTGAGCGACAGCGAGGCGGTAGAGTATGTCCAGACCAAGCATCGCGTGGCCGATACCTATGACGAGGCCGTGCGACAGGTGCTCGAAGCGGGTCTGAACGTGCGTACCCACTTCACACCGCCGGCCGACTTCATCCTGCCCATCCGTCGTCTGCTGGAGCAGAAGAAGATTTCGATGGCCACCATCGACAAGCGTGTGGCCGAAGTGCTGCGGGTCAAGTTCCGCTTGGGCCTGTTCGACCATCCGTACGTGGAAGACACGAAGGCTTCGGACCGGGTGGGCGGCGTGGATCGCAACATGGACTTTGTCAAGCAGATGCAGCAACAGTCGCTTGTCCTGCTGAAGAACGAAGGCGGCCTGCTTCCGCTGGACCGTCAGCAGGTGTGCAAAGTGCTTGTCACCGGTCCGCTGGCCGACGAGAGCAACTTCATGGAGAGCCGCTACGGCCCCAACCGCCTGGAGAAGGTGACCGTGCTCGACGGCCTCCGCACCTATCTGAAAGGCAGTGCCGAAGTGGTCTATGCCAAGGGATGCGACATTGTGGACAAGGGCTGGCCTGCCACCGAAATTCTTCCCACTCCATTGACCGATGAAGAGAAGTCCTGCATGGCCGAGGCTGTTCAGAAGGCTGCCGATTGCGATGTCATCGTCGCCGTGCTGGGCGAGGACGAATACCGCACGGGCGAAAGCCGTTCGCGCACCTCGCTCGACTTGCCGGGCCGCCAGCAGCAGTTGCTCGAAGCCCTCCATGCTACAGGCAAGCCCGTCGTGCTGGTGCTTATCAATGGCCAGCCGCTCACCATCAACTGGGCGGACAAGCACATCCCTGCCATTCTGGAGACTTGGTTCCCCAGCTGTCAGGGTGGAACGGTGATTGCCGGGACCCTTTTCGGCGAACACAATCCGGGCGGCAAGCTCACGGTGACCTTCCCCAAGAGTGTGGGACAGATTGAACTGAACTTCCCCTTCAAGCCGGGCTCTCATGGCAGTCAGCCCCAGTCTGGTCCCAACGGTTCGGGCTCTACCCGTGTGTTGGGTGAGCTTTATCCCTTCGGCTATGGCTTGAGCTATACCACCTTTGCCTATTCCGACCTCGAAGTGACGCCGCTCGAGCAGTCCACCCAGGGCGACTATACCATTCGTCTGAAGGTGACCAACACCGGCAAGCGGGCGGGCGACGAAGTGGTGCAGCTCTATGTGCGCGACAAGGTGAGCAGCGTCATCACCTACGATTCGCAGCTCCGTGGTTTCGAACGCGTCTCCCTGCAGCCGGGTGAAACGAAGGAAGTCACCTTCCGCCTCACACCCGAAGACCTGCAACTGCTGGACCGCAACATGCGGTGGACGGTGGAGCCGGGCGAGTTTGAGTTCATGGTCGGTGCATCGAGCCAGGACATTCGTCTGAAGCAGACGGTGCGGGCGTTGCCATAAGAAGAATTGAACAGGTAAAATCAGATTTGGGAACGGAGGTACGCCAGTATCTCCGTTTCTTGTTCAGGGTGGAACCAGCGGATGTCGGTGTCGCGCTTGAACCAGGTCATCTGCTTGCGGGAGTAGATGCGGGAGTTCTGCTTGATTTTCTCTACGGCGAAGTCCAGTGTCCATTCGCCGTCCAGGTATTTGAAGAGTTCCTTGTAGCCCACGGTGTTCAGTGAATTGTAGTCCTTGTGCGGATAGACGCGGCGTGCTTCGTCCAGCAGTCCGTCGGCCATCATCTGGTCCACGCGGCGGTTGATGCGGTCGTAGAGTTCCTCGCGGTCGCGGGTCAGTCCCACCTTGACGATGCGGAAGGGGCGTGGTTTGGTTTGCCGGGTGCGGAAGGAAGTGTAGGTCTTGCCCGTCATATAGCAGATTTCGAGGGCGTGGATAACGCGCTTGGGATTCTTCAGGTCGACAATCTGGTAGTATTCAGGGTCGAGCAGGCGGAGTTCGGCGCAGAGGCGTTCGAGCCCTTCCTCCTCGTAGCGGCGGAGCATCAGCGAGCGCGTCTCGTTGTCTACGGTTGGGATGTCGTCGATGCCCTTGCACACAGCGTCCACGTACATCATGGAACCGCCGGTCAGTACGACGACTTCTTTTTTCTGAAAGAGTTGTTCCAGGAGTTTCAGTACTTCAGCCTCGTATTGGGCGGCGCTGTAGTAGTCGGTCAGGCCCAGCGTGCCTACCATGTAGTGCTTCACCCGCCGGAGCTGTTCTTCGGTCGGGGCGGCGGTACCTATCTTCAGGTCGGCATACAGTTGGCGCGAGTCGGCCGACACGATGCACGTGTCGAACGCTTCTGCCAGCCGCAGGCTTAGTTCCGTCTTGCCTACGCCGGTGGGGCCTATGAGTACGAGGAGAGTCAAGGGAAAATGAAGAATGAAAAATGAAGAATGAAGAATTTAGGGCAATGGGATGAATTCTTCATTCATCCGCCAAGCGGAAATTCTTCATTCTTCATTGCATTTAGTATCTGTCTTCGTCGTAAGGATTGCCGCCGCTGCCTTCGTCGAAGCCTTCGAAGCCGTCTTTGTCGAAGTCGTCCATGTCGAAATCCTCGTCGCCGTAGAAGTTCTCGTCGAGGTCAAGGGCTGCATTGTTCTTCGCTTCAAATTCTTCGAAGTCCACCGTCTGCTTGGGAGCATCTCCCTGCTTCTTGGTACACTTGGCACCCTTCATGTTCTTGCCGGTGATGATTTCGCTCAGTTCGATGAAGAAGCAGCGTTCGGTCATGTAGTCGAACACGTAGAGCAGTTTCTGCTTTTCGTCCTCCACCAGTTCGTCGATGCGGGTATCTTTCATCACCCAGCTGTCCATTTCGGAGTTGTCGTCCATTTCCTCCAGGGTCACTTCCTTCTCTTTTTCCCAGTCTTCGTCGCAGATGAAGAAGGAAGTCATCTGGTCGTTGGTGTAGCCCACCGACTTGAGGATAGCCTCGTGGAAGTCATAGAAAGTGGCTTCGGGGTCAATCTGTATTTCTCTGACAAAGTCGTCCACCTCGTCAGAAATGATTGTAAATCTATAAATCATCGTTTCAGTTTGTTGGTTCTTGGTTGTTAATCGGGTTGTCTGTATCATTTTCCCCCGGGGATGATGCCGCGGCTCGAGCTTCGGATGAAGTCGACGATGTAGCGTATCTCGGGAGTCATTTCCATTTCGGCCTCAATCTTGTTGAGGGCGTCGGTTGTGTTCAGGCCGCTCTGGTAGATGAGGCGGTAGGCATTGTGGATGGCCTCGATGGTCTCGTTGGAGAAGCCGCGGCGGCGCAGGCCCACAATGTTCAGTCCGGCGTAGCAGATGGGCTCGCGTCCGGCGATGATGTAGGGCGGGATGTCCTTGCTGAAGCGGCATCCTCCCTGGATCATGCCATATCCGCCCACGCGGCAGAACTGGTGCATCAGCACGTTGGCACTGATGATGGAGTTGTCGTCAATGACAATCTCGCCGGCCATCTTGGTGGAGTTGCCGATGATGCAGCCGTTGCCTATCAGGGCATCGTGGGCCACATGTACGCTTTCCATCAGCAGGTTGTTGTTGCCCACGATGGTGCGTCCTTTGGCAGCTGTGCCGCGGTTCACGGTCACGTTCTCACGGATGAGGTTGTTGTCGCCAATCTCGGCGGTCGTATCCTCGCCCTTGAACTTCAGGTCTTGCGGGATGGCACCGATGACAGCACCGGGAAAGATGGTGTTGCCGTTGCCGATGCGGCTGCCGTACAGGATGCTGGCATGGGCCATAATCTTGTTGTTGTCGCCGATGACCACATTCTTGTCGATGAAGACGAAAGGCGCGATTTCCACGTTTTCGCCTATCTTCGCTTCGGGATGGATGTATGCTAAGGGACTGATCATATAATATAAATGAAGAATTAAGAATGAAGAATGAAGAATTCAGGCTGCACGATGAGGCGTGTTCCAAGGAAATTCTTCATTCTTCATTCTTCATTATTAATTTTATTTGTTCTTTACTATCTGTGCCATGAACTCGGCTTCGCACACCACCTTCTCGCCCACAAAGATGTAGCCTTTCATGGTGGAGATGCCGCGGCGGATGGGGGCTTCCAGTTCCACGCGGAATATCAGCGTGTCGCCGGGCACTACCTTCTGGCGGAACTTCACGCCGTCTATCTTCAGGAAGTAGGTGGAGTAGCGTTCGGGTTCGTCTACGGAGTTCAGCACCAGCAGGCCGCCCGTCTGTGCCATGGCCTCTATCTGCAGCACGCCCGGCATGACCGGTTCCTGCGGGAAGTGGCCCTGGAAGAAGGGTTCGTTGGAGGTGACGTTCTTCACGCCCACGATGTAGTTGGCGCCTATCTCGATGACCTTGTCCACCAGCTGCATGGGGTAGCGGTGGGGCAGGAGTTCGCGGATGCGGTTCACGTCCATCAGGGGCGGACGGTTGCAGTCGTAGGTCGGGGCCTGTATCTCGTGCAGGCGGATTTCCTTGCGCATCTGGCGGGCGAACTTGTTGTTGATGGTGTGGCCCGGACGGGTGGCGATGATGCGTCCCTTGATGGGCTTGCCTATCAGGGCCATGTCGCCGATGACGTCGAGCAGCTTGTGGCGGGCACATTCGTTGGGCCATACCAGCGGCTTGTGGTTGATGTAGCCCAGGTGCTTGGCGTCCATGTGGGGCACGCCCATCACGTCGGCCAGCTTGTCGAAGTTCTCCTGCGTCATCTCGCGTTCGTAGATGACGATGGCGTTGTCCAGGTCGCCTCCCTTGATGAGGCCCGCCTGGAGCAGCGGCTCTATTTCGCGTACAAAGACGAAGGTGCGGCTGGCGGCCACTTCGTCCTTGAACTTGCCCATATCTTCCAGCGTGGCAAACTGGTTGGGAAGGATGCTCGAGTCGTAGGAGATGAGCACGTTCAGGCTGAAGCTCTCGTCGGGCAGCAGGATGATGGACGAACCGGTCTTCTCGTCGCGGAACTCCGTCTTCGACTTGATGATGTAGAAGTCCTTCACCGCGTTCTGCTCCTCCGTGCCTACGCGTTCTATTTCGTTGACGTAATATTGGGCGCTTCCGTCCAGGATGGGGAATTCGGGGCCGTCCACCTGTATCAGGCAGTTGTCTATGCCCAGGGCGTAGAGGGCTGCCATGCCATGTTCCACGGTGCTGACCTTCACGTTGTTCTTGGCCAGCACGGTGCCGCGTGTCGTCTCGACCACGTTCTCGGCCACGGCGTCGATGACGGGCTGTCCTTCCAGGTCGGTCCGCTGGATCTTGTATCCGTGGTTTTCGGGGGCCGGGTTGAAGGTTACGGTCAGGTTGAGGCCCGTGTGAAGACCTTTGCCGCTGAGCGAAAAGCTTTCTTTCAGAGTCCTTTGTTTCAACATGGGTTATTTCTTTAATTGTTCTTTGAGTTCATTCAGTTCTTTGCGGAGCGCATTCAGCTCGAAGTACATGTCGGGCAGCTTGCGGAAGATGGCCTGCGACTTGAAGTAGGGTTTCTCTTCCATGGGCGGCGTGCCTATCAGGCGCTGGTTGCCCTTGGTGCTGCTGGGTACGCCCGACTGGGCGCCAAACACGACCTTGTCGCCGATGTGGATATGTCCCGCGATGCCCACCTGGCCGCCGAACATGCACCATTCGCCCACCTTAGTCGAACCGGCCACGCCTACCTGGGCGGCCATCACCGTGTGTTGTCCGATCTCGTCGTTGTGGGCTATCTGGACGAGGTTGTCCAGCTTCACGCCGCGGTGTACTATGGTGGCTCCCATCGTGGCGCGGTCCACGCACGTGTTGGCGCCTATCTCCACGTCGTCCTCGAGGATGGTGATGCCGATTTGTGGTATTTTTTCATAACCTTCGGGTGTGGGGGCAAATCCGAAGCCGTCGGCGCCGATGACGCATCCGGCATGCAGGATGCAGCGGTTGCCCACCCGGCAGTCGTGATAGACCGTCACGCCCGGATAGAGGATGCAGTCGCTGCCCACGCGGGCTCCGGCACAGACGGTGGCGCGTGGATGCAGGGCGGTGTTGTCGCCTATCTCCACATGGTCGCCCACGTAGGCAAAGGGGCCGATGTAGACGTTTGCTCCCACCTTGGCCGTGGGGGCCACGAAGGCCAGCGGGTCGATGCCCGTCAGCCGCGGCTTGCTCTGTTCGTAGAGCGTGAGCAGCTTGGCCAGGCTTTCGTAGGCGTTGTCCACCTTGATGAGGGTGGCTTTCACTTCATGCTCGGGTTCGAAGTCCTTGTTCACCAGGATGATGCTGGCCTCCGACTCGTAGATGTAGGGAGTGTACTTCGGGTTGGACAGAAAAGAGATGGCGCCGGGGATGCCTTCCTCGATTTTGGCGAAGGTATGAACGGTGGCGTTCTCGTCTCCCACGATTTCTCCCTGTATATAGGCAGCTATTTGTTTGGCTGAAAATTCCATGTCTGTTTCTTGCTAAATGGTTTTCAAAACACAAATAACGGACTTTTTTTTTATATTTCCTTGTCCTCGGGTGAATATTTTATACTTATCTATGCAGGCGCAGGTAGCAAAGGTAGTATTTTTTTACCTTCTTCGAGAGCAGCTGGATGTTGAGCATGTCCGATGCCTCGGCGATGTTCTTCGTGGTGCCGTCCTTGTAGAGGATGTCGATGCTGTCGTCGGCGGGGTTGTACATGTTCTTCTCGATGCTGGGGACGGAGACGAACCAGGCGGCTTCGGCGGGCGTCAGGTCCAGCGCGGCGGCTATCTGTGCCGTCAGTTCCTGCTTGCGCTCCTCGGTGGCGGGTTCGGAGGAGATTTCCACCTTGAAGAGGCGGCGTTCTACCATGCCCTTGCTCAGTGTGGAGAGCACTTTGTCGGGGTGTCCGCACCACACCTTGAGCGAGGTCCAGATGTCGTTGTCGTCCAGGCGGATGCAGTTCTCCAGGCAGGCCGGGTCGTCGTAGAAGCGCGTGCGGTCTACGTCGTTGTAGAGGAAGAAGTGCAGGGCGGGCGAGGCGAAGAGTTCTTCACCCTTGGCGGCCAGCTCCTTGGCGCGCAGCAGGGCGGCGATGAGCATCCGCTCGTAGGCCACGGAGGCCTTGTGCAGATACACCTGCCAGTACATCAGGCGGCGGGCCATGAGGAAGTTTTCGATGGAGTAGATGCCTTTCTCTTCGACGACGAGGTGGTCGTCCTTGACGTCGAGCATCTTGATGATGCGCGCCGAGCCGATGTTCCCCTCGGTGACGCCTGTGTAGAAGCTGTCACGGCGCAGGTAGTCCAGCCGGTCCATGTCCAGCTGGCCGCTGACCAGCTGGTGGAGGAAGCGCTTGGGATACTCGTCCTTGAATATCTGGATGGCCAGCGTGAGCTGCCCGTTCATCTCGCGGTTGATGCGCTCCATCAGCAGCAGGGAGATGTCTTCGTGCGAGACGCCGCGCACGATGGTGTCTTCCAGCACGTGCGAGAAGGGCCCGTGGCCGATGTCGTGCATCAGGATGGCGGCCTTGACGGCTTCGGCCTCGCTGTCGAAGATGAAGTTGCCCTTGGCCGTCAGGTGCTGGATGGCCTCGGTCATCAGGTAGAAGGCGCCGAGCGAGTGCTGGAAGCGTGTATGCTGGGCGCCGGGATAGACCACGGACGACAGACCCAGCTGGCGGATGCGCGTGAGGCGTTGCAGCAGCGGATGGCACACGAGGTCGTAGAGCAGCCCTTTCGGTATGTTGATGAACCCGAAGACGGGGTCGTTGATGATTTTGCGTTCGTAGCTCATATTTTCTGTTTTTAGCGTAAGGATGGGATGGTACGACAGGCGGATGGCGTTCGTTTACCGTCAGTGTACTCCCGGTTCAAAGCCTTTAAACCGTCAGTTTACTCCGTTTAAACTGTCAGTTTAATGCCTTTAAACTATCAGTTTATTACGTTTAAACTGGCAGTTTATTCTCAGTAAACTGGAATAAACTGCTTGGCGGCTGATTACCAATAAGTTTCCTCGACGTAGTCATCGAACTCCGGTTCGGCTTTCAGTCCTGCCCGACGAAAGACGTTGGCTATATCCTGTTGCTCCTTGGGCGTGATGAGGCGTTCACCCTTCCGGCTTTGGAAGTAATAGCTCCGGCAGGAGAAGCAGGCCATGATGCGGTGTCTAATGTCCGCCTCCAGCCGGTGGGGGATTTCGTCGAACAGCTTCGTCATGCCTCGTGCGAAGCGGACGGGCGTGCTGTCGCGGTAGTATTCGCATCCGTCTGTCGCACTGGCGACGCAGGCAGGGTGCACGATGCGGATGGGACCGGGCTTGGCCGGAGCCTCTGTTGCCGTCAGCTGGCGGTAGGCAATGGCACGCAGGCATTGCGGAGCGCGGGGACAAGCCCCGTCAACGGCAGGGCAGTAGATGTAGTCTTTGGGTATGTTGTTCGTCTTTCCTGAAGAGGTGACGGTAGTGTTTTCGTGATTCATAATTGGATGTCCTTATTTGTTTACGCCCAAAGGTAGGAGATTTCAAGGAGATAAACAAGGGGGAGGCGGAGAGAATGCGGCAGAAATCCGTACATCTATCCGTAATCTCCGTTATTTCTTCCGTAATCCGTATACACGGTGGTGGCGTCCGCCGCCGTATCTTTGCATCCGGAAACCCTAACGCTTTTTTATCATGAAGACCTGTCTGCTGATTCCCCTCCTCCTGCTGCTGCCCTTGCTGGCGGCGGCCTGTACCTCGGACCCCGAACCGGAGCTTGTGCCTCCCGTGCCCGAACAGCCCGCCCAGCCGGAGGAAGAAGAACCGGAAAATGAAAATCAAGAGAATATGGAAACAAGTACAATCAGACTGAAAGTGGGCGGAGAGACACTCACCGCCACGCTGGTAGACAATTCTTCGACCCGCGCGCTGAAGGAACTGCTGGCCGAGGGAGACCTCACCATTGAGATGGAAGACTATGCACGGATGGAGAAGGTGGGCCCGATAGGCACCACCCTGCCGCGCAACGATGAACAGATTTCGACCGGGCCGGGCGACCTGATTCTGTATCAGGGCCGCTATTTCGTCATCTACTACGGGCGCAACAACTATTCGCTGACCCGTCTCGGCAAGATAGACAACGTGTCGGAAAGCGAGTTGCGTAGTGTGCTGGGCGACGGCGACGTCACCGTGACCCTCGCTTTGAGTGGAGAATAATGTAGGATATATAATAAGGTGTAAGACATGAACAGAAAGAAAACCCTCCCTTGCCTGCTGGCGGCCCTCCTGCTGACAGGCTTTACTGCCGCCGGTGCGGCAAACGTTACGGACGAGTGTAACCCTTCAAACCAACAGAATATGGAAAAATTGGAATTGACCAGCGAGTGGGACAAGGTGTTCCCGCAGAGCGACAAAGTGAATCATAGTAAAGTGACCTTCCACAACCGCTACGGCATTACGCTTGCGGCCGACCTCTACGTGCCGAAGCAGGCCGTGGGCAAGCTGGCGGCCATTGCCGTGAGCGGCCCGTTCGGAGCCGTCAAGGAGCAGTCGTCCGGCCTCTATGCACAGATGCTGGCCGAGCGCGGTTTCCTGACCATTGCCTTCGATCCCTCGTTTACGGGTGAGAGCGGCGGTCAGCCACGCTATGTAGCTTCGCCCGACATCAATACGGAAGACTTCTGCGCGGCGGTGGACTATCTGTCTACCCGCGACGATGTGGACCCCGAGCGCATCGGTATCCTCGGCATCTGCGGTTGGGGAGGCATGGCCTTGAACGCCGCCGCTATCGACACGCGCATCAAGGCGACGGTCACCTCGACCATGTACGACATGAGCCGCGTCACGGCCAACGGTTACTTCGACTCGATGGACGCCGACCAGCGTTACGAACTCCGCCGCCAGCTCAACGCCCAGCGTACGGCCGACTACCGCAACGGCTCCTACGAACGTGCCGGCGGTGTGGTGGACCCGCTGCCTGCCGACGCGCCCCAGTTCGTGAAGGACTACTACGCCTACTACAAGACGCCGCGCGGCTACCACAAGCGTTCGCTCAACTCGAACGACGGATGGAACAAGACCTCTGCCCTGTCGTTCCTCAACATGCCCATCCTGACCTACAGCAACGAGATACGCAGCGCCGTCCTGATGATTCACGGCGACAAGGCCCATTCGTGCTACTTCAGCCGGGATGCGTTCAAGAAGCTGACGGGCGACAACAAGGAGCTGCTCCTCATCCCCGGCGCCAACCACACCGACCTGTACGACAACCTGAAGGTGATTCCGTTCGACAAGATTGAGAGCTTCTTCAGGGAGTATCTGAAGTAAGCGGGAAAAATATTTCAATCGCGGATGGCGCGTAATCATCCCTTGTGTCATCCCGGCCTTGAGCCGGGATCCATGATTGGGATAGGGGATGGTCGGCACATGGAGCCCGCATCAAGTGCGGGATGACAGAAACAAAGAGAGGGGCGGAAGCCCCTCTCTTTGTTTAATCCGTATCATTGTCCGTATATCCGCATCTTATGCGGCTGAAAAACAAATCAGAGAATAGCCTTTAGCTGCTCGGCCATCTGAGCCTGCACCTCCTGTGCGGCCTTGCGGCTGGCGGCGGCGAAGTTCTCCGTCTTGTCCACATAGATGATACCGCGGCTGGAGTTGACGATGAGGCCGCACTCCTTCGTCATGCCATACTTGCAGACTTCTTCCAGCGAGCCGCCCTGGGCACCTACGCCCGGCACGAGCAGGAAATGGTGGGGCACAATCTTGCGGATGTCCTCGAACATGCGTCCCTGCGTGGCACCTACCACGTACATCATGTTCTCGTCGTTGGCCCACTGCTGGCTCTTGCGGAGCACTTTTTCGAAGAGGCGTTCACCGTCCACGTCCATCGTCAGCTGGAAGTCGTGCGAACCCTTGTTGCTGGTCAGTGCCAGCAGGATGACCCACTTGCCTTTGTACGTGAGGAACGGCGTCACGCTGTCCTCGCCCATGTAGGGAGCCACGGTCACGGAGTCTATGTCCAGCTCCTCGAAGAAGGTGCGGGCATACATGGCCGACGTGTTGCCGATGTCGCCGCGCTTGGCGTCGGCGATGATGAACTGATCGGGATAGTTCTGCTTGATGTAGTTCACGGTCTTCTCGAAGGCCATCCATCCCTTCACGCCCATGCTCTCGTAGAAAGCCAGGTTGGGTTTGTAGGCGATGCAGAGGTCCTGCGTTGCATCGATGATGGCCTTGTTGAAGGCGAAGATTGGGTCTTCTTCCTTCAGCAGATGTTCGGGAATCTTCTTGATGTCCGTGTCGAGCCCCACGCAGAGGAACGACTGCTTCTTCTTGATGTTTTCAAAGAGTTGTTGCTTGTTCATGTCTTTTATAGTTATGAGCTACAAGCTACGAGCTACAAGTAGCGTTGTCGCTCAGGTTTATTTTAGTTATGAGCTACAAGCTACGAGCTACGAGTGGCGTAGCATTGTAGCCTGTAGTTCTTGGTTATTGTTAAAGTTTAATATGTGCCGACGGAACTTGTAGCTTGTAGCTCGTAGCTCATCACTCGTAGCTTGTAGCCCGTAGCTCATCACTCGTAGCTTGTAGCTCGTAGCTCGTCACTCGTAGCTTGTAGCTCGTAGCTCTTTACAGCTCGCTTTCCTTCAGCCGTTCCGCATTTTCGGCCACGATGAGGTGGTCGATGCAGTCCTGTATGTCGCCGTCCATGAAGGCGGCCAGGTTGTAGATGGTGTAGTTGATGCGGTGGTCGGTGATACGTCCCTGCGGATAGTTGTAGGTGCGTATCTTGGCCGAGCGGTCGCCCGTGCTGACCATTGTCTTGCGCTTGGAGGCGATGTCGTCGATGTACTTCTGGTGCTCCTTGTCGTAGATGAAGGTACGCAGGCGCGAGAGGGCACGCTCCTTGTTCTTGGGCTGGTCGCGCGTCTCGGTACACTCGATGAGGATTTCCTCTACGACACCAGTGTTGGGGTTCTTCCAGTTGTAGCGCAGACGCACGCCCGATTCTACCTTGTTCACGTTCTGACCGCCTGCACCGCCGCTTCGGAAGGTGTCCCACTTGATTTCGCCTTCGTTGATTTCCACGTCGAAGGGCTCCGCTTCGGGCAGCACGGCTACCGAGGCGGCTGAGGTGTGTACGCGGCCCTGTGTCTCCGTGGCCGGCACGCGCTGTACGCGGTGCACGCCCGACTCATACTTCAGCGTGCCGTAGACATTCTCGCCCGTGACGGAGCAGATGATTTCCTTGAAGCCGCCGGCGGCTCCTTCGTTGGCGCTGGACACTTCGAGCTTCCAGCCCTTGCGTTCGCAATATTTGGAGTACATGCGGAAGAGGTCGCCGGCAAAGAGGGCCGCTTCGTCGCCGCCCGTACCGCCACGAATTTCGAGGATGGCGTTGCGGCTGTCCTGCGGGTCGGCCGGGATGAGCAGCAGCTTGATGTGCTCCTCCAGTTCGGGCAGGCGGGCCTGGCAGGCGTCGAGTTCCTCGCGGGCCATGTCGCGCATCTCGGGGTCAGTCTCGTTGGCGATGATGTCTTTGGCCTCGTCGATACCCTTCAGTACCTGTATGTATTCCTTGCGGGCGTTCATCAGGTCGCCCAGTTCCTTGTATTCTTTCGTCAGCTTGACGTACCGCTTCTGGTCGGCAATGACTGCCGGGTCGGTAATCAGTGTCGACACTTCCTCGAAGCGGGCCACGAGGCCGTCGAGCTTTTCCAGTATAGTGTTGTTTTCTGCCATTATTTCGTATTACATTCAGAGATATCTTCATTATAGACTTCTTTCAGCAGCTTGCGTGCCGAAACTTCAAGAGTCCCTCCGGCATAATTGCCTTCCACAACATTCTCGTTGCGTAAAGCCTTTTCACGTAGGAGTTTGTAGCGTGAGCGCTTCAGCCCTTCGCGTAACTTTTGTCTGAATTCGATTCTTTCATTCATGTGCTCGAACCATTGAAAAAGATTAATCAAATAAATTGTTTCCCTCTTTTAGGCAAACATATTTTGATAACTTTATAGCTTTTCGTATTTCAGTTGCATATGTAGTCCCTTTTAAACAGGATTTAGCGACAATATCTTCAGGTCTAATTCTATTTTCAATAATGATATTGGCATATTTTATACCGAAACATTGGACTAACGCATTACAGTCTCTTCTTTCTTTTCCTATCTTATAGAATAAGTCTAATTGTTTGGCTAAATCGGTTATTTCCATTTTTATAATTTTATGAATTTAGTTTTTACCACAACCTCCCCTCAACCAGCCAGGACAGCAGTGCCGCAACCACGACTACGCCTGCGATGCTCAGTATCCATTTCCTGGGAGTCATGCGATACTTCGCCTTATCGGCTTTTGGAGCAAGACGGGGACCAGAGTAGATTCCTGCGGCTGCACCGATGATGGTGTAGTTCAGGAACCGGAGTACAGGCGCATCCCACCGGTCGCTGAGGACGTAAAGTCCGAAGCAGAAGGCAAGGATGACAACGGCAACAAGAATTACTTTAACTAAATGCTTCATATCTCTGTCTGTTTATCGGTTTACCACAATCTTCCTTCCAGCAGCCAGGCCAGTAACGCTGCCAGTACCAGATAACCAATGGCGAGCAGTATCCACGTCCGGCGCGAGAAGCGGTTCTTCTCCCTTTGCTCCACGGTGCTATAGAAATAACGATTGCCCACATAAACTCCTATAAAACCGCAGAACATGTAGCAGGCGAACTTCAGTAATGGAATATCCCACTTGTAAGCCACAAAGAGGATAACTCCACAGACGGCCAGCATACCGATGCCTACCAGACAACCCTGATGTTCTCGTTCCATAATTCTTATCTTAAAGAGTTGCTCTTGTTACTATCTCTGTCTGTTTATTGGTTTACCACAATCTTCCTTCCAGCCACCAGGCCAGTAACGCTGCCAGTACCAGATAACCAATGGCGAGCAGTATCCACGTCCGGCGCGGGAAGCGGCTCTTCTTCCTTTGCTCCGCAGAGCTGAAATACTGGCTGCCTATATAAGCTCCCATCAGACCAGGAAACAGGTAGCAGACAAATTTGAAAAAAGGATACTGTAACTTATATGCTACCAGAAAAACGACTCCACAGATAGCCAGCATACCGATGCCTACCAGACAACCTTGATGTTCTCGTTCCATGATTCTTACCTAAAACATATATTCCATTACACAAATTTCTCAAGCAGCCAGAACGCTGTAGTAACTATGCCTATCAGCAGCACCAACCGCCACCACTGCAACCGGCGGCCCTTCTCCTCTCCGCCTTCGAGACTGGACAGGTAACCTACCACCATGGGCGGGCCTATGACAGCCAGGCTGTGCAGATAGTCTGAACCGATGCGGGTGGCTACAACGCTCAGTGCGGCACCTGCCACGATCCACAGTATGACATACAGAATGAGCTTTCCAAGCGTTTTCTTCATGACCTTGGAGTATTATTTATCTCTTTTACCATGTCTTTATTTCCTCTTGCGGCAGGTATTGCTTCGGTAATATTGTCCCCAAGCCACAATACACACACCGCAATCAGAACAATGACTACATAGCCCATGGCGCTTAATATCTTTCATTAATACCTGAACTCACCGAACTCTGAGCGGATGATCAGTTCCTTCTTGTCGCTCTCCTCGATGCGGCCGATGACCTGTGCGTCGATGTTGAACGACTTCGAGATGGCGATGACTTCCTCGGCATGTTCGGGTGAGAGGTAAACTTCCAGACGGTGTCCCATGTTGAATACCTTGTACATCTCGGCCCAGTCCGTGTCGCTCTGCTCCTTGATGGTGCGGAACAGGGGAGGTACGGGGAAGAGGTTGTCCTTGATGACGCGGCAGTTGTCGCCCACGAAATGCAGCACCTTGGTCTGTGCGCCGCCCGAGCAGTGTACCATGCCGTGAATCTGGGGGCGCAGGGCGTCGAGCAGCTTCTTGACCACCGGCGCATAGGTACGGGTGGGCGAGAGGACGAGCTTGCCTGCATCCAGCGGACTGCCTTCTACCTTGTCGGTCAGCTTCAGCTTTCCGCTGTACACCAGTTCGTCGGGCACGGCCTTGTCGTAGCTCTCCGGGTATTTCTCTGCCAGATACTTGGCAAAGACATCGTGGCGGGCCGAGGTCAGGCCGTTGCTGCCCATGCCGCCGTTGTATTCCTTCTCGTAAGTAGCCTGTCCGTAGCTGGCCAGGCCCACGATGACATCGCCCGGACGGATGTTGGCGTTGTTGATGACGTCGCTGCGCTTCATGCGGCAGGTCACGGTAGAGTCCACGATGATGGTGCGCACCAGGTCGCCCACGTCGGCTGTCTCGCCGCCCGTGGCATAGACGCCCACGCCCATTTCACGCAGCTCGGCCAGCAGTTCGTCCGTGCCGTTGATGATGGCGGAGATGACTTCGCCCGGCACCAGCAGCTTGTTGCGTCCGATGGTGGAGGATACGAGGATGTTGTCCACGGCTCCCACGCAGAGCAGGTCGTCGATGTTCATGATGAGCGCGTCCTGCGCGATGCCTTTCCACACCGAGAGGTCGCCCGTTTCCCGCCAGTACAGGTAGGCCAGCGAGGACTTGGTGCCTGCGCCGTCGGCGTGCATGATGTTGCAATACTCCGGGTCGCCGCCCAGTATGTCGGGGATAATCTTGCAGAAGGCCTGCGGGAAAATACCCTTGTCGATGTTCTTGATGGCGTTGTGAACGTCCTCCTTCGATGCGCTTACGCCGCGCATCATGTATCGTTGGTTACTGCTCATGATATGTATAAATGTTTTTGGGTTCTTAATCGGTTGTGCAAAGATAGGGAATATTCTTGTAGCAGCCTACTGTTCAAGCAGGTATTTGCTGTGGGCTGTAGATTCTTCGATACAAGAAATCTCTTTGTTTACTTGCTTGAATGGCATGAAATGATTACATTTGCAGAAATCACAAAAATAAAATAAACCATGAAAACAAGTTTTTTTGCAAGGAAAAGCTGGATGGGCGTTATTGGAATGTGTCTGATAATGGGCATGCAGTCTTGTTCCAATGAAGAGCCGGTGCGGTTGACCGATCCGGCTGAACTATATACGGAAGGATTGTCTTTTGCAGATGATGCCTTGTCGTTGAAGATAAATGGATATGAAGCGGATGATTGTCAGGTTACTTTTGAACCGGTTGAGGGGGATAGCACCCTGTTGCTGATGACCATTGACAAGATTGTGCCTTTGCATGCGGTACAGGCTTTGGTGCAGGTTACTCCCGAAGACGGGCAGATCGCTTTGAAGGGAACCAATGAGGGCCTTCCCCTTACAGGTCATTATGTTGAAGTGAGTGGCCTTTATCAGAGTTCCGATGCGGAAGGGGGTAAGAGCCTGAAAATAGAGTGTACCCACTCTTTCAGTCACGATGCAATAGTGGAGCAACCGTATGAATATAATTTTAATGAAGATTGCCTGAGCGTTTCCGCCGGTCCTGGAGGAGGTACGGTGCAATGGCAGGGCGAGACGTGGGACAGTTGGGATTTTGTACAGTCCGTTCTGGACAAGATACGTCTTCGTATCGCTCAGGAGTTCAGTGGCATGAAATTGGAATTTCATGCAGACGGAACTTTCACTACCTGGCTGAAACGGGCCGGACAGTCTGATTATGAAGAGTGGATGAAGGCTTATTATTGGGTGGATTATCAGAATATGTACTGGATTTTGACTCCGGAGCAATATGAGAAGTTCTCGGAGCAATGGTTCGGGTCTTCAGAAGGACCGGCTTCACCATTCCGTAAGGTGAATACTCCCGATGGAGATTTTTATGAATTGGAACTTATGTTCTGGGGAGGCGATGCCTTTACTTGGACCATCAGTAATCCCAGCCGGTATGATGCACTCGACCGGTTTATGCAAGGCAAGGGAATGGCTGGACTGACCGAGGAAGAGCAGCAGGAAATGAAGCTTTTCAGGGAAGTGCTGTATGATGTGGATGATTTGACAGACTGGATGTCGTGGTCGATAGTCCTGTTTTCTGAAACGGTAGAATAAAAATAAAGAAGAGAAGGCTGTCTCAAAATGAGGAAGTACTGATATGTAACTTCTGTTTTCATTTTGAGGCAGCCTTCTCTTTTGTTTCTTAGAACTGCACCTGCGGCGCCTGCTCGGCACCCTCGGCAGCCTCAAAGTAGGCGCGCTTGTCGAAGCCGAACATGCCGGCGAGGATGTTCTTGGGGAAGCGGCGGATGGCGGTGTTGTAGGCCTTGGCCGCATCGTTGAAGTTCTTGCGGGCCACGTTGATGCGGTTCTCCGTGCCTTCGAGCTGGGCCTGCAGCTCCAGGAAGTTCTGGTTGGCCTTCAGGTCGGGATAGTTCTCGGTGATGGCCAGCAGTTTGCCCAGGGCGGTGGCCAGCTGGCCCTGCGCTTTCTGATACTCGGCGAGCTTCTCGGGTGTCAGGTCCGTGGGGTCTACCTTGATTTGGGTAGCCTGGCTGCGGGCGGCGATGACACCTTCCAGCGTTTCTTTTTCGTGGGCTGCATAGCCCTTGACGGTGTTCACCAGGTTGGGGATGAGGTCGGCGCGACGCTGGTACTGCGTCTCTACGTTGGCCCACTGGTTGCTGACGTTCTCGTCCATGCTGACGAGGCTGTTGTAGCCGCTGATGGCCCAGAAGGCGATGATGGCCACTACGGCCACAAGGATGATGATCGTTACTTTTTTCATATTGTTCGGTATTTTAATGAATGAATCATAGGGTGACAAAACACTGGGATGGTCAGAACCGGGAACCGGCTCCACCTCCGCCGCCCATTCCTCCGCCAAAGCTGCCTCCACTGAAGCCTCCGCCTCCACCGAAGCCGCCTCCGCCTCCGAAGATGAAGGGACCTCCGCCGCTTCCACCCCGTCCGCGGTAGTTCTCGTCGTAGGACTGTTGGCGGCGCACCACCTGATGGCCGCAGTTGCGGCAGGTGTAGGTCACGTCTTCAGTTCGTACGCCTTTGCGGCGGGACACCAGGCGGCTCGAACTGCGCTGCAACTTGTGCTTGCCGCAGTTGGGACACCTGGAGGCTGCGTGAATGGCCAGTACGGCAAGAAACACACCCACTGCGACGATGCCGAGCAGCACCAAGAATACGCTGCCCACGCCGTCATCTTCTCCGTCGGCGGCTGCATCGTTGTCCATCGAGCCGTCCAGGCGGGCACAGGTGGCACGTACGCCGGCTACCATGCCTTCACTCCAGCGTCCGTCCTTCAGATAGGGAATCATGTCGCGGGTCTGGATGCGCTTGCAGATGGCGTCGGGCAGGGGGCCTTCGAGGCCGTAGCCGGTGTAGAACTGGATGCAGCGCTGGTCGGTGACGAGCAGGATGACGAGGCCGTTGTCCCTTCCCTTTTGTCCCACGCCCCACGAGTTGAGCAGCTGGTGGCAGAAGTCGAAGCAGTCTGCCTCACCGATGCTGGGCACTACGGCCACGACGGTCTGGATGCCTGTCTGCTGTTCCAGCCGGTAGAGCATGCGGTCGATGCTGTCGCGTGCGGCGGGAGTGAGGATGCCATCGGGGTCGACGGCATAGCGGGTCTTGTCCTGCAGGTGTACCTTGGGCAGGTTGTCAGGGGTATAGACGGTCTGTGCCCAGGCCGTCATTCCCCACAGGCAGAAAAGCAGGATGAATGTTATTGTTCGTTTCATGGATATCTGTTACTTATGTTAATGGATGTATTTGCTGACAAAGTCGCCGACCTTGTGGGTATAGGCTTCGGCATTTTCCTTGTAGGCCACGGCATGTTCGGCACCGGGTACGACCCAGAGCTCCTTCGGGGCAGGCTTGGCTTCGTACAGCGGATAGACCATCCAGGTAGGTACGAAGGTGTCGGCATCGCCGTGGATGAAGAGCATGGGCAGGGTGCATTTCCCGACCTGTTCCAGCGGTGACGCTTCCTGGAAGCTCCAGCCATACTTCATGTTGCAGAGTGCACTGGCCACATGGAGCAGCGGGAAGGCGGGGAGGCCGAACTGATTCTTCAGTTCTCCCTTGAATTCGTCCCAGGCACTGGTGTATCCGCAGTCTTCGACGAAGCACTTCACGAAAGGCTGTCGGTGCAGGCCGTGCTGCACTTCGCCCGCTACGCACATGGTGGTGGCAGCTCCCATCGAGATGCCGTGTACCACCATCTGTGTGTGGTTCCCGAAGAGCCGGTTGGCTTCTTCCGTCCAGCGCAGCACGTCGAGGCGGTCTTTCCAGCCCATCTGTACTTCGGTACCTTCGCTCATCCCGTGTCCGTACAGGTCGGGCAGCAGGATGTTGTAGCCCAGCCGGCGGCTGTAGAGGTAGCCTATCATCAGCATGCGGACGGCATTGTCCGTATAGCCGTGTACGATGACAGCCGTTCGGCCGGTGGAGTCGGCGGCAGGTACATAGAGCGCGTGGAGCTTCGTCCCTTCTTCGTTTTCGATGTAAAGGTCGCGGAGGGCCTGGACGCTCTGTAAACTATCTATCCAGCGTCCCACTTCGGGATACGTCCGGTGCATGTATTCCAGGGACCCCGGGATGTCGCGGCTGCGGGTCACGAGACCTTCGGGCTTCAGGGCATAGTCCACCATGTAGTAGCCGGCTCCTGTCAGCGCTGCGGTCAGTACGATGAGGACGACCAGTGTGTATCGGAGTGCTTTCTTCATTCGGATGCCGTTATTTGTTCCAGATCTCCCAGGATACGAATGCCTGCAGCAACAGCATTTCGAGTCCGTTCTTCACGGTGGCTCCCCGTTCCATGCCTTTCTTCATGAAGAGGGTTTCGTGCGGATTGTACAGCAGGTCGTACAGCAGATGGTTGGGGGTCAGCTGGTCATAGGGAATGTCGGGGCAGGCGTCTACATTGGGGTACATGCCCAGCGGGGTGGTGTTGACGATGACCGTATGCTCCTGCATGATTTCAGGGGTCAGTTCCTGATAGGTCAGTATGTCGTTGCTCTTCTTGGTGCGCGATACGAAAGTGGCTTTGATGCCCAGATTGGCCAGTCCGTGGAAGACGGCCTTGGAGGCACCTCCTGTGCCGAGGATCAGTGCTTTCACATGATGGGATTGCAGCAATGGCTCGATGGAGCGTGTAAAGCCGACGATGTCCGAATTGTAACCCACGAGCTTGACGTTTCCCTTGCCCTGCGGAATAATCTTGATGACGTTGACCGCACCGATCTTGGCCGTGTCTTTGTCCAGCTCGTCCAGATAGGGGATCACCTGTTCCTTGTAAGGGATGGTGACGTTGAGGCCACGGAGGTTGGGATTCTCTTCGACCACTTCCATAAAGTCCTCGATACTGGGAATCTCGAAATTCACGTATTCGGCGTCAATGTTTTCCGATTGAAATTTCTCATTGAAATAACTGATGGAGAATGAATGCTTCAGCGGATAGCCTATTAAACCGTATTTGTCCATAATCGTCTGATTTAATTATTTCGTTGCAAAATATAGCGTACAGGTGCCGAACGTCAACCGCCGGAAACGGACTTGGCTGAAACCGGCATGGCGGAGGGCCTGTTGCATGACTTCACCTTGGGGAAAGGCCCGGATGCTTTCGGGCAGGTAGGTGTAGGCGCTGTTGTCTTTCGACACCAGCTTGCCGATAAGGGGCATCACTACCTTGGAATAGAGGAAAAACAACTGCTTCATGGGGAAGCGGTCGGGCGTGGAAAGTTCGAGGATGACCAGGTGGCCGCCGGGACGGAGCACACGGCACATCTCACTCAGGCCGAGATCGAGTTTCTCGAAGTTGCGGATGCCGAAAGCAACCGTCACCGCGTCGAAGGTGGCGTCGGCAAAGGTGAGGGCGGTGCAGTCTTCGCGGGCGAAGGCGATGCGGTCTGCCAGTCCGGCCTGCCGTACCTTTTCACGGCCTACGTTCATCATCCCCTCCGAAATGTCTATGCCGATGAGCGACTGGGGTTGCAGTTCGCGGCAGGCCAGGATGGCAAAGTCGCCGGTACCGGTAGCCACGTCCAGCATCCGTTGCGGACGGTAGGGGCGGAGCGTGTGGATGGCTTTCCTGCGCCAGCTGCGGTCAATCCCCAGTGAGAGGGTATGGTTGAGCTGGTCGTAGGTGGGGGCGATGTGGTCGAACATTTGTTCTACCTGCTCGCTCTTTTTTCCTTCCTTGCCGTAGGGCATGACTTTTTCTTGCGGGTAGTCCATGATATTGTAGTCTATTTGTGCGCAAAGTTAAAAAAAAAGTGATTGAATTGATAGTTTGTGGCCGATTTTCCCTTTCGTTTGTCATTCTCAGTCTTTGAATGGATGGATAACTGCCGGGATAGTGTGTGGCCTTGGGGTAATGCTGTGTGGATAGACCGATAAACAGGCATGGATAAAAAACAGACGCGGATTGCGTGGAATCGGGATGAAGAAATCCGTATGATTCCGCATAATCCGCGTCATTGTATGTATGTCCGAAGCGGGTGCGCTTCTTCTTAGCTTGCGTTACTTGCTCAGATATTCCGTTACGTCCTTTTCGATGCGGGCAGCGATGTCTTCGCTTGTCTCACGGACGAACTTCTCGCCGGTGATGTGCTCGTACAGCTCGATGTAGCGTTCGCTGATCGAAGTGACGATTTCGTCGGTCATCTCGGGCACCTGTTGTCCTGCCTTTCCCTGGAAACCGTTGTCCATCAGCCATTCGCGTACAAACTCCTTGGAGAGCTGTTTCTGCGGTTCGCCTTTGGCAAAGCGCTCTTCGTAGCCTTCGCTGTAGAAGTAGCGGCTGGAGTCGGGCGTATGGATTTCATCCATCAGATAAATCTGGCCGTTGTGCTTGCCGAACTCGTATTTGGTGTCTACCAGGATGAGGCCGCGTGCGGCTGCGATTTCCGTACCGCGCTGGAAGAGGGCCAGTGTGTACTTCTCCAGCAGGGCATATTCTTCGGGAGTGGCCAGGCCGCGTGCCAGGATTTCTTCCTTGGAGATGTCGGCATCGTGTTCACCGATTTCAGCTTTGGTTGTCGGAGTGATGATAGGTTCGGGGAACTTCTGGTTTTCCTTCATGCCTTCGGGCAGACGTACACCGCAGATTTCGCGTACACCGCTCTTGTAGGCACGCCAGGCCGAACCACAGAGGTAGCCGCGTACAATCATTTCCACGGGAAAACCTTGGCACAGCACGCCGACGGTTACCATCGGGTCGGGTGTAGCCAGCTTCCAGTTGGGGCAGATGTCTGTTGTGGCATCCAGGAATTTGGCGGCAATCTGATTCAGCATCTGGCCCTTGAAGGGGATGCCTTTCGGCAGGATGACGTCGAAGGCCGAGATGCGGTCGGTTGCTACCATGACGAGCTTCTCGTCGTTGATGTTGTACACGTCGCGCACTTTTCCGTGATAGACACTCTTCTGTCCAGGAAAATGATAGTCCGTTTTAGTTAATGCTTTCATATTCTTTTAGTATTTAGTTGTTAGTTAATTCGTTTTTAGTCAGCTACGAGCTACAAGCTACGAGTGGAGTTTAGGGAGTTTATGAGCCCGCAAGTCATTTTTATGATTTCATTCAGGGCATTCATTATTTCATCGTACGAGTTGATTGAAAGGAATCCAAGCCTTTGTGAGATAATTAAATGAGTCTCAAGTTCACTTGCCGAGCCGAGTGCAATGTGCAGAAATTGTATAAATTCAGCCTTATTCTTTCGTCCGGACCCTTCAGCAATATTGGCAGGGATAGAAACTACACAGCGTCTCATCTGATTGGTGATGCCATAAAGCTCTTCTTTGGGAAATTGTTTGGTAAACTTATAGATTTGCTCTACCAAGTCTATACTTTTTTTCCAAACAAGCAAGTCTTTATGTGTCTTTATCTCTGCCATGTCTTTTTATTTAGTTATGAGCAGGGGACGCTGTGGTTGCCTCTCCACTTGTTTTTTCTTTCCCATTTACTATATCTTTCTTGCTTGTAGCCCGTAGCTTGTAGCTCGTAGCTGCTTCAAACTTCTCGTACGCCTCCACAATCTGTGTCACCAGTTTGTGACGGACGATATCCTTCTTGTTCAGCTCAATGAAGCTGATGCCCTTTACGCCTTTCAGTATCTTTAGGGCCTGTACGAGGCCGGAGGTTTGCGAGGAGGGGAGGTCAATCTGTGTCATGTCGCCCGTCACGATCATCTTGGTGTTCATGCCCATGCGGGTGAGGAACATCTTGATTTGGGCGGTGGTGGTGTTCTGTGCCTCGTCGAGGATGACGACGGCATCGTTCAGCGTACGTCCGCGCATGAAGGCCAGCGGAGCTATCTGGATGATGTTCAGCTCCATGTACTCCTTCAGTTTGGCGGCGGGTATCATGTCCTGCAGGGCGTCGTAGAGCGGTTGCAGGTACGGGTCTATCTTGTCCTTCATGTCGCCGGGCAGGAAGCCGAGCTTCTCGCCTGCCTCCACGGCGGGGCGGCTGAGGATGATTTTCTTGATTTCCTTGTTCTTCAGGGCACGCACAGCCAGGGCAATGGCGGTGTAGGTCTTGCCTGATCCGGCCGGGCCGATGGCAAACACCATATCATTCTTGTGGAAGGCATCCACCAGCTTCTGTTGGTTCTCGCTCCGGGGGATGATGGGCTTGCCCGTCACACTGAACACGATGACGTTGCCGCTCTTTTCTGCCTGCGGTGCATTACCCTTGATGATGTCGATAATAGCTTCCTCTTTCAGCGAGTTGTATTCGGCACAATGCTTCTCCAGCTTGACGATGTTCTCTTCGAAGGCACACATTTCCTCCTCGTCGCCCAGCACCTTGATGACATTGCCGCGCGCCACGATGCGCAGTTTGGGGTAAAGGGCTTTTATCAGCTGCATGTTGGCGTTGTTTACGCCGTAAAAGATGACGGGGTCGATATCTTCGAGGACAATCAGTTTTTCTATCATTGATATGGTTTAATGTTCATTGAAATGCCTTGCAAAGTTAGTGAATCGTTTCGAAAACCCTATCACTTCGCACCGTTATTTTTCAACACCGGCCTGACGACGATGCCGTTCGCGTTCTTGGTACAGCGGATGCATTCGTGCCGCAGGCTTTCTTCTTTCATGTTGAAGAGAATGTTGGGGTTGAAGTGCTGGCCGTTGATGCGTGTCTCGAAGTGCAGGTGTTCGGTGGTGGCGCGCCCCGTGCGTCCTGTCAGGGCAATGGCCTGGCCGGCCTTGACGGTGTCGCCACTGTGTACCAGGTTCCTGGAGTTGTGGCTGTAGACGGTCTCCAGGCCGGAGGGGTGGCGCACCACGATGACGTTGCCGTAGGCGCTGTAGGGCTTCGACATGCGTACCACGCCGCCAAAGGCACTGCGGATGGTGTCGTTGGCCCGGGTCTTGATGTCTACGCCCGTGTGCCGTCCGCCTCCCCGTCCGTAAGGCGAGATGACCTTGCCGCCGGGCAGGGGGAAGCAATAGTCCTTCTGCCCCAGGCTGTCGAGGTGCAGCAGGATGGTTTTGGTCTTGTCGAACAGTCCTGGCGTAGCCACGCGGATGTGGTTCACCTCCATGTTGGAGAAGGGGCCTGCCTTCTGCTGGGCATGTACTGGTAGGGTCAGCAGAAAGCCGATGAGGATGATGAGCGGTGTTTTCATTCGAAGTAATGGATGGTCCCTCCGTTGGACGAAGCGTATTTTCTTAAAAGTTCCTGTGTCATTTCGGCGGCCTGTTGCAAGCGGGCCGTGTCGCCGTCGTAACCGTTGATGACGGCCAGAATGTGGCGGGTACCGACGTCCATCTTGGTACGTTCGTTGTCGCTGGTAGGGGTGCCGATACCTCCTGCGGCATCGCGGAAGACGGGCAGGCCTTCGATGTTGAGCACGCCGCGGCCGATGCCTTCGAACGGTTCTTCGGCCCGCCCAATGCCCAGGCAGAGGTCGGTGCCCTGAATCTTGTCGGCATCGAAGCCGCCGATGCTGTAGCCCGTACGCAGGGAGACGAGGTTGATGAGGTCTACCAGCGTATCAATCTGATACAGCTCCAATCCGCGGAGCAGACGCCGGCGTAGGGCTTCGGCAGAGGGACGGTAGCGGCTGGGGTCCTTGCCGCAGCGTTTGTAGGCTTCGCGGGTGGCGGCAATGGCGGGCTGGTGCTTGATGCCTTCGGTCGTGTCGGCGGCACGCAGTTCTTCGGTAAAGGCGTTTATCTCCTGCCAGAGGCCTTCGCTGTGGAGCGTATTGGTCACTTCGGCATAGACGGCTGCTCCGCGGTATTCGGGGCAGCGCGATTTCAGTTCTTCGGATACGGTGAGGTTGTACATAGTACTTAAGTTTTTAGTTTGTAATTAGCTACGAGCTACAAGCTACGAGTGACGAGTGGGCTGCGCAATTACTTGTCACTTGTAGCTCGTAGCTTGTAGCTTGTAGCTCGTAGCTTGTAGCTCGTAGCTCGTCACTCATAGCTCTTCATCATGATTCCCGACAGCATCCTGCCCGACTTGATTCCCAGCCTGCGGGCGGAGAAGAAGTCTTCGTGGCGGGTATAGGTACAGATGCCGGCGGTCTCTATCTGCGTGTCGGGCAGGCCGAAGTCCAGCAGTTGCAGCTGGTTGGCGGCCCACAGGTCGATGTGGTGCTTGTGGGTATCGTTGTGCCACTCGGCGATGTAGGGCATGGGGAAGCCGGCCGTGCGGAAGGCTTCGTACACCTCTTCGCCCACCTCGAAGGCGGCGAGCGAGATGCCGGGGCCGATAACAGCCTGCACGTCCTTGCCCTCCGTACCGTAGAGCATCTGCATCCGCTCCAGCGTGTGCCGGACGATGCGGTTCACCGTTCCCCGCCAGCCGGCATGGACGGCGGCGACGGCATGGTGCCTTGGGTCATACAATAGAATAGGAATGCAGTCGGCCGTTGAGATGCAGAGGCAGATGCCCGGCTCGCAGGTGATAAGGGCGTCGATGTCCTGCAGGCGTTCGTGGCGTATCTGCGGGTCGGCCTGCAGGTAGTCGGTGTCGATGACGAGAGAGGCTGTGCCGTGCGTCTGCCAGGGGATGACGAGCTCCCGCGGGCGTTGAGGCAAGGCTTCCAGAAGCAGTTCCTGGTTACGGAGGACGTTCTCGGCCGAGTCGCCTGTGTAGGGCGTGCAGTTCAGCGAGGCATAGGTGCCCGTGCTGACGCCGCCGTGGCGCGTGGTGCTGAAAGCAAAAATGTCGGAGCATGTGTCGTTCAACGCATACTCCAACATTCGCTTGTCGGGACTGAGGCAGCTCATTGCTTGTCGTCCTCCCAGTCCTCTTCCTCGTATTCGAAGTCCTCGAGGTCTTCCACGTCGTCCTCGTCCACATATTCGACGCTCAGGTCCTCGTCTTCGCCTTCGTCGGCCAGCTCCTCCTTCAGGTGGCTCATGTCCTTGGGACGGTGGGCGATGCTTTCTATCTTGCCCTCAATCTTGTTGCTTTCCTTGTTCAGTTCTTCCCACAGGATGTCCTTCAGCGTGTTGATGCCGAGGCCCGAGATGGCGGAGATGAACACGTGGGGCACGTCCTGGGGCAGGGTGGGTTCCATCTCGTCCATCAGTTCCTGGTCCAGCATGTCGCACTTGGTGATGGCCAGCACGCGCTGCTTGTCCAGCATTTCGGGGTTGAAGTTCTTCAGCTCGTTCAGCAGGATGTTGTATTCCTTGGTGATGTCGTCGCTGTCGGCGGGCACCATGAAGAGCAGCAGCGAATTACGCTCGATGTGGCGCAGGAAGCGCAGACCCAGTCCGCGGCCTTCGCTGGCTCCCTCGATGATGCCGGGGATGTCGGCCATGACGAACGACTTGCCGTCGCGGTAGGACACGATGCCCAGGTTGGGCTCCATCGTCGTGAACGGATAGTTGGCTATCTTCGGCTTGGCTGACGATACTGCCGAGAGCAGGGTCGACTTGCCTGCGTTGGGGAAGCCCACCAGTCCGACGTCGGCCAGCAGCTTCAGCTCCATGATGACGGTCATCTCCTGCATCGGCTCGCCGGGCTGTGCGAAGCGCGGAGCCTGACGGGTGGCCGTCTTGAAGTGCCAGTTGCCCAGTCCGCCGCGTCCGCCCTTCAGCAGGATCACTTCCTGTCCGTGTTCGGTGACGTCGCAGATGTACTCGCCCGTCTCGGCGTTGTAGACCACCGTGCCGCAGGGCACCTCGATGACCTTGTCCTCGCCGTCCTTGCCGAAGCTGCGGTTCTTGGATCCGCTTTCGCCGTGCCCGGCCATGATGTGGCGGTCGTAGCGCAGGTGGAGCAGGGTCCAGTAGTTGCGGTTGCCGCGCAGGATGACGTGCCCGCCGCGTCCGCCGTCGCCACCGTCAGGCCCTCCGTTGGGCACGTACTTGGCACGGCGCATGTGCGTGGAGCCTCGTCCGCCCTTGCCCGAGCGGCAATATATCTTTACGTAATCTACAAAGTTTGATTCTGCCATAATGTGTTGATATTAATGGTTATTGTCTGTTTAACGGGAATAGGCTTCCACTTGTTTCCGTATGTTGGCCTTCATTTCTTCCCAAGTAGTCTGTATAAACATCTTGGGCATCAGTTGCGCATCAGCATCTTCGAAGTAGGATAGGCTCATCAGTGCCCGAAAGATCGAGTTCTCGGGGTATTTCTGACGATAGAAACTTAGGATTTCTTCCAATGTATAATGCTGTAGCAAGCTATACATGTCGATGAAATCTTTCTTTGTACCCCGTCCTTCAATCGCATTGACTTTCATTGCGGCGATATCTTGAGGAGATGCCAGGCGGATGCCGTCTTCTTCGATGCAGGGGGCAATCCACGGATAGGAATAATGAATGATATTTACCTTAATGCGGTCTATGGCATAGATTTTGATGTTTTTCGATGCCTTCAGGATGGTCAGTTGTCCCGATTGCCGCAGAATTTCCTTGATGGCTTCGTCATCTTCTTCCGTTTCCCCGAACAGGTCAATGTCTACTGACATACGGTGTCCGTACTGAAGAGCAAGGCCAGTTCCACCCACCAGGCGCGTGCCCGACAGGCATTCGGCTGCCATCAGCCTCTTCAGCAGTTCCAGGGTGTTGGGTTCGACTGTGCGGTACGATAACATCTGTATTCCTCCTTCCTTGTGTGCGATATGCAGCAGATGAACGACAGGGCTACGGGGTCGAGTGAGCGTGCCTGCTTGCAGCACTCCACAATCTTCTCCAGCCCGTAGTAGGAACGGATGAGCCGCCAGTCTTCCAGCGTGCCATATTCCAGCACACGAACAATAATCTGTTGCGGGCAGGTGTCCATGTCCGCCTCTTCGGGGTCGATGTCCCACAGGAGTACAGGCGAGAGTTGTCCGATGCCATTCTTTCTGTTCATATCGTATTCTTGTTTCTGTCTGCAAAGATACAACTTTTCCATGTATCAGGACATGCCTCATGCGAACTATTCGCCTTTCATTTCTTGGCACACCTTGTCTATATATTGCACAAATGCATCGGAAAAGACATAAGTGTCGGCTTTGGCGGCTGCTTCGTTGTAACGGCGGACGAAGGCCGGCATGTCGCAGAAACAGTCGATGGCAGTTTGCTGACCCAATTGGTCACGGATAAGAAACACCATGTAGTCGCCGGTGGTGTGTCCTCCGAAGTGGGCGCAGCCGGAAGCTTCCTCAAACTGCTCGGCTGTAATTTTTCCGGCTGCATAGTCGCACGTCAGGTCGTCAAGTTGTTTCAGAACTTCGGGAGTTGCGGCATAGTCGTCGTTGTACATCTTGACAATCTCCGGTCCGTATAGTCCCAGTTTGGTGACGGGCATTTCAGGCTTGCTGATGAGGTCGGCCGTGCCTTCCATTTGGTTGTATACGAGAGCCGTCAGTGCCGGGTCGTCCGAGTCCTTCGGATAGCGCAAGTCCCAGAGCGCATCCATGTAGTGGTGGTGCAGTTCGTGGGCAGCCGTGTTGATGAACCCTTCCGTGCCGTCTTCATACACCTGATTGATATCGAAGAACACGGCTCCACCCATGGCGCGCGACTCCGGGTCGAAAGCCAGATAGAACATCGGCAGGTCGGTCAGGGGCAAATCTTTCGCATCAGCCGGCAGGAACTCTTTCACCCGGCTGTATGCCTGTTCCATGAGTTGCTCAAAATCAGAATGGTGCAAGAAATGTTCCAGCGAATCCATCCGCTGGCGGATCTGATAGAAGTTTACGATAAAGTAGTTTTCAAAGGGGGCGTCCGTTGCCATCGGTTGCAGGGCGATGCTGTCGGCCATGGCCCGGCAGGCGGGGTCGAAAACTGTGGTGAATGCCTTGCGGATATTCTGCTGCCATTCTTGCCAATCGGTGCGGATACTGAAGAACGAGTGATAGCCTTTGGTTGCAAACAAAGCTTCCCAATCAGCTTCGGAGGGCTGCTTCCCCTGTTCGGCTGCACGTGCCAGTTCGATGAAGCGGACGGCCGATTCGATGGAATATCTTGGAGTGGTCTGTGCCTGGATGCCCCCAACGAAGGATGCCAGAAGGCAGATGGTGATGATACAGTGTTTCATGTGTAAATGAGTGATTAAGTAAAACATAAGTTCAGTAAAAAATCATTGTTTAACAGCTACAAAGGTAAATAAAATTTTTTCGTGCTGCAAGTCTGTAATTTTATGATGTGGAGATACTGCCTTGTCAGGCTTGCATATATGCTTCGGGTATGTTATCTTTGTGACTGAAGGGGGAATCAAGTAACAGGATTGTATGAATCAAGTAGGTTGATTGGTGGAATCAAGTAACATGATTGTAGGGAAACCTATATTAGGATGCCCCTTTACTCTCTGAGGAATCAGGTATGAAGTAACACTTTAACAGAAGAGAAGATATGGCTTATTACAAGAAACAGAAGCAGAAAGGAAAATGGTATCCGCGTTCGCTGACATTGCGGGCGGTGGATACGATGGAAGTGGCCGAGCGGTTATCACAGATTTCAACGGTGAGCAAGGGCGACACGTATGCCGTGCTCTTGGGACTGGGCGAGGTGCTGGGCGGCATCATGGAGGCCGGTTATTCGGTCAAGTTGGACGGATTGGGCACATTTTACCTGGCGGGGAAGGCCAACGGGCAGGGCGTGGATACGCCCGAAGAGGTGTCGGCCCAGCAGTTTACCGAGGTACGTGTGCGTTTCATCCCCGAATACCGACGGGCACAGAACGGCACGGTGACGGGCCGTACGCTGGTGCCAGACAAGGTGGAGTGGGTGGAACTGGAGCTGGCAAAGTGAGCGGAAGGCTCCGTGCGGATATAAAAAACACAGATTACGCAGACCGTTACAGACGATTGAAAACAATCTGTGCGAATCCGTGTAATCTGTGGTGAGTGTTTGCTTGTAGCGCGAAGCGATTTACTTCACAGCGTCAATCGCCTTGCAGATGTCGGCAGTGATGGTCTCCAGCTCGCCCAGTCCGTTGATGTGGGCGTAGAGGCCTTCCTGCTTGTACCAGTCGATAAGCGGAGCGGTCTGGCTGTGATAAACGGTGAGACGCTTCTTGATGGTCTCCTCGTTGTCGTCGGCACGGCCCGACTGCTGTCCGCGCAGGATGAGGCGCTTCATCAGTTCGTCTTCGGGCACGTCGAGGTCGAGCATCACGCTCACCTGCTGTCCGCGTTCGGCCAGCATCTTCTTCAGGGCCTCGGCCTGTGCGATGGTGCGGGGGAAGCCGTCGAAGATGACGCCTTTCGAATCCTTGAAGCTGTCCAGCGTGGAGGCCAGGATGTCGATAATCAGGTTGTCGGGGAGGAGCTGGCCCTGGTCGATGTAACCCTTGGCTGTCTTGCCCAGCTCGGTTCCGTTCTTTATCTCGGCACGCAGCACGTCACCTGTAGAGATGTGGTTGATGCCATACTTTGCTACAATTCTCTCGCTTTGTGTGCCCTTGCCGGAACCGGGGGCACCGAAAATTACAATGTTCAGCATTGTTTTTGTTTAGTGATTAAATGGTTATAATATAATTGTAAATTTTATCTGACAGTATCCAACGGATTCCGTTTCATGATGAGCGGATAGCGTTCGGGATGCTTCAGGCTTTCGATTTCCAGATCGACTCCCAAGTCTTCCCATTCGATAGCGGAGTGTCCGCACATCTTGACATTCAGTACGTCTGAGATGCGTGCATCTTTCAGCCAAGGTACACGGTTGTACGAGATGAAATAGTCGTTACCCAAGACCGAGAGCATGATGCCTTGCGCATTAATCATCAAGACGCTTGCCGATGTGTTCTGAGAACTGGCGTTTAAAGTCGTTTCCATATTGTTTCAGCATTTGGGTGATTTTCTTTATTTCTTTGTCGTTGAAGCCATAATTGCTGGCTAGTTCAATGGATGGCTCTAACCAGAATTTGGCTTCACACTCTGCCTTTATGACATGGATATGCTTCCGCTCTTCTTCGTTCGAATAGATTTTGAAGCAGAAACCTTCTTCTCTTTTGAAGATGGGGCTCATACATTTATTCGTTTACAACGGTATAAATGTCCTTGTAGTTCCGCCCGAATCCGTCGTAGTCCAGGCCGTAGCCTACGATGAAGTCGTTGGGGATACGCATGGCGGCATACTCGATGTTGAGGTCCACCTTCAGCTTTTCGGGCTTGACCAGCAGGGTGGCGATGTGTATCTCCTTCGGTCCGCGGGTGCCCAGCGTTTCGAGCAGACGTTGCATGGTGAGGCCCGTGTCCACAATGTCTTCCACAATGACCACCGTGCGGCCGCTCAGGTCTTCGTTGATGCCGATAACTTCCTTGACGGCGCCTGTCGACGACACACCCTGGTAGGAGGCCAGTTTGACGAACGATATCTCGCAGGGGATGGTGATGCGTTTCATCAGGTCGGCGGTGAACATGAACGAACCGTTCAGCACGCTCAGGAAGAGTGGTTTTTTGCCGGCCAGGTCACGGTTGATTTCGTCGGCCACGCGGCTCACTTCTTTCAATATGTCCTCCTCCTTGATAGAGACGGTGAACTTTTTGTCTTTAATCTGTATGCAATCCATGGAACTTGTGAATATTAAATTGATGCAAAGGTAGCGAATTTATTCCACTCCATGCATCATCTTCTGCAATTTCTTCGACAGCAGGAAGAGGATGATCGACGCGGCGGCCGACATGACGACGAACACCAGGAAGAAGTCGAACATCGTCTCGATGCGGTAACCCAGCAGCGTCTTCACCTTTCCCGCCTCGGGATAGAGCCCCGACAGCATACCGGCAAACTTGTTGGCCGTGGCCGTGGACAGGTACCAGATGCCCATCATCAGCGAGGCGAAGCGGACGGGCGTCAGCTTGTTCACCATCGACAGCCCGATGGGCGAAAGGGCAATCTCGCCCATCGTATGGATGAAGTACAGGCCGGTCAGCCAGATGAGGCTTACCTTGACGCCGGGCTGCACGTCCTTCACACCGATGCAGATGACCAGATAGCCCAGCGACAGGAACAACAGACCGATGGCCTGCTTGGTGGGCGAAGAAGGCTCCATGTGCCGGCGTGCCAGCGCTCCCCATACGCCCGGCATGACGGCAGCCAGGATGACGACGAATAAGGGGTTGAACGACTGGATCCACGAGGCTGGCATTTCCCAGCCGAAGATGACGCGGTCGGTCTGCTCCGACGCAAACAGCGTGAGCGAAGCGCCTGCCTGCTCGTAGGCCGCCCAGAAGAAGATGACGAAGAAGGCGATGATGTAAATCACCCAAATGCGGTCGCGTTCAATCTTGGTGAGCGAACCGTCCATCAGGATGCTGGCCGGGAAGACGATGCAGGCCGTAAAGATGCCGATGCTGATCCAGTCGTTGCCGAAGCATCCGTAGAAGAACAGGGCCAGGACGACGGCCATTGCGCTGCATATCCACAGGTTGCGGCGTTTGCGTCGGGCCTCTGCGGGTGTCTGTGTTTTAATTGCTTTCCCTTCCGTTTCCTTGCGTGCATCGGGCACAATGCCCAATGGCTGTCCGTCGGGACCGGTGAGATAGCGGTTCTTCTGTGACTCAAACAGGACGACGGTCAGCACCGTGACGACGGCCGCAATCAGAAAGCCCCATTTGAAATCCTGCGGATTGCCCGTCTCGCCGAAGTAGCCGCAGACGAGCGGAGCCAGAAACGAGCCTACGTTGACGCCCATATAATAAATGGTATAGGCCGAGTCGAGCCTGCGGTCGCCGGGTTCGTACAGCTGTCCGACGAGCGACGATACCGTCGGCTTGAAGAAACCGTTGCCCAAGATAAGAAAGGTCAGTCCGCCGTACATCAGTCCGCGCGACAGTTCCTGCGCGTCGAGCATGGAGGCACTGAAGAACATCAGGAACTGTCCGACGGCCATCAGTATGGCTCCCCAGAAGACGGAGCGTCGGATGCCCCAGTACTTGTCGGCCACGTAGCCGCCGATAAGCGGAGTCAGGTAGACAAGGCCCGTATAGCTGCCATAGATGGAGGCGGCTGTCTCGGTGTCGAGCAGCAGGGCCTGGGTGAGAAACAGAATGAAGATGGCGCGCATGCCATAGTAGCTGAAGCGCTCGGCCGTACTGGTGGCGAAGATCAGGTAGAGGCCTTTGGGATGTTTGTTGGTTGTATTCATGCGTGGTAGTTGTTTTTGCGGCGCGAAGTTACGAATTATCGGGCGAATGCGTCCTGTTTGCCTCCCTTATTTTCAGAAAGACGGAGCGAAACGCTTTTTCATTTGCGAAATAGAAGGGGAATGCCTACTTTTGTGGAAAACTGTAAGCAAGGCATTATGAAAATATTTCCAACTTCGGGCATCCGCCAGCTGGATGCCTATACCATCGAACACGAGCCCATCGCTTCCATCGACCTGATGGAGCGGGCCGCACGGGCACTGGCCGACGCCATTATGGAACAGTGGCCCGACAACGACACCCCCTTTACTGTATTCGCAGGACCCGGTAACAACGGTGGTGATGCACTGGCCGTGGCCCGTTTGATGGCCGTGCAGGGCTATCGGCCGGAGGTCTACCTGTTCAATCCGCAGGGAAAGCTTTCCGAGGACTGTGCCGAGAATCGCGAACGCCTTCTGGCAACGGAGGGCATCACTTTCCACGAAATCTCCACCCAGTTTGCACCGCCCGTGCTGACGGCGGACCATGTGGTGGTGGACGGCCTCTTCGGCAGCGGACTGAACAAGCCGCTGGGCGGAGGCTTTGCTGCCGTGGTGAAGTACATCAACGCCTCGCCGGCCCGTGTGGTGGCCATCGATGTGCCTTCGGGCCTGATGGGCGAGGACAATACCTATAACATCGCCGCCCACATCGTGCGGGCCGACCTGACTCTGAGCCTGCAGCTGCCCAAGCTGGCCTTCCTCTTTGCCGAGAACGAGGCCTACGTGGGCGAGTGGCGCCTGCTGGATATTGGCCTGAGCGAGGAAGCCATCGAGGAGACGGATACCGACTTCGAACTGGCCGACGACGAGGAGGTGACGTCCCTGCTCCGTCCGCGCGGGCATTTTGCCCACAAGGGTACTTTCGGGCGGGCGCTGCTCATTGCGGGTTCGCAAGGCATGGCAGGTGCTTCCATCCTTGCTGCCCGCGGCTGTCTGAAGTCGGGTGTGGGGTTGTTGACGGTACACGTGCCTTTCTGCAACAACTTCATGGTGCAGACATCGGTACCCGAGGCCATGACCGAACTGGACAACAGCGAGACACGCTTCTCGGAGCCGACCGATACGGACGACTATCAGGCTGTGGGCATCGGTCCGGGGCTGGGACGGGAACCGCAGACGGTGGAGGCGGTTGTGGAGCAGATTCGCGCCTGCCAGACACCGATGGTCATTGATGCCGATGCCCTCTATGCGCTGGGCGAACACCGTTCGGGTCTGAACCATCTGCCAGCCGGCAGCATTCTGACGCCCCATCCCAAGGAACTGGAGCGGTTGGTAGGCAAGTGCCAGAACTCCTACGAACGGCTGATGAAGGCGCGCGAGCTGGCACAAAACGTGGGTGTATACATTGTGCTGAAGGGTGCCTACACAGCTGTCATAGCGCCTTCAGGGCATTGCTGGT
>CATXSD010000007.1 GCA_958402075.1 Mediterranea massiliensis | reverse complement strand
TATTTATCAATACATTATAAAATTGATGTTTTTATAGTGACGAAGTCAGGAAAAAGAGGCCGGGACATCATGTTCCGGCCTCTTTCGTAGGTCTATGACTGAATGTCTTATTTGACAATACCTGGAGACTTGCTGATGAAATTAATGATGTTGTGGATCTCATCGCTCATCGGCACCTGGTCTTCAATCTTCTGCAGGGCATCTTGTACACTGAAATTTCCTTGATAGACCAGTCGATAGGCATTCATGATGTGACGTAAGACACGTTCTGTCACTTGATTTTTGTGTTGCAGCACCATGGCATTTACGCCGTGATATTCTGCCGGGTTGCCGGCCATGATGATATAGGGCGGAACGTCTTTGGGTATCCGGCATCCGCTCTGTACCAGCGACCAGCTTCCGATGTGGCAGTTCTGTTGCAACAGGACATTGCTGCTCAAGATCACGCAGCTGTCTATGCGACATTCGCCTGCAACTGTCGTCTTGATACCCAATACGCAATGGTCGGCAATCTGTACGTCGTGGCACAGGTGTACACCATCCATCAGATAGTTTTCATTGCCGATCTTGGTGCATTGCCCTTCATGTGTTCCACGGCTGATAACCACATTCTCCCGGATGTCATTCTGATTGCCGATAATGAGTAACGTGTGCTCACCGGTATAGTGAAAATCTTGGGGTTCGGTACCCAAGACTGCACCATGGTGTATCTTGTTGCCTCTACCCATTCGGGTTCCGTTCAAGATTCTTGCACCAGACATGATGATGCAGTCATCACCGATTTCTACATCTCCTTCGATATAGGCAAACGGTTGTACTGTTACGTTCTTGCCGAGTTTGGCGGCTGGGTCTACATAAGCTAATGGACTAATCATAATATGTGAATTAAAGGTTATTCTCTTCCTCCACCCAATGCCTGATACAGGCTGATGACGGCCTGCATGCGGCTGAAGGTATCACTTACTTCGGAAAGCTGTGCGCTGAGGTATGATTGCTCGGCTGACAACACTTCCAGGTAAGTTGACGTCCCTAAGTTAAACAATTCTTTTGTATAATCGGCAGCATTCTTTGAAGAATTTACTTCCATGGTGCGCGCTTCTACCTTTTGGGAGCAGGCTTGGTACAGGTCAAGTGCATTGCTGACTTCATTTCCTGCATTCAGCAAAGCTGTCTGGAACTGAATCTTGGCTTCTTCCTGCTGTGCCTTGGCTATTCTGAGGTTGGCGATGTTGGCTCCGTTCTGGAACAACGGTTGGGTCAGAGAGGCAATGGCACTGGCCAGCAGTTTGCCGGGATTGACAATGGCGGCACCGGCACTGTTGGTCCATCCGGCCGAACCGCTGAGCGTGATGCGGGGATAGAAGTTGGCACGGGCTGTGTTGGTGTTATAATAAGCTACAGCCAATGCTTGTTCGGCTGCTTTGACATCCGGGCGGTTGGACAGCAGTTGCAACGGTATGCCTGCTGAGAATTCCGTCGGGAGTTGCTGGTCTTCCAGTATGCCGCGTTCAATGCTGTGGGCCGGTTCGCCCAGCAGGAGGCAGAGTGAATTCTCCACTTCACGGATGTTGGCACGTATGTCAGGCAGAGAAGCCAGAATCTGTGCATAGGCAGCACGGCTCTGCTCTACGGCTGCTTCGGTCGTACCATAGATGCCGGCATCTTTCATGGCCTGCATGGTTTCGGTATTCTTCTTCATGATGTCGGCCGTACCTTCCGTGATTTCCAGCTGGCGGTCCAGCATCAGCAGTGTATAATACAGATTGGCCGTATTGGCAATCAGCTGTACCCGAGTGTTCTGCTCGTAAGCCTTGGTTTGTTCCAAGGTTGCTTTGGCCATACGCTTGGGATTCAGCAACTGGCCGAAGAGGTCAATCTGCCAGCTGGCGGTTACAGGCAGGGAGTAGGTTTGTGTGGCTTTTCCTTTGTCCCAGCTGGTGACAGTACCTTGTGGTGAAAGGGTCAGGGCAGGGATAAAGGCCAGCTTGGCGGCAAGAAGCGACGCCTGGGCTTCCTGTACTTTCAGCGCAGCGGTGCGGATGTCGGGACTGGAAGTCAGTGCCTGCTCAATGTAACCCTGCAGCTGGGGGTCTGTGAATACCTCCCGCCAGGGCATATTGCCGAAGTTGGCCGTATCCGACGCCAATGTATCGTTCACGGCAGTCGTGTCGCGATACAGGCCTTCGGTCGTGATGTCTTCCGGGCGGTCGTATGCTTTATAGATGTGGCAGCTGCTCAAGAGGGCTGAGGCGCACATCAGAGTGATGATTTTTCCTTTCATACTTAATATATCTCTTCGTTTAGGAGGAAGAACGGATGAAGGGGCACTTCACCGTCCTTCCGCCTTAGTTCTTCAAATTATTTACTGTATTGCTCAATTTCGGCGGTAGCATCGGAGTTGTCTACGTCTTCCCATTCCATGGGTTTGAACTTCTCCTGCAGGTACTGGAAGGCAACAAACAATGCGGGTACGATAAAGATTTGCAGAATCATGCCAATCAACATACCACCGATGGCCGATGTACCCAGTGTACGGTTACCGTTGGCACCTGCACCTGATGCGAACATCATCGGGAGCAGACCGACAATCATGGCCATTGATGTCATCAGGATAGGACGCAGACGGGCGGCGGCACCCAATACGGCTGCCCAGGTTATGCTCATACCCATCTTGCGGCGGTCGAGGGCAAACTCAACAATCAAGATGGCATTCTTGGCCAACAGACCCATCAACATGATCAAGGCAATCTGCATGTAGATATCGTTGGACATGGAGCCGATAATCATCTTCAAAGCCGGAATGCTTCCGATGGCACTTGCTCCGTTGACGAAGAGGAAGCTTCCCAACAATCCGAACGGAATGGACAGCAATACAGCCAACGGCAGAATGTAGCTTTCGTACTGGGCACTCAACAGGAGGTAAACGAATACGAAGCAGAGCACAAAGATAAGTCCTGTCGTACTGCCGCTTGTCTCGGCCTCCTCACGTGCCATACCGCCCAATTCGTAGCCGAAACCGGTTGGCAAATTCTGTTGGGCCACTTCGGCAATGGCCTGCAGGGCCTGTCCGGAAGTATAACCGGAAGCTGGGGCTACCATCACTTTCATGGAGGTGTACAGGTTGAAACGGTTGATGATATCCGGTCCGTACACTTTCTCAATGGATACGAATTGGGTAATCGGTGCCATGTCGTTGCCGTTGCGTACCTTGATGCTTTGGAGCGATTCCAGATTCTTGGTGGCATCGGGCTCTGCCTGTACCATGACGCGGTACATCTTACCGAAGCTGTTGAAGTTGGAGGCATACAGACCGCCGTAATATCCTTGCAGTGTAGAAAGAATGTCACTCGGACTGATACCGGCTTTCTTACATGCAGCAGCGTCAATGTTCAGCAGGTATTGCGGGAAGTTCGGGTTAAAGGTGGTACGTGCCGAGTTGATCTCGGGACGTTTTTCCAGTTCGGCCGTATATGCGTTCACGACATCGAAGAAGTGGTTCAGGTCACCACCGGTCTTGTCCTGCATGTTAAGCTCGATATCGCTGGATGCAGAATAACCCGGAATCATAGGAGGAGCAAAGAACAATACCTGTGCTTCCTTGATGACCTTTTGGGCACGCATGAAGAGGGTTGCATACACAATGTTCGAATTTTGCATGGTCGAACGCTCTTCCCAGTTCTTCAGCTTGATGATGACCGAACCGTAGGACGGTCCCTGACCGCCGATGAAGCTGAAGCCCGAGATGATGGTTCTGGACTGTACGGCGGGGTCAGAAGCGACCAGGCTGTCTACTCGGTTGAGGATTTCCTGGGCACGTTCTTGTGAGGTGCCGGGAGGTAACGTTACGGCACCCATGATGGTACCCGTATCTTCGTTGGGCACCATACCGGTCGGGGTAATCTGCATGAAGACAACCAGCAGGACGACCGAAGCTGTGACGATACCAGCCGAAAGCCATCTCTTTTGGATGAATTTGAGTACCTGTTTCTTGTATTTGCCCAGGATGGAGTTGTAAGACTCATTGAAATCATCCTTGAATTTGTCGGTTGTCATACCGGCCAATGCCAGGATACTGATGATAATCATCAGGATGCAGATTACCGGATGGCTATCAAAGCTGAAGAGTCCGAAAATCATACCGATGATGGCAATGATTGTGAACAGCAAGGTGATGCCAGGGCGCATGAGGCGGCCGATGGAATCTGCATAGCGTGCAATGAAGATTTTTCTGGCTTCCTTGGTGGCTGTGCCTACCCGTTCTTTCAGAGGAGCATCTGTCTTATGAGGTTTCAGGAAGATGGCACACAGAGCCGGACTCAGTGTCAAGGCGTTCAACGCGGAGAAACCGATGGCGATGGCCATGGTCAGACCGAACTGCCGGTAGAATGTACCGGCCGTACCACCCATGAAACTTACGGGGATAAACACGGACATCATGACAAATGTAATGGAAACGATGGCACCGCCCAGTTCGTGCATGGCGTCGATGGAAGCGGCCCGGGCCGATTTGTATCCCTGGTCGAGCTTGGCATGGACGCCCTCGACGACGACGATGGCATCGTCGACCACAATGGCAATGGCAAGCACCATGGCCGAAAGAGTCAGCAAGTTGAGGCTGAATCCGATGAGTTTCAGTACGAAGAAGGTAGCAATCAAGGCCACCGGGATGGCAATGGCGGGAATCAGCGTGGAGCGCATATCCTGCAGGAAGATGTAAACCACGATGAACACCAGGATGAAGGCTTCGATCAACGTCTTTACTACCTCATGGATGGAGGCAAAGAGGAAGTCGTTGGCACTTTGGGCAATGTTGATCTTCAAGCCGGCAGGCAGTTTGGTTGAGTATTCGTCAAGCAAGGCCTCAATGTCGCTGATGGTTTGGGTGGCATTGGTACCGGCCATCTGGTAAACGATACAGCTGACGGCCTTATGACCGTTTACCGTATTGTTGAAGTTGTAGGTCATACGTCCCAGCTCGATGCGGGCAATGTCTTTCAGACGGAGCAACTCGCCGTCCTCCATGGCCTTGATGACGATATTTTCGAATTCTGAAGGTTGTTGCAGACGTCCTTTGTAGCGCAAGGTGTATTGGAAGGTCTGGTGGCCGCGTTCGCCCAGCTGACCCGGAGCGGCTTCAATATTCTGTTCGCTCAGGGCGGCTACCACATCATTGGGTACCAGTTTGTATTGCGCCATAATGTCCGGTTTGAGCCAGATACGCATGGAGTAGTCCACACCCATCACATTGGCATCACCTACACCGGTGACACGCTTTACTTCAGGAATCAGGTTGATGTTGGCATAGTTCTCGATGAACTCGGTGGTATACTGGTCTTTCTCATCATAAATGGAGAAGATCATCAGCATGGAGGTCTGTCTCTTCTGTGTGGTTACGCCGACCTTGGTTACTTCGGCAGGCAGCAGACCCTGTGCCATGGACACACGGTTCTGTACGTTTACGGCTGCCATATCGGGGTCGGTTCCTTGATTGAAGTAGATGGAGATATCAGCCGAGCCGGTGTTGGAGGCACTCGAGCTCATGTACATCATGTTTTCCACACCGTTGATCTGGTCTTCCAGCGGGGCGATGACCGAGTTCAACACGGTTTGTGCGTTGGCACCGGTATAGGTGGCACGTACAGATACCGTAGGCGGTGCGATGTCCGGATATTGCGTGATAGGCAATGTGGCCAGACCAATGAAGCCCAGGATGACTATCAGGATGGAGATAACCGTTGATAGTACCGGGCGGTTTATGAATCTATCTAATTTCATTGTTTCTTCCTTTTAAATTTGGTTGTCGAAAGAGCTTCAAGTTGGGGCGGTGAGCATTTTCAATCTTTTTTGTTGTCACCTTGTCAACCTGTTCACTTGATTATTTGAATGCTGTCTGTATGTTGCCTTCCTGCTGGTCTTTCAGAGCTTTCTGGTATTCGGCTTCTTTCTCAGCAGGTGTAATCGGAGTGATGGTTTGTCCGTCTTTCAACGATTGTACGCCTTCGATGACAATCTTGTCTCCTTTCTTGAGGCCTTCGGTTACATAGAAATACTTGCCGTCGTCCAAAGTGAAGACTTTGACTTCGGTATTCTTCAGGGTGTTGTCCGGCTGGAGTACCAATACAAAGCGTTTGTCCTGAATTTCGGTCGTAGCCGACTGGGGAATCATAATGACGTCGTGGAGCGGGTTGTGGAAGATAACGTTACCAGTACCGCCGCTGCGCAGGATGTTGTGCTTATTGGGGAAGAGGGCACGCATGTTGACCGAACCGGTGGTCTGGTCGATGACACCACTGATGGTTTCTACGCGTCCGCTGTCCGGATAGATGGAGCCGTCAACGAGGCTGAGCTGGACATCCGGCAGTCTGTCAAGGATTTCTTTCATGGTACCTCCTTCGCGTATCATGCCCAATAACTGGCGTTCGGTCATGGAGAAGTAGGCATACATTTCGGAGATGTCGGCCACGGTGGTCAACGGGGTAGCGATGGAGGCGCTGACCAGACTACCTACACGGTAGGGAATGGTTCCTACGACACCGTCACTCGGGCTGGTCACCTGAGTATACGACAGGTTGTTCTTGGCATTGATGAGTTGGGCTTGTGCCTGTGCCAGTGTTGCTTTGGCCTGTGCCAGCTGGTTTTCGGACATCTTCAGGTCGTAGTCACTGACAATCTGTTTCTTGTTCAGCTCCCGTTTGTTGGCAGTAGTCAGTTCTTGCGTGCTCAAGGCTGCTTTGGCTGTTTCTACGGTAGCTTGGGCAGTCTGGACGGCGGCCTGGTATTGTACGGGGTCGATGGTAAACAATACCTGTCCTTTGTGTACGACGGCACCTTCATCTACGTGCAGCTTGGTGATGAAGCCGCTCACCATGGGGCGGATTTCCACGTCTTGCTTACCTTTGATGGTGGCCGGGTAACTGTTTGTCAGGTTCGCAGTGGTGGTGCTTACCTCCATGACTGCAATTTCGGGGGCGCTGCCCGCGTTGTTGTTGCCTTGTCCGCAGCTGCTGAGCAGTGCTACGCAACATGCCAGTAATACTAATCTACTCTTCATACTTATTTATCTCTGTGTCTAATTATGTAATGTCAACCTCTATGTTTTACTGAAAACTTGAACGGAGGTTCAAGTTTTCGGCCTTGCAAAAGTACCGATTTTTGGTATATATAGGTTTGTATAGGTAGTGTTTTTTAACTATGTTTCAGAGAATTCTACCTGTATTCAAGAAAGACATCTGCTTTTATGGGGAAACCGCCTGCTGAAGCCGGGTTCTCCGTTGTGATAAAAAGCAAAAAAAAGGCCTCTTTGTGCGTTGGGTATAGATAGATATTGTATCTTTGCGTCAATATCTTTTGGATCAAGCTTCGAATGGCATGAATAAATTGAAGAAACTTTTGTATAGCAAACGGGATACGTTGTCGGTGCGGCGTCTGCCGGCCTTTCTGGTTTTGGGCGTCCTGCTGTACTCGTGCGCCAGTATCGGACGTATTGAGGGCGGCCCGATTGACGAGACTCCTCCGCGTTTCCTGCAAAGTACGCCGGAGCCGGGGCAGCTGAACTATAAGCGCAACCGTGTTACCATTGCTTTCGATGAATACATCAAACTGGACAATCCGAGCGAGAAGATTGTAATATCGCCTCCCCAGATACAGCAGCCTGAAATCAAGACGAACGGAAAGAAAGTCGTCATCAATTTTCAGGATACGATGAAGGCAGATGTCACTTATACCATCGACTTCGGCGATGCCATCCAGGACAACAACGAGGGCAATCCGCTGGAGCAGTTTACCTTTACCTTCTCGACGGGCGAACGGTTGGATACGATGGCCGTATCGGGCACGGTGCTCAATGCCTCCAATCTGGAGCCGGTCAAAGGCATGCTGGTGGGTCTGCAGTCCAATCTGGCCGACTCGGCCTTTACTTCCTTGCCGTTCGAGCGGGTGGGGCGTACGGACAGCCGTGGCCAGTTCTCCATTCGTGGCGTAGCTCCTGGTACCTATCGCATCTATGCCTTGCAGGATGCCGACCAGAACTTCTATTTTTCCCAGCCGGCCGAGCAGTTGGCCTGGTCCGATTCGCTGATTATCCCCCGTTACGAATACCGCATGCGGCAGGATACTACCTGGATAGACTCATTGACTATCGATACGATTGTCGAGCGTCAGTATACCCACTTCCTGCCGGACAATATTCTGCTGCGCAGTTTCAAGGAAATCCGTTACAACCAGCGTCTGGCCAAGACCGAGCGCCTGACGCCGCAGAAGTTTTCCCTCTACTTCACGGCTCCGGCCGACAGCCTCCCGCTGTTGAAGGGACTTAATTTCGACGAGCACGATGCGTTTGTCATCGAGCAGACCACCGGCCGCAACGATACCATTCATTATTGGATCAAGGATTCCCTTGTGTACAAGCAGGATACATTGAAAATGGAACTGACCTATCTGGCAACGGATACCTTGGGACAGCTGAGCGAGCGGAAAGACACCGTACGCCTGCTGGCGAAGCTGACGTATGCCAAGCAGCTGAAGCAAAAACAAGAGCAGGAAGAAAAACAGTTGGAAGAGCTGAGGAAAGCAGCCAAAAAGAAGAAGAAACGCGATGCGGAAGGCAACGAGATAGAGCCGGAAGAGCCGACCCTGCCTACGGAGTTTCTTCCGGTCGATGTATACGCTCCGTCGTCGATGGACGTGTACGACTATCTGACGCTGACCTTCCAGGAACCGTTGAGCCGGATTGATACGGCGGCTTTCCATCTGCAGCAGAAGGTGGATACGTTGTGGAACGATGTCCCGTTCGACTTTCAGCGCGATTCGCTCGACCTGAAGGTCTATAACATCTTTGCCGACTGGAAGCCGGGTGAAAGCTATCAGTTTGCGGTGGATTCGACAGCCATTGTAGGACTGTACGGCCTCTTTACCGACAAAATAAAGAAGGAGTTCAAGGTAAAGACCATCGAGGAATATGGTACCATTCTGTTTGACATTACAGGGGCCGATTCGACTTCCTTCGTCGAGTTGGTCGATGCGCAGGATGCCGTGATACGTACCGTTCCGGTTGTCGATGGAAAGGCCGATTTTTATTACCTGACGCCAGGGAAATATGGGGCCCGTCTGGTAGCGGACAAGAACCGTAACGGAATATGGGATACAGGAGATTACGAGAAGCATATACAACCGGAAATGGTATATTATTATTATCAAGTGCTGGAGCTGAAGGCCAACTTTGAATTACAGCAGACGTGGAATCTGCTTGACCGGCCTTTGGACATGCAAAAACCGTTGGAACTTAAAAAACAGAAGCCGGATGAAAAGAAAAACAACAAACGAAGCAATACCGGCAGCCGATAACAGGCTGTATCGGAAAGGAAAGGCATGGCAGGGCATCGCCTGGAGTTGGATGGCCGTGCTTTTACTGGTATGTACTTTATGCGCCGCTCCGCTGACACCGGCGACGGCGCAATGTACGGCCGAAAACAAGGCGTTCAAATCGGGCGAACATGTAATGTACGACTTGTATTTCAACTGGAAGTTTATCTGGGTCAAGGCCGGACTGGCCAGTCTGACGACCAACGCCACGACCTATCACCAGAAACCGGCCTACCGCTTCAATCTGCTGTCGGTAAGCAGCAAGCGGGTGGACTTTTTCTTCAAGATGCGCGATACGCTGACCTGCTACGTCGGTAAGGATCTGGAGCCCCGCTATTTCCGGAAGGGAGCCGAGGAGGGCAAACGGTATACGGTAGACGAAGCATGGTTCGACTACAAGGACGGCGTTTCCTACGTGAAGCAGCGCCGTACGTGGCGGGGAGGGCGTGTAGATACCATGTCCTATAGCGACAGCCGTTGCATCTTCGACATGCTGAGCATTCTGGCACAGGCGCGTTCGTGGGATCCGACGGACTACAAGGTGGGGCAGAAAATCAATTTCCCCATGGCTACCGGCCGCAAGGTAGAGGAACAGACCCTCATCTACAGAGGTAAAGAAAATGTTGAGGCCAACAATGATACAACCTACCGTTGCCTGGTTTTCTCGTTTGTGGAATATGTGCAGGACGGAAACAAGAAGAAGGAGAAGGAAGTCATCACCTTCTTCATCTCCGATGACAAGAACCATTTGCCTGTCCGGCTGGACCTGTATCTCAATTTCGGTTCGGCCAAAGCTTTCCTAACGAGTGTGCGGGGCAACCGCTATCCGCTGACGTCTGTGGTCGATGACTGACCTTGTCGCGTCGGCAGGGACGGTCTGCAGGCGGAGGTCACAGTTGGAAGGGCAGCAGGTCGTTCTTGCGGAATACACTCGACTCGAAGCTGGCCACGAGGTCGCCGTGCTGGTTGGTGATGGTCACCTGATAGTAGCCGGTGCTTCTGCCGATGTAGCATTCACGGGCTTCGGCGGTCAGTGTGTCGCCGGGACCGCTGCTGCGCAGGAAGGTGATGTGGGAAGACAGCGAAAGTGCCAGTGTGCCGTGTGAGTTGGCTGCGGCGGCCAGGGCCAGGTCGGCCAGCGTGAAGAGTACACCGCCTTGCGTACGCTTGCCTGCGTTGAGGTGGACTTCCGTCACGGTCAGCTGTGCCTTGCTGTAGCCTTCTTTCACTTCTGTCAGTTCGATGCCGACTTTGCCGGCGAAATGGTCGTTTTTGAAAAATTCTTGTGGTGTCATGGTCTGTCTTTGTTTTAACGGGTGACAATCATCCGGTTTGTTGGAGTCTGCAGGCCGTAGGGGAGGCCTGTGGCATACGGAAAAACGGGTGATCGGCTGCAAATGTAACAATTTTACCCGTTAACTGTATGATTTGGGCAGGTATATCTTGCCGGGCAGGCGTATCTTTGTCTTCGTGAAAATAGCATCAAACTATACATTAATTTATAATCCTTTGTTATGAGAACAACACTGATGACCTTGGGAGTGTCTCTCCTGATTTTTGCAAGTTGCGCAGGCCAGAAGAAGGCCGAAAACGACTTCATCCAAGACAACATCGACAATGCTGTGGCCCAATTCACATTGCAGACCGACATTATCGAGAAGTCCGGCAAGATCTTGAATCCGCGTACGATTGAAAAAGACGGCAGCATCCGTTATGTGCCCATTGACGACTGGTGCTCGGGCTTCTTTCCCGGCTGCATGTGGCTCACCTATGAGCTGACCGGTGACCGGAAGTGGGAGAAGCTGGCCGAGAAATATACCGAGGACCTGGATTCCATCAAATACCTGAAGTGGCATCACGATGTGGGCTTCATGATCGGTTGCAGTTACCTGAACGGTTACCGTCTGGCCGGCAAGACCAACTATAAGGATGTCATTGTCGAGGCTGCCAAGTCGTTGTCCACCCGCTTCCGTCCGGGGGCAGGGGTCATCCAGTCGTGGGATGCCGACCGCGGCTGGCAGGGAACGCGCGGCTGGAAGTGTCCCGTCATCATCGACAATATGATGAACCTCGAGCTGCTGTTCGAAGCGACCCGCCTGTCCGGCGACTCCACGTTCTATGACATCGCCGTGAAACATGCCGATACGACGCTGGCTCATCACTTCCGCGACGACAACAGCTGCTATCATGTCGTAGACTATGATCCCGAGACCGGCGAGGTGCGCAGCCGTCAGACGGCGCAGGGATATGCCGACGAGTCGGCCTGGGCGCGCGGTCAGGCCTGGGCACTGTACGGATACACCACCTGCTACCGCTATACACACGACAAGAAGTATCTGGACCAGGCCGAGAAGGTGTACAACTTCATCTTCAACAACAAGAACCTGCCTGCCGACCTCGTTCCTTACTGGGACTACGATGCGCCCAACATCCCCAACGAGCCGCGCGACGCTTCGGCGGCTGCCTGTACGGCTTCCGCTCTCTATGAGCTGAGCACGTATGTTCCTGACAAGAACTACAAGGAAACGGCCGACCGCATCATGGAGAGCCTGGGTTCTCCGGCCTACCGTGCCGAAGTGGGAACAAACGGAAACTTCATCCTGATGCACTCGGTGGGCAGCATTCCCCACGACCAGGAAATCGATGTGCCCCTGAACTATGCCGACTATTACTTCCTCGAGGCCTTGATGCGCAAGCGCGACCTGGAGCAAAAATAATTTGCCGCGGAACAACGGCTGCGGGCTGCAAGCGGCAGATGCAAAGCCCCCTGTGTGGGTATCTGCGGCTTGCAGCCCGCAGTGTCTGGTCCCGGTCCCCAAATGACGAACCATGAAACATTCCTTGAACCTTTTATGGGGCAGTGCCGGCCTGCTTGTTTTGGCCGGATGCAAGGCGCAGCAGCCCGAAATGCCCCGACAACCCAATGTCATCTACGTTTTTCCCGACCAGTACCGCAACCAGGCCATGGAGTTCTGGGGGCAGGAGGGCTTCCGCGAACATGTCAATTTCCGCAACGATCCGGTGCACACTCCCCGTTTGAACCGTTTCGCCCGCGAGTCGGTGGTGCTGACTTCGGCGCAGAGCAACTGCCCCCTGAGCAGTCCGCACCGCGGCATCCTGCTGACGGGCATGTATCCCAACAAGAGCGGGGTGCCCTTGAACTGCAACGCCGACCGTCCCATCAGTTCCCTGCGGGCGGATGCCGAATGCGTCAGCGACGTCTTCAGCAAGGCGGGGTATGACTGTGCCTACTTCGGCAAGCTGCACGTCGATTGTCCCACGCCCAATGACCCTGCCCGGCCGGGACATTATGTGGAAGACCAGGTGCCAGCCTGGGACGCCTACACGCCGAAGGAGCGCCGCCACGGATTCAACTACTGGTATTCCTACGGGACGTATGACGTGCACAAGAAACCCCATTACTGGGATACGGAAGGCCACCGGCACGAACCCAAGGAGTGGTCGCCCCTGCACGAGGCCCGGATGGTGGTCAGCTATCTGAAGAACGAAGGCCGCGTGCGCGACCCGCAGAAGCCGTTCTTCATCATGGTGGGCATGAATCCGCCCCACAGTCCCTACCGTTCGCTGGACGACTGCATGGAGGAGGACTTCAACCTCTACAAGGACGTGCCGCTGGACAGCCTGCTGGTGCGTCCCAATGCCGACGCCACGATGAAGAAGGCAGCCTGCGCGCCCTATTACTTCGCCTCGGTGACGGGTGTGGACCGTGCCTTCGGACAGATACTCGACGCGCTGACGGAGCTGGGGCTGGACAAGAACACCATCGTCGTGTTCTCGTCAGACCACGGTGAAACGATGTGCAGCCAGCGCACCGACGACCCCAAGAACTCGCCCTACGCCGAGTCGATGAACGTCCCCTTCCTGGTGCGCTACCCCGGCCGGCTGACGCCGCGCGTGGACGACCTGATGCTTTCGTCGCCCGACATCATGCCCACGCTGCTGGGGCTGGCCGGACTGGCCGACTCCATTCCCGCCGAGGTGCAGGGACGCAACTATGCCCCGCTGTTTTTCGATGAAAAGGCCGATATGGCGCGTCCGGCGGGTGCGCTCTACATCCAGAACCTGGACGGCGAAAAGGATGCCGACGGCAAGGTGCAGACCTATTTCCCCTCGGCCCGTGGCTTCAAGTCGGCCCGCTATACGCTGGCACTCTACATCGACCGCCAGACCCGCCGGTTGAAAAAGTCGCTCCTCTTCGACGATGCGAACGACCCGTATCAGCTGAACAACCTGCCGCTGGACGAGCACCCCGAGGTGGTAAAAGAACTTTGTGCCGAGATGGGCCGCGTGCTGAAGGAGATAGACGACCCCTGGTATCGGGAGCGGATTCTGGAGGATATGATACCTTATTGAAGCCGTTTTTTCTTATTCTTGACAGAAATATTCCCTTGCAAGCTGACGCAGTGCTTCGTGAGGGTGTGATGCAGTGCTTTGTCACCCGCTCATGCAGTGCTTCGTGGCAACCTCACGAAGCACTGTGTCGGGCCGCCACGAAGCACTGTGTGGCAATGCCTGCCTGCGGGTGCTGGGGGCATGATACAGACGAGGCTGCATCCCGCCTGAACGCGGGTGCAGCCTCGTCTGCTGTTATCGGGAAATGGTGTTCCGTCTTATTTGTTCAGCTTCCATTCCGTTCCGTCCTTGCCGTCCTTGATTTCGAAGCCGAGGGCGGTCAGTTCGTTGCGGATCTTGTCGCTCGTAGCCCAGTCCTTGTTGGCCTTGGCCTTGGCGCGCTCTTCCAGCAGCATGTCCACTACGTGACCGAAAGCCTCTTCGCGGGCAGCGTTCGAGGCGTTTTCAGCCTTCAGACCCAGAATGTCGAAGCAATAAAGTTCAAATATACGTTTTAATTCTAATAAGGTGCTATTTTTAAAGATATTTGTTGGATTATTGATTTGCCGGGCAGCATCAAATAAATGTGCAATAACCATGGGGGTATTTAAATCATCATTCATTGCTTCTTGGCAAGCTTGCTCTATATTCTTAACCCAATTCTCTTCAAAAGTATCATTAGATTCTAAATTTGGTGAATTCTTTAATCTGGCATTGATATTATTATATGCGTCCATCAGTCGGGCCAGTCCCTTCTCGGCAGCCTTCAGGGCCTCGTTGCCGAAGTCCACCGTGCTGCGGTAGTGGGCCTGCAGGGTGAAGAAACGGATGGTCATCGGCGTGTAGGCCTGCTCCAGCAGCGGGTGTGTGCCGGTGAAGAGCTGCTCCAGCGTGATGAAGTTGTTGTAGCTCTTGCCCATCTTCTGTCCGTTGACGGTCAGCATGTTGTTGTGCATCCAGTAGTGCACCATGTCGTCGCCCTGGCTGGCCACACTCTGTGCAATCTCACATTCGTGGTGGGGGAAGATGAGGTCCATGCCGCCGCCGTGGATGTCGAAGTGGTCGCCCAGGTACTTGCGTCCCATGGCCGTACATTCGCAGTGCCAGCCGGGGAAACCGTTGCCCCAGGGCGAAGGCCAGCGCATGATGTGTTCGGGCTGCGCGTTCTTCCACAGGGCGAAGTCGGCCGGGTTGTGCTTTTCCTCCTGTCCGTCCAGTTCGCGCGTCGTGTTGATGACGTCGTCCAGGTTGCGGCCCGAGAGCTTGCCGTAGTGGTGGTCGTGGTTGTACTTGGCCACGTCGAAGTACACGGAGCCGTGGCTTTCGTAGGCGTAGCCGTTCTTCAGAATCTGTTTGACCAGTTCGATCTGTTCGATGATGTGTCCCGAAGCCTGCGGTTCGATGCTGGGGCGCAGCACGCCCAAGGCGTCCATGGCCTCGTGGTAGCGGTTGGTATAGTATTGTGCCACTTCCATCGGCTCCAGCTGTTCCAGGCGGGCCTTCTTGGCTATCTTGTCCTCGCCTTCGTCGGCATCGTGTTCCAGGTGGCCCACGTCGGTGATGTTGCGCACGTAGCGCACCTTATATCCCAGGTGCTTGAGGTAGCGGAAGAGGATATCGAAGGTGATGGCCGGACGGGCGTGCCCCAGGTGCGGGTCGCCGTACACGGTGGGGCCGCAGACATACATGCCCACGTGCGGGGCGTGCAGCGGCTTGAAAACTTCCTTCCTTCGGGTCAGCGTGTTGTAAATCGTCAGTTGATGTTCCATATCGTTAGGTTTTTGTTTTCGATTGAAAGCACAAAGTTACTGTTTTTCGGATAAGTAGCTTCATGCTGGCCGTTTTTTTTGTTGCATCGTGTCCGGGAGGGGGCGTGAGAGGCCGGCATTTGGGGTATTCTTTCTTTTGCCTTATCTTTGTGCCCGTAACACTTGACAGACCGAACGATGGAGAAACGTGTATTGCTGGGCATGAGCGGAGGGACCGACAGCTCCGTGGCGGCCATGAAGTTGCAGGAAGCCGGATACGAGGTGACGGGCGTCACCCTCCGCCTGCACGATGATGGAGGACGGGGTGCCGAGGAGGCTGCCCGTCTGGCCGACCGCCTGGGCATCGCCCACTTCGAATACGACGCCCGCGAGGCTTTTGAAACGCAGGTGGTCCGCTATTTCACCGAAGAATATCTGGCGGGCCGCACGCCCGTGCCCTGCACCGTGTGCAACAATCGGCTGAAGTGGCCGCTCCTGGCCCGCCTGGCCGATGAAAGGGACATCCGCAGCATCGCCACGGGGCACTACGTGCGCAAGGTGTGCCGCGACGGGCGGTGGTACATCGCTCCTGCTGCCGATGCCGACAAGGACCAGTCGTTCTTCCTTTGGGGACTGAAGCAGGATATACTGGAGCGCATGCTCCTGCCCATGGGCGACCTGACCAAGGTAGAGGCCCGTGCCTATGCTGCCCGTCGGGGATTCCAGCGTGTGGCCGAGAAGAAGGACAGCCTGGGCGTGTGTTTCTGCCCGATGGATTACCGCACCTTCCTGCGCCGGGCCGTTCCGGCCGACCGTCTGCCCGGACAGGGAGCCTTTCTCGATGAAAACGGTGCTTTTCTGGGGTGGCACGAAGGCTATCCTTTCTACACCGTGGGCCAGCGGCGCGGACTGGGCATCCATCTGAACCGTGCGGTCTATGTGAAGGAGACATGCCGCGAACGGAACGAAGTGGTACTGGCGCCGCTCGCCTCCCTCTATCGGACGGAGATGTGGCTGAAGGACTGGAACCTTGTGGACGAGGCCCGTGTTCTGGACGCCGGGGCGGTCATCGTGAAGATACGCTACCGCAAGCAGGCCAACCGCTGCCTCGTCTCGCGCATGGACGACGACCGCCTACACGTGCGCCTGCTCGACCCGCTCGAAGCCGTGGCTTCGGGGCAGGCTGCTGCGTTCTATGATGCCGAAGGACTGCTGCTCGGCGGCGGAATTATCTTATAATGTTTTAAGCTGAAACATACGACCTTTTGCTCCGAAAGCGGCAATGTTTCGGGGCAAAAGGTCGTATGATTTGGAGAGGGGCGAAGCCTGCTCTTTTTACAGGGAATCAGAAATGGTAGCGGATACCGACATTGAGATGCAGGCGGAAGATGCCCGAAGAACTGTCGTCAGACTGCGTGGCGCCATCCTGTTCGGGCAGCGAACCGGCGATATAGCCGATGTTGGCTCCGATGCCGATGTGCTTGGCTACGTTGTACTCCGCACCTATGAGGAAGTTGTATCCTACACCGGCCGTTGAAGCACTTCCGAGGTCCGATGATTCCTTGTAGTTGAAATAGCCGATGCCGGCTTTTTCCTCGAAAGCCCAACGCCCGGCCTGCTGTTTCATGACAAACTGTGGGGCGACGTAGGTAAGCCCTACCTTGAAATCGGTTGGGCCGTATGTATAGGAAGAATGGTAGCCCGAGTACATCAGTCCGGCACCGAATCCTGTTTTCGATACCCAGTCGTATCCCAGCTGCCAGTCCAGGCCGTTCTTGGGATGCCCCGTGGCACCTTGCGGCAAATAGAACTTGCTGGTCATGAAGGCGTATCCTATGTTGGCGTAGAACGTATGATGCCGGCGGACGGATGGAGCTTCACACTTGCAGTCGTCCGATGCGGGTGCGGACGATGTACTTCGTGCGGATAACGTTTCTGCCTTTGTTCCGTCTATCCGAAGCATGTTGCCTGTAATCTGATGACAGCTGCTCCATAGGGAAGGTCGTTTGTGCAGGGTCAGTGCCAGCGCATTGCCTCCGCTTTTGGCGGTTTCCTCTTTGGCGAGGGCCACTACCTGCTCGTAGCTGCATCGGGTAGTCGTTCCCCGGTCCACGACCTTTACCTGGCCTATCTGCTGTGCGGTTTGCGGTACGGAGTCGCCCACTTCGTACAACCGTACCTCGTCGGCTGTGGCGAGGGGCGGATAAGAGCGGGTAATGTCTGTAATTACCTTCGGAGCGCAACTGCCCAACAGAATGGGCAGCAGGAACAATAGCTTTTTCATTTTCATATGTAATCCTTTTAAGGTATGACTTGTGTGGCGGAGGCAGGCCCTCCGTCAGTCTGCCTATCGGTTCAGCTTCAGCATCTCCTCGATATATTCGCGCGTATTGCTCAGGCGGGGAATCTTGTGCTGGCCGCCCAGCTTGCCTTTCTGGTCGAGCCAGTCGTGGAAGAGGCCCGTGCGTGCCACGATGACTTCCAGCGGTTGCAGGGCCAGGTTGTTCTGGCGTTTGGCCTCGTAGTCGGAGTTGACCTCCTTCAGCGTGTCGTCCAGGATGCGGGCGAACTTGCCGAGGTCGTCGGGCATCCGGGCGAACTCGATCAGCCACTGGTGGCGGCACTTGGCATGCTCGTCCATGAAGACGGGAGCGGCGGAGTAGTCCGTAATCTGGGCGCCCGTCTCGGCGCAGGCCTTGGCCAGTCCCTTCTCGGCATTGTCTACGATGAGCTCCTCGCCGAAGGCATTGATGAAGTGCTTGGTGCGCCCCGTGATGACGAACTTGTAGGGACGGTTGTTGGTGAACTTCACCGTGTCGCCGATGATATATCGCCAGAGGCCGGCCGAAGTGGAGATGACCATGGCGTAGTTCTTGTTTAGTTCCACCTCTTCGAGGCTGCAGATGCGCGGGTTATCCTTGCCGATATCCTCCAGCGGGATGAATTCATAGAAGATGCCGTAGTCGATCATCAGTAGCATGGAGCGGTCGGCAGGGTCGCTCTGCGTGCCGAAGTAGCCTTCGGAGGCATTGTAGGTTTCCACGTAGTGCATCTTGCTGCTGTGGATCACCTGCTTGTATTGTTCGCGGTAGGGCGTGAAGGCTACGCCGCCGTGGAAGAATACTTCCAGATTGGGCCACACTTCCTCCAGGCTCTGCTTGCCGGTCTTCTCCAGAATGTGCTTGATGAGTACCAGCATCCATGACGGCACGCCCGACAGGTTGGTGACGTTGGCATGGATGGTTTCGCGGGCAATGGCTTCCATCTTCGGCTCGAAGTGCTCCATCAGGGCCGTTTGCTTGCTCGGCACGCGGATGAAGTTGACCAGCGGGTTGAGGTTTTCCATCAGGATGGCCGACAGGTCGCCTACCAGGCTGTGGTTCGTGTTCAGGTTGGGAGCGTGGCTTCCGCCCAGAATCAGTCCCTTGCCCGAGAAGAAGCGGCTTTCGGGGTTCTGGTGCAGGTAGAGGGCCACGGCGTCCTGACCGCCGCGGTAGTGCGTGTCGTGCAGCGATTCCTTGCTGACGGGCAGGAACTTGCTCTTGTCGTTCGTCGTGCCCGACGACTTGGCAAACCAGCGTATCTCCGACGGCCACAACAGGTTCTGCTCTCCGGCCCGCAGGCGGGCTACGTAGGGCTTTATCTCTTCATAAGTCTGTATCGGCAGGCGGTTCTTGAAGTCTTCATAGGTGCGGATGCTGCTGAAGTCGTATTTCCGTCCCCATTCCGTCCGGGCGGCTTTGCCTACAAGGCGCATCAGTACCCGTTGCTGTATCTCTCCGGCATGTCCGGCATACTGCTCTATTTCCTTCACGCGGGAGTTGAAATAGATGTTGTTGAGGAATCGCGTTATATTCATCTTTCTTATTGAAATCAGATTCTGCACGCAAAAGTAATCTTATTTCCGCTCTTCTCTATCTTTTTTCTGTTTTTTTTCTATCTTTACGGCTGCATTCGGTGGGCAAGCTGACTTGTTGACCACTTTATGCGACAGAATGATAAGGATTTCTTCGGTACAGGAAGAAAGCAAGAACGGAGGTAAATGTATGAGAATAGGAATTTTGACTTCAGGAGGCGATTGTCCGGGCATCAATGCGACAATCCGGGGTGTTTGTAAGACGGCCATCCGCCATTATGGCATGGAAGTGATTGGTATTCACAGCGGTTTTCAGGGGCTGCTGACCAAGGATGTGGAAACGTTTACGGAGAATTCCCTGTCGGGCCTGCTGACGATGGGCGGGACGGTGCTGGGCACCTCGCGCGAGAAGCCCTTCAAGCGGGGCGGCCTGATGGACGGAGTGGACAAGCCTGCGCTCATTATGCAGAATATCAAGGAACTGGAGCTGGACTGCCTGGTGTGCATCGGAGGAAACGGTACGCAGAAGACGGCCGCCCGTTTTGCTTCCTTGGGGGTGAATGTCGTCTCCGTGCCGAAGACCATTGACAACGACATCTGGGGGACGGATTTCTCCTTCGGCTTTGATACGGCGGTGAGCATTGCGACTGATGCCATCGACCGCCTGCACTCTACGGCCAGCTCGCACAAGCGGGTAATGGTTATCGAGGTGATGGGGCACAAGGCTGGTTGGATAGCCCTCTATTCGGGCATGGCAGGCGGCGGCGACGTGATTCTGGTACCCGAGATTCCCTATAACATCCATCATATCGGCGAAGTCATCCTGGAGCGTCTGCGCAAGGGACGTCCGTACTCCATTGTGGTGGTGGCCGAAGGCATCACGACCGACGGCCGGAAACGGGCCGGTGAGTACATCGCCCAGGAGATAGAATACGAAACGGGCATCGAGACGCGCGAGACGGTGCTGGGCTACATCCAGCGCGGCGGTTCGCCTACGCCGTTCGACCGCAACCTCTCGACCCTCATGGGCGGGCATGCCACGGAGCTGATAGCCGGCGGGCAGTTCGGGCGCATGGTGGCCTTGCAGGGCAATCAGATTTCATCCCTGCCGCTCGATGAAGTGGCCGGGAAACTGAAGCTGGTGACCGAAGATCATGATTTGGTAGTGCAGGGACGTCAGATGGGCGTCTGCTTCGGGTAAGGGGAATCTTCCGGGGCAGGGGAGGGAGTCTTGTCGGTTTCCTGTTCCAGGATGCTGTCTTCAAGAATTTCGGAAGCTGCTTCCATCTCGACCATTATCGGTGACGGTTCCAATCCGATTGCTTCGTCGGCAGCCGTTTCGTCGGTGGGGAGCGGTTCGTCCGCATGGACCGTATCGGCAGGGTGGCGGTGGGCAGCTTTCAGCTGCTCGATGTGCTCCCTGAAGGCGTCGTCCGACTTGATTTTCTTGAGCGCCATCTGTGCGGCGTTCTGTTGGGATTCCTTTTTGGAATAGCCCGTACCTGTTCCTGCAGGAAGTCCTTCTATCTGTACCTCCGTCTGGAACATGGGATTGTTTTCGTGGTCGATGAACTGTTCGATGAGTTCGAACGATACTTCCACCTTGTGCTTCTGGCTCCATTCGATGAGCTTCGATTTGAAGTTCACCTCCTTGCGCGACATCTTCTCCAGGTCGATGTAGTGCTTGAATATCTTCTTCTCCATGAACTGCTTGCATCGGTCGTACCCCTGGTCGAGGTAGATGGCACCGATGAAGGCCTCGAACGCGTTGCCGTACATGTAGCTGTTGTGCGAGGAAGAGCGGGCGGCATACTTCACGAGCTTGTCCAGCCCGATTTCCACGGCCAGCTTGTTGAGCGTTTCGCGTTGTACAATCTTGGAGCGGGTGTTGGTCAGGAAGCCTTCGCGCTTGCCTTCGAAGTGCTGGAAGACGATGTCGCCCACGATGGCATCGAGGATGGCGTCGCCCAGGAACTCCAGGCGTTCGTTGTTCAGCGGCCTTCCCTCTTCCGAGCGGAGCGAGGTTGACTTGTGGAGTAGGGCCTGCTGGTAGACTTTCAGGTTGCGGGGAAAGAAGCCCAGGATGCGGTAGAAACAAAAATAAGACTCCCGTTCCTTGTGGAACAAGAGCCTTATTCTGTCTATTTGGTTACGTAACACGACCTTACTTTGCGTATTTCTTGAAGATTACACAAGCGTTGTGACCGCCAAAACCGAAGGTATTGGACAAGGCAGCGTTGATTTCGCGCTTCTGGGCCTTGTTGAACGTGAAGTTCAGGTCGTAGTCGATGTTCTCGTCGTTGTCGCCTTCCGTATGGTTGATGGTCGGAGGTACAATGCCGTTCTGGATGGCCAGGATGCTGGCAATGGCTTCGACAGCACCGGCTGCACCCAGCAAGTGACCCGTCATGGACTTGGTCGAGCTGATGTTCAGTTCGTAGGCGTGCTTGCCGAATACTTCCTGAATGGCTTTTACTTCCGAAATGTCGCCCACCGGAGTCGAAGTGCCGTGAACGTTGATGTAGTCAATGTCTTCGGGCTGCATCTCTGCATCCTCCAGAGCGTTTCTCATCACGAGCTTGGCGCCCAGTCCTTCGGGATGTGAGGCCGTCAGGTGATAAGCGTCGGCCGACATGCCCACACCGGCTACTTCGGCATAAATCTTGGCGCCGCGGGCCTTGGCATGTTCCAGTTCCTCCAACACGAGGCAACCGCCACCTTCGCCCATCACGAAGCCGTCGCGGCTGGCGCTGAACGGACGTGAAGCCGTCTCGGGTGAGTCGTTGCGGGTGGACAGGGCGTGCATGGCGTTGAATCCGCCTACGCCGCAAGCGGCGATGGCTGCTTCCGAACCGCCGGTCACGATGGCGTTGGCCTTGCCCAGACGGATCAGGTTGAATGCATCAGCAATGGCGTTGGTCGAAGTGGCACAAGCCGAGCAGGTGGCATAGTTGGGACCATGGAAACCATACAGTATGGAAATCTGTCCGGCAGCAATGTCCGAAATCATCTTGGGGATGAAGAACGGATTGAATTTGGGGCCGTTTTCCTTACCGGTCAGGGCATAGTTGCCCGCCTCTTCTTCGAATGTACGGATGCCACCGATACCGGCGCCGAAGATGACACCGATTCTGTTTAAATCCTCATTTTCGACGTCAAGCCCAGAGTCACCTACCGCTTCTTTGGCTACTGCAATGGCATATTGTGTGTACAAGTCCATCTTGCGGGCCTCTTTGCGGTCTATATATTTGGTAGCATCGAAGCCTTTTACTTCGCATGCAAACTGAGTCTTGAAAAGCGATGCATCGAAATGAGTAATAGGTCCTGCTCCACTAACCCCATTCACAAGATTTTCCCAGAATTCGGGAACACTGTTGCCAATGGGAGTAATGGCGCCGAGACCTGTTACTACAACTCTTTTTAATTCCATGTTATAAACGAATGGATAAGATTACTTAGCGTGTTCTTCGATGTAAGATACAGCATCACCTACAGTACCAATCTTTTCAGCCTGGTCATCGGGAATAGAGATACCGAATTCCTTTTCGAATTCCATGATAAGTTCTACAGTGTCAAGAGAATCAGCTCCCAGGTCGTTAGTGAAGCTAGCTTCGTTAGTAACTTCTGATTCTTCTACGCCTAATTTATCGACGATAATCGCTTTCACTCTTGATGCAATTTCAGACATAACTTTAAGTTTTTAGTTAATAAATTGAGTTTATTTCTTTATTTTTGCGTTGCAAAGGAATGAATATTTATTGTTCTGAGCAAATATTTGACGAATTAAATGCAATTTTTTGCACAAAAAACAGTGTTTTGTGCAAGAAAAGGAGGTTTTATGGGGAAAAATATCGCAATTTTAGCATCCGGCAACGGCACAAATGCCGAAAATATCATCCGTTATTTCCAGAAGAAGGAGGGCGGCGACTCGGTGGTCCTCGTAGTGGCTAACCGTCAGAATGTGAATGTCTTCAAACGGGCAGAGAATTTGCATGTACCTTGTAAATATATGGGCAAGGAAGAATGGGCGACGGGCGAGGGGGTACTGAAGCTGCTGGCCGACTATCGGGTGGACTTCATCGTCCTGGCCGGCTTTCTGGCGAAGGTGCCCGATGCGCTGTTGCATGCTTATCCACAAAGAATCATAAATATTCATCCTTCCCTGTTGCCCAAGTTTGGCGGGAAGGGTATGTATGGCGACCGTGTCCATCAGGCGGTCGTGGAGGCAGGCGAACGCGAAAGCGGTATCAGCATCCAGTACATCAACGAGCACTATGACGAGGGAAGCATCATTGCCCAGTTCCGTTGCCCCGTCTATCCAGAGGACACGCCGCAGGATGTGGCTGCACGGGTGCATGCGTTGGAATATGAACACTATCCGCAGGTAATAGAAAGGCTGTTGGCCGAAATGGAATAAGGGACAGGCTAATGGAGGGGAAAGCATTGCTTTCTTCAGGAGAAAAGGCTGTTTTCGTGAGGGGAAAACAGCCTTTTCCTTTTTATATGTATTTCACCTGGAAGGCTCCTTGTTCGCGTCGCAGGGGATAGTCGCCGCGGAGTTGCTCGAAGCGTTCGGGGTGGAGGCGCAAGGCTTGGTCGTCGCGCCGCGGGTCGTACATGGCCAGGCAGGCTTCTGTCGGATTGTGCGCCTCGATGAGCGGCCGGGCGGGTGCGGGCGGTTCGATGCGGTAGCGGGCGTCGATGTGGAAGAAGCGGCACAGGGCGTCGAGCGACATGCGGGTGGCGTTGGCCTTGCCGTCGGCCGAGTAGCCGGCGATGTGGGGCGTACCGATGAAGACACGGTCGAGCAGGCGGAGGTTGATGGCGGGTTCATTCTCCCATACGTCGATGACGGCGTCCGACACTTGTTCTTCTTGCAGGGCGTGGAGCAGGGCCTCTGTTTCAATCACCTCGCCCCGTGAAGTGTTGACAATGACGGGACGGCGCTTCAGGTGGCTGAAGAAGGCGGCATCGGCCAGGTGGAAAGTCTTGTGTACTCCTTCGCGGATGAGGGGGACGTGGAAAGTCAGCACGTCGCATTCCTCTATCAGCTGCTCCAGCGGAGAGAAGAGGTCTTCTCCTTCCTTCTCTTGGCGTGGAGGGTCGTTCAAAAGGACACGCATGCCCAGTTCGCGGCCCACTTGCGCCACTTTTGTACCCACATTGCCTACACCAATGACACCCAGCGTCTTGCCTTCCAGTCGGAACCCCTTCTGCTGTTCGAGGAGCAGGAGGGAAGAGCGCATGTATTGGGCTACGGAGGCCGAGTTGCAGCCGGGGGCATTCTGCCATGTAATGCCTGCCTCTTGGCAATAGATTGTGTCGATGTGGTCGAAGCCGATGGTAGCGGTGGCGATGAAGCGCACGCGGCTGCCCTCGAGCAGATGGCGGTCGCAACGGGTGCGGGTGCGGATGATCAGGGCATCGGCATCCCTGACAAGTTCGTGTGTGAAGTCCTTGCCGGGCATGTAGACGGCCTCGTTGGTAATGCCTGCCAGCGCTTCTCTGATAAACGGGATTTTGTCGTCGACTATAACTTTCATGTGGTTTCGTCTTTTTGAGGATGCAAAGATAAGTGTGTTTTTCCATCGGCGGGCGCATATTTTCAGGAAAAAATCGATGAATTTGCATGAAAGCATTTGTGGTAAGGATTTTATTCGTTACTTTGCCGTTCATTAAATGTTTGGATCGAATAGACGTATGTATTCCATTATATGTTGTTCCGTCAAGCCGGAAGCAGCCGAAGCGTTGAGGCGGAATGTCGCCGAAACGATTGGTGTCCCTTTCGAATTTATTGTTTTTGACAATAGAGAGAATGGGTATGGCTTGTGTCGGGTGTATAATCTGTGTGCCGCCCGTGCCCGTTATGATTTGCTCTGTTTTGTGCATGAGGATGTGGCCTTTCAGACGCCCGGTTGGGGGCCGTTGCTTGCAGGAAAGTTGAGGGAGGAAAGTTGTGGGGTGATTGGCTTTGCGGGGAGTATCGTCAAACTGAAGCGATTGACCGGCTGGAATACCTGTGGTCGCGATTTGCGTCTTCATTACGTCCAGTTCATGCGGGGCGGACATCATCTTCGCCAGGCAAACCCTGCTAAGGAAGACTTCTCTCCAGTCGTGACGCTGGATGGCTTGTGTCTGTTCGTGCGACGTCAGGTTTGGGAGGAGATCCCCTTCGACGATACGACATTTACAGGTTTTCATGCCTACGATGTCGACTTTTCGCTGGCCGTTGCCTGCCGGTATACCAATTATGTATGCCATACGGTACTGGTGGAGCATTTTTCCGAAGGTTCCTTCTCGTATGCGTGGCTGGATGAGATGAAGAAACTCCATGCCAAGTGGGAAAGCCGTTTGCCGATGGTTGCCGTGCCGATGACGCCCGAAGAGCTGGCCCGCTACGATTTGTGGGGGGAAGCCTATTTTATGAAGTTCATGTGGCAGAAAGGTTGTTTTGATGTGCTGGGGATAAAGGATGCTTGCAACTTTTGGAAGCACCATCCGGGCCATGGCGTTTCTTGGCTTCTGTTTCCCAAGTATTTGAAATATAAGTTGAGGTATTTGAAAGGTAGATGACGATATGCTGAAGATAGAGATAACTCCCGGATATGAGCATTTGCAGGGTTTCCTGACGCAGCTCCCCGCTTGTTTCGAACAGGGGGACGGCCGGACGATTCATGTGGGCCGCAATGTGATTAAAGTGATGGAAGCGGATGGTATCCAGCTGAATGTCAAGCGTTATCATGTTCCCTCACTGTTTAACCGCATAGTCTATTCTTTTTTCAGAATGCCGAAGGGGAAGCGCGCCTTTACCTATCCCAACATTCTTCTGCAAAAAGGTTTTGAAACTCCCCGCCCTGTGGCCTATGTGGAAGAACGGGCGGGCGGATTGATAGGCTATTCTTATTTCGTAAGCCTTCAATGTCCTTATCGGAGGAAATTTTATGAGTTTGGCAATGCTTCGATAGCAGATTGTCGGGAGGTGGTGTCGGCTTTTGCCCGGTTGACTGCCCGTCTGCATGAGGCGGAAATCTATCATCGTGACTATTCTCCTGGCAACATTCTGTTCGATTATGTGGACGGGCAATATCATTTTTCGTTGGTAGACATCAATCGGATGGAGTTTGGCCCTGTCAGTATAGAGAAGGGGTGCGCCAATTTTGCCAGGCTTTGGGGACAAAAGGATTTCTTCCTGCAACTGGCTCAGGACTATGCTTCGGCAAGAGGGGTAGATGCGGCTTATTGTACGGAACGGATACTGTATTATAGGCGTAGATTTTGGACGCATTACATCAAGCGTCACAAGCCGGATTTCAATCTTGAATTTTAATAGGATTCAGATACGTTTATGATTTTCGACCAAAACTTGTACATCCTCTTCTTATACCAGGAATGGCATCCGAAGGGCAGTTGTTCGTGGTTCAGCCGATAGCATAGCTCCGGATATTTGTCGAAACTGAACTTCAAGGCTTCCATATAGGATGGATAGGAGAAGTCCAGCCCGTGTTTGTTGACCTCGACGGCAAAGAATACGTCTTCGTTGAAGACATGGTTCTTGGTGTGGAGCAAGAATTCTTCAATCACATCCCTCAACTCGCAGACAGCCTTCAGATGACTGCTCACCTTGCGCAGGGAGAGACCTCCGTTGCCCACTTTGAAGTCGGTGGCGCGCGTGGCGGCCGAGCGGAACAGCCAGCGGTACTGTTTCATGGGAAAAGAACGGTACAGGGGGCGCACCAGCCAGGGAGCGCCGATATAGTCATAACCTTTCTTGCACCATTCTGTCAGTTCGTCTCTGAATATGTAGGCATCCAGCTGGCAGATGAGGATGTATTTGCTGTCCTCAAAGCGTCGGTAGAACTCTTCGGAAAGCATGAGGCGGTTGTAGCCGGCAATGCTTCGGAAATAGTCGTCGTCGAACTCTTCAGTCGTCAGAACGGGGTATTCTTTCAATACAGGAGACAAATCCAGCGATCGCGGCTTGATGACGACCAGCGGATAGGCATGCAGCATCTGGCAGGCTCTTTGTAGAGAAAGTTTCTCGAAAGAACTGATTTGGGTCGTATACATAGGTATGACGACCTTTACGAGGTTGGGGACATCTGCATTTTTTGCCATTCCGTAGTGGTCTAACTTTTTCTTTTGCAAAGTTAGCATTTGTTTCATTAGTACGAACGATAGCCCTGTACTTTTGCAACGATTTCTTGTTGAAAACCTTGTTTTCATTTGCTTCTGCGCCCGCCTTTTCCTATTTTTGCGAAGTTAAAGTAGACGATATGATAGATATTGCCTGTTGCATAGATTCGAATTATGCGAAATACTGTTGCGTGATGCTGACGTCTTTGTTGGAGAACAACAAGGGTGAGCAGGTTTCCGTTCATGTGTTGGGAAATCGGTTGGATGCTGATTATCGAAGATCTCTTCAAGAACTGGTAGAAGGGCGGTATGGGCAGCAGATACATTTTTATGAGATAGACTCCCTGATTCTGGATGTTTTCCCCGAAACGCAGTCCTACGTGTCGTTGGCTGCTTATTGTAAATTGTTTATCCCTACGGTGCTCCCGTCATCCATCTCACGGGTCCTTTATCTGGATTGCGACCTGATTGTCGTTGGTTCCTTGGTCGATTTGTGGAAATGTGATTTGGCGGGCAAGGCCTTGGCGGCCGTGAAGGATGTGCATAAGGGCATTTCGGAGGATTGCACCCGTTTGGGTATGGATCCTGCGCGTTTCGACTATTTCAATAGCGGTGTCATGTTGCTCCATCTGGATTTTCTGAGGCAATCGGACTTTGTCGGCCGTGCACTGGATTTTGTCAAGGGGCATCCTTCCCTTCCTTATCACGATCAGGATGTACTGAACGCATTGTTGTATCAGCATGTCCTGTGGTTGCCCTACCGTTACAATCTGCACGATTACCTCTTCCGCCGGAAGCGGTATCTGACAGCACGGGAAGAAGGTACGGTATCAGACGAAATCCTGAAATATCGGGTCATTGTGCATTTCTCTTCCAAGCGGAAACCTTGGGGCACACGCTGCCTTCATCCGTGGCGTAATCTCTATTTGGCTTATCTCGACAGGACCCCGTGGAGAGGCGAACGGCCGGCCTTGACCTGGAAAGAGCATTGCTGGCGATGGAATAGAAGGTTGTCGGGATACATGCATTGGGTGAACGGATATAGAACATTTAAACGAATAAAGTTATGATACCAAAAATCATCCATCTGTGCTGGTTCAGCAACGATCCTTTTCCGGTCGAGATACAGATTTGTCTGGACAGCTGGAAGCGTGTATTGCCCGATTATGAGGTGCGCCGCTGGACGTACGAAGATGCTAAAGCTATCGGTTGCCGCTTTATCGACGAGGCTCTGGCGGCACGTAAGTGGGCTTTTGCTGCCGATGTAGTCCGTTTCTATGCCGTCTACAAGGAAGGTGGAGTGTATATGGACAGTGATATCCTGATAAAGGAGCGCTTTGACCGGTTCATCCCCGAGCATGGTTTTGCCACCTTTCATGAACATATCGGCCAGCAGTTGCAATTACAGGCAGCTTTTCTGATGGGAGAGAAGGGGAACGCCTATTGCAAGGCGGTGTTCGACTATTACAACCAGCGTCCTTTTCTGAAGCCGGACGGCACATACGACCTGACGATTTCTCCGGTGGTGATGCTGGATATGGCTTATGCCAGAGGATATAGACCTGAAGACACGGAGCAGCATTTGGAGGACGATGTGGTGATTTATCCCGGCTATTATCTCACTCCTTGTAACCGGGGGGTGGAGGTCCATCCGGATGCTTTTGCCTTACATACCATTTATGGAAGCTGGCGCACAAGGAAACTGGGGCGCAGGATCGAGTTGTACGTCAAGCACCTGTTCAAAGTCTGCCGCTATCTGTTGCTCAGGCGTTAGGCGGATGGAGTATGTCCGACGGCTTCGAGCGCTGCCGAAACGGCTTGTCTGAAATAATGCCCTTCGGACAAATCGTTGCTCATTTGGAGTACGTTTGCCCTCATCTGGAGGTATTCTTCCGAGGATAGGGAGTCCAGCTTGGCATCCAGCTCCTCCAGGCTGCTGATGCAGAACCCGATGTGATGACGGAGGATGAAAGGTGCGAGGGCCGCTTTGTCCCAGATGATGACGGGTAGTCCGCAGCGGATGTAGAGGGAGGTCTTGTGTGGGTTGTTGAATTGCAGGTACTCCCCGAAGTTGCCCGAACAGGTCTGTACAGAGTCGCCGTCCCATACCAGGCCGAAGTGGCCGTCGGCCGAGGCGATGAGGCGGTCAAACTGGGCAAACCCTTTGATGTCGAAATGTTCTTTGCCGGCCATGGAGTTGGCGTCAGGTTCGGTGCCATACAGAGAGACTTCGTAATGCTTGATATAATTTCCCCACTGGTACAGGAACGCATTCTTTCGTCGGTTCAGTGCACCGGCATACACCACCTTGTAGGATGTCGGTGCGGCTATGCGGGAGGGGCAATGGCTCTGCGAGAGGTAATCCCAGATGCCCAGACTGCCGGTAGGCATTGTACAGCCGTGCTCCTTCATCCATTTCTGCATGCTCGGGTTGAGAGCGATGGCATAGTCCGCATGGTTCAGTCGTCTGATTTCTTGGGGAATCGTGAGCTTCTTGCGGCGGAAGCTACCCAGGTCGTGTATCAGGATAATGACTTTGCATCCTTTCAGGTGTGCCGCGTTGCAGAGGAAGGCAAAGTATTTCTTGAGCGGATATTGGAGCAGCAGTACATCTCCCTTTCTCAGGCAGCATACCGCTTTGATGACTCCGGCCAGTGTCAGAAAGAATGAGATGACCTGGTTGTGGTAGAAGGTGCGTTTCAGTCCTATGTTCTTGAACCCCATGGAAGCCATAATCTGTTCCATATCAGTTTTGGCCTTGTTGCCGGCACCGTTCAGGTCCTTGTAGTTGCGTGACAGGTAGCAGTTCATGCGTTGTTCTCCTTTCGAGGTTGATGGATGATTGAATCTATTTTCCGAATGATGTCTTCCGCCTGGAGGGTCGTCAGGCAGGCATAGTCGCCGCGGCGGCAGGGCTTGTTGCCGAAGACGGAGCAGGGGCGGCAGGGCAGGTCTGTCTGGACGGCGTTGTCAATGCTCTGGTGCCAGCCCATGAAACCGGCATGGGGATGCGTGGCTCCCCATACGGAGACAACGGGGGTGGCGGTGAGCGAGGCAAGGTGCATGTTGGCCGAATCCATGGAGATCATCACTTGCAGGTGGCTCATCAGTGCCAGTTCCTGATTCAGTTTCAGCTTGCCGGCCAGCGAGGTGACGTTTGGGTAAGTGGTTGCCCATTGATCCAACTGGGGCGTTTCAGCTTTGCCGCCTCCGAAGAGGAAGACCCGGCAATCAGTGCGTTCTGCCAGACGGAAAATGAGTGTCTCGGTGGTGGAGGCGGGCAATATCTTGCCCCGATGGGCGGCAAAGGGGGCGATGCCTATCCACGACTTGCCGTCGGGCAGGCCGGTAATATCTTGGAAAAGGGCCGGGTCGCCCTGCCCGTCGCCATAGATGGAGCGGAAGATGGTGTGGACAGGTAATCCCAGTTGGCTGAATACGGCTTCGTAGCGGGCGAACGAGGTGGGGAGCGGCTGGTGGGCCGATGCTCCGTCCCGAACCAGGGCACGCTTCTCGCGCCGGCCTTTGTCGATGTGGGCAGTGCGGGCTCCCGACAGGTGGAAGAGGGTGCGGATCACCTTGCCGCGAAGCACGTCGTGCAGGTCGGCCACGGTGTCGTAACCCTCGCGACGGAGTTCGCGGAAGAGGCGTACCAGTCCTCCCAGGCCCTTGTAGTTGTTCAGGTCGACACCACGGAAGCGGACGTTGGTGGGCATCCCTCCGAACAGGGGCTGTACGAAGGGGCGGCTCAGCACTGTGATGTCCACTTGAGGATATTGGCGGGCGAGGCTGTCGATGACGGGCACCGTCATAGCCACATCGCCGAAGGCCGAAAAGCGTATCACCAATAGCTTCATCACTTCTTGCCGTAGAGTACGGGGTTCAGGTCGGGGTCGTTGTACATCTTCATCTGCTTGTACACCTTCATGTACTTGCGTCCGGCCTCGATGTCGGCCAGGAGCTGGTCGATGGCCGTGGAGAGGTCTTTCTGCTGCTCCAGCAGGACGGCCAGCTTGTCGGCGCACTGCTTGTGATGCTGGGGCGTGGTGTCGGTGCGCTCCACTTCCTGGCGCATGTGGTAAATCTTCAGCGCGAGGATGGACAGGCGGTCGATGGCCCAGGCGGGGCTTTCAGTATTGATGGTGGCGTCGGGCTGCACGCGGACGTCCTTGTATTTGTCCAGGAAATAGCTGTCTATCAGCTCTACCAGGTCGGTGCGGTCCTGGTTGGACTTGTCGATGCGGCGCTTCAGCGTGAGGGCCTCGGCGGGGTCGATGTTCGGGTCGCGGATGATGTCCTCGAAGTGCCATTGCACGGTGTCTATCCAGTTCTTCAGATACAGGTAGTATTCGATGCTCTTCAGCGGATAGGGGTTCCGGATGGGGGTATCCACGTTGTCGGTCTTGTGATAGTCGCCGATGGACTGCACGAAGATGGGGTTGCAAAGTTCGGTAAAGCTCATAACTCTATTCGGTTCGTTAGTTAATGCCATTTTACTATAGGAAAGCAAAACTACGTATTTTTTTCAAGTTATCCAACTGAACGGACAGTAAAAGTGGCGATGCGGGGGATTATTCCTAATCTTTTGATAAGTGGGGCCGCTGTTGGTCTGTATAAATCTGAAAACGTGGTTTTCATTTTGTACTTCCCTCGGATTGCACTATCTTTGTCCCCTCTGACATCGATAGAATTAGTTATGAAAGAATTTCTCCAACTGCTGCGCCGCTTCGTGCCGCCCTACAAGAAGTATCTGGTGTGGGCGCTGTTCCTCAACCTGCTGTCGGCTTTTTTGAATATATTCTCGTTCTCCCTGATCATTCCCATCCTTCAGATATTGTTCAAGATGGATACGAAGGCCTACGAGTTCGTGGCATGGGATACGGCGGGCATGGACTTGAAGGACATTGTGGTGAACAATTTCTACTACGGCGTGTCGCAAATGATAGCTGCCCAGGGAGCTTCGCTGACGCTGCTGATACTGGGCGTGTTCCTGGCGGTGATGACGCTGTTCAAGACGCTGGCCTATTTCGCCTCGTCGGCCGTGATGATACCGCTTCGCACGGGCGTGGTGCGCGACATCCGCCGGCAGGTCTACAACAAGGTGCTGCGCCTGCCGCTGGCCTTCTTCTCGGAGGAGCGCAAGGGCGACATCATTGCCCGCATGAGCGGCGACGTGACCGAGGTGGAGACGTCGGTCACCAGCTCGCTGGACATGCTCATCAAGAACCCCATCCTGATTATCGTCTACTTTGCCACGCTCATTGCCGTCAGCTGGCAGCTGACCCTGTTCACCCTGCTGGTGGTGCCCGTCATGGGATGGATCATGGGTACCGTGGGCAAGAAGCTGAAGCGCCAGTCGCTTGACGCGCAGAGCAAGTGGAGCGACACCATGTCACAGCTGGAAGAGACGCTGGGCGGCCTGCGCATCATCAAGGCCTTCATTGCCGAGAAGAAGATGGAGGCCCGCTTCGACAAGTGCAGCAACGAATACCGTGACGCCATCAACCGCGTGGCCACGCGCCAGGCGCTGGCCCATCCGATGAGCGAGTTCCTGGGCACGTGCCTCATCGTCATCGTGCTGTGGTTCGGCGGCACGCTCATCCTGAAGAACAGCTCCACGATAGACGCTCCGTCGTTCATCTTCTACCTCGTCATCCTGTACAGTGTCATTAATCCGCTGAAGGAGTTCTCCAAGGCCGGTTACAACATTCCGAAGGGCCTCGCCTCGATGGAGCGCATCGACAAGATACTGCTGGCCGAGAACCCCATCAAGGAACCCGCCCACCCGAAGCCGCTGAAGGGGCTGGAACATCAGATAGAGTTCCGCGACATCAGCTTCAGCTACGACGGACGGCGCGAGGTGCTGAAGCACGTCAACCTGACCGTGCCCTGCGGACGGACCATCGCACTGGTGGGCCAGTCGGGCTCGGGCAAGTCGACGCTGGTCGACCTCCTGCCGCGCTACCACGACGTGCAGCAGGGCGAGATACTCATCGACGGCACCAACGTGAAGGACGTGCGCATCCGCGACCTGCGCTCGCTCATCGGCAACGTCAACCAGGAGGCCATCCTCTTCAATGACACCTTCTTCAACAACATCGCCTTCGGCGTGGAGGGGGCCACGATGGAGCAGGTCGTCGCCGCGGCCAAGATTGCCAACGCCCACGACTTCATCATGGAGACCCCCGACGGCTACAACACCAACATCGGCGACCGCGGCGGCAAGCTCTCCGGCGGCCAGCGTCAGCGCATCAGCATCGCCCGCGCCATCCTGAAGAACCCACCCATCCTCATCCTCGACGAGGCTACCTCGGCCCTCGATACGGAAAGCGAACGACTGGTGCAGGAGGCCCTGGAACGCCTGATGAAGACGCGCACCACCATCGCCATCGCCCACCGCCTCTCCACCATCCGCAACGCCGACGAAATCTGCGTCCTCTACGAGGGCGAGATTGTGGAGCGCGGCCGCCACGAGGAGCTGCTCGCCCTGAACGGATACTACAAGCGGCTGAACGACATGCAGTCGCTGAACTGACCAAACCATCTTTTCTGCCTATGATAACCGATTTCGACTACAATGAACTGCCCGCTTCCTACACCCTCTGTCTGCACGAGGGCTGTCCGCGGGCTGCACAGTGCCTGCGTTGTGCGCTGGGGCTTGGTGTGCCGGCCGAGCGTACGTTCATCCACATCCTGTCGCCTGCCGCCGCCCGTCGTCTGGCAGGAGACCAGTGTCCTCACTTCCGTCCCATCGTGAAGTACTCCTATGCGCGGGGCATCGAAAGCTTGCTGCGCCAGCTGCGTTCCTTCCCCTACGACGATGCCGTCTGGATAAAGGATAAAGTGTATAACTTTTTCGGTCGATGGAAATACTATGAAATCAAGCATGGCGACCGCCTGGTGACGCCCGAAGAGCAGGCGGAGATTCGGAAATACTTCCTCAAGCGCGGCATTACCGCCGAACCGTCGTTCGATGAGCGGGTCGAACAGTTCAGCTTTGTATAACGTTGATAATCAGTATTGATTTTTTCAGGTACTGTTTCTGAAAAACCTGAAAAGTTTTCAGGTGATATTCAGCCGTAACCTGAAGGTCTTTCAGGTAGGGACTGAAGGGGCTTCAGGTACGGACCTGAAAAGGCTTCAGGTCGCACCTGAAAAAACGGAAGAATTGGAGGGGTGGGACGGAAGAAGATTTTGCTTGCTCATATTGAGAGTGATTTGTTGTGATTTATTGAGTTAAAAATCTGAGGAAGATAGAATGTGCGGAAGAATAAAAAAGAATGTATTGAATCTGTTTAACCCAAATCGGTCATTAGAAATGAAGGTAATATCATCTCTAATGACCGATTTGGGTTTATAATCCGGATGGGAGCAAGCGCATTGCCGACAACACCCTTGTAGCTCTTACGTTGATGATAGCCGAGAGCCGCACGGAGGAAAAGGATATCATGGTGAAAGTAGTGGTAAACTTGATTAACAAGAACAATTATGAGCCGTTTGATGGTTGGGGGCAATAAGACTTTTCTATCAGAGGCCTTTGTCTATTTCCGTCCGAAGTCGGCCGGCACCTCGCCCCACTTCTCCGTCTCCCACTTCAGGATGGGCGTGGTGTAGGTATTCTCGCGCAGCCACTTCTCGGCCCGTTCGATGAGTTGGAACAGGGCCTCGGTGCGCGGCTCGCGGGGCAGCTTGGTCTTGCACCGCTTCTGCTTTACCCAAAGGATGGCGTTGCGGCTGTCGCTGTAGAGGGGCATGTCGAGTCCCTTCTGCTTCAGCAGGGCCAGCCCGTGGACGATGGCCAGGAACTCGCCGATGTTGTTCGTGCCATAGACGGGACCGTAGTGGAACACCTGCTGGCGCGAGGCCACGTGTACGCCGCGGTACTCCATCTGGCCCGGATTGCCGCTGCACGCCGCGTCCACGGCCAGGCTGTTCTCCACCACCTCGGGCGGCAGCGGTCCGTCCGCGCTGGCGGCTTTCCGCGGCTGCCCTGCGGCTGCCTTCTGGCCGATGTAGGCGTAGGGCGACGAGGCGAAGGCCCGCTCGGCCTCCTCCCGCGTGTCGAACGACTTGAACCGCGCGCCCTCGTAACCTTTGGTCTGCAGCTGGCAGTCCGTCCAGCTGTCGTAGATGCCCGGGGCGACGCCGGCCCATACGACGTAGTATTTCTGTTTCTTTTTCATGTGGCAAAAGCTGATATATAGTTTCGGTGACAAAGATAGCAAATGGAATCTTTTTTAAACTTTAAGAAGAAAAAACTTTTTAAGCTGTATTCTCTTTGCGATTTGGATGTTTGCCATGTCTTTATTTTGCATTTATATATCTTCTAATTCGCGATGCAGTTTTTTATCTTGTGATATGACAAAAGCTCAAATCCTTAGAATGGGTTTTTGAGGCTTTTTTTATGTGAACTTATTATGTATTGTGTCTTTTGTCAACAGCTATTATTATAGATTATAAGTTATTCCTATTTATATATAATTGCGATTTTGCTTTTATTTGACGTTATATGATGATTTATGTTAGTGTTTTATTGAATATCTATTCAAAAAGAAACTCTAAATGTTAAATATCGGGTCAAAATGATATTTTCCTTGCTAAATATTTGGAATATAAAAAGTCTTAAATATATATTTGTGCTGTCATTGAAGAAAATATAACAATTTTAATTAAGAGAGAATTTATGAAAAAGAAGTTAATGCTGTGGCTGGTTTGCTTCTTTGTGGGAGTAAACCTTGCATTGGCTCAGACGTCCACTATAACGGGAGTTGTAACTTCCAATGAGGACGGAGAGCCGGTCGTAGGCGCATCGGTATTGGTAGTAGGGACTCAGATGGGTGTCATAACCGATATTGATGGCAAGTTTACAATTAGCAATGTCCCGGCTAATGCCAAGACGTTGCGTATTTCGTTTGTGGGTATGCAACCTCAGGAGGTCGCCATAACACGTGGCAAGACGATCAACGTTGTATTGCATACAGATTCCGAATTGTTGGACGAGGTTGTAGTAACAGCAATGGGAATTAGTCGTTCTGAAAAATCTTTGGGATATTCAGCTACCACTGTCAAGAGTGATGAAATTATTCGCGCACGTACTACCAATGTAGCCGATGCTCTTTCTGGTAAAGTTGCTGGTTTGCAGGTTAGTACTACTTCAAGTGATCCGGGTTCGGTGAGCAACATCGTTATCCGTGGTTTCGGTTCTATCAACGGTGACAACCAGCCGTTGTATGTAGTAGATGGAATTCCACTTTCAAACAGTTCGGTTTCGGGTTCAGGAAAGAATGTGACGCTGGGCGGTATTTCCAACATCGCGTCGCAGGACATTGAGTCGATGACCGTGCTGAAAGGTGCGGCTGCTACGGCACTTTATGGTAGCCGTGCCGCCAACGGTGTCATTGTCATTACTACCAAGAGCGGCAAACGTAGCGACGGGCGCAACTTCTCCATCAAATACAGCGGCAACGTGCAGACGCGCCAATTGTCTTATCTGCCCGAAATGCAGAACAGTTTCGGGCAGGGTTGGAACGGAGGGCAGACGTTCATTGAAAACGGTTCGTGGGGACCGGCTTTGGATGGTTCTACACAGGTGTACGGCCCGGTGTGGAATAACCAGCAGCTGATACACGAGTATAGCGCCAAGGAAAACAATGTGAAGGATTTCTTCGACCTGGGCTGGTCGCAGAACCACAACCTGTCGATGAGCGGTGTGTCGAACGACCAGAAGATGACTTACTATCTGTCATACTCGTATACAAGCGATGACGGTATCATGCCCGACGACTACGACGTGTACAAGCGTAATACGATTGCTTTCCGTAACAGCTATGAGCCGGTGAAATGGCTGAAACTGTCGTCGTCCGTTAACTTTGCCCGTAGCCAGACGGATGCGGTAGGTAATTTCCAGGGAACTTCCGTAATCGACGGTTTGATGGAGTTGCCGCGCGATGTGTCTATTGTAGACATGAAAGACCTGAGCAGCGCCTTCAATACTCCCGAGGCCTACTTTACGCCTTACGGCATCACCAATCCTTATTGGGCATTGGCCAACAACTATTTCCATACCAATTCCAAGCAGATTTACGGCAAGGTGCAGGTGGATATTAAACCAATACAGTACGTCACTCTGACTTACCGCATGGGTCTGGACTATACGGACTATGACATCAAGACAGGAAGCCCTCAGATTGACCTGGATGATGCACTTATCAACAACGATTATGGTTATGCACCTTCCAACATGAACCAGGAAGGTAGTGTTTCGGCCATCTACAGCCGCCGTTATGAGTTGAATCACGACTTTTTGGCCAACTATGCGCAGAAGTTCCTGGACAACAGGCTGGACGTGAATGTCAATGTCGGCGTCAATATGAACGAACGCTATGCAACCAGCCTGAACGGTTCGGGCTCCAACCTGTCTATCGGTACAGGATTCTGGGACTTGAGCAACACCGCTTCGCAGACCATGAGTGAAAGCCAGAGCAAACGTCGTCTGGTAGGTCTCTTCGGCGATGTGACCATCGGGTGGGACGACATGCTGTATCTGAATGTAACAGCCCGTAACGACTGGTCGTCTACATTGCCCATCGGTCAGAACGATTTCTTTTATCCGGGTGCCACGTTGAGCTGGATTTTTACACGGCTCATTCCCGAGAACAATATTCTGAGCTTTGGTAAGCTGCGTCTGGCCTACGGTAAGACCGGTAATGATGCCAGTCCGTATCTGACAGCTTTGTCATATATACAAGGTACTTCAAACGGATATTATGTGGCTCCTAATATTTCCTTCCCCTTGAACGGTGCCAACGCTTATCAGACTTCCAGCGTGTTGGGCAGCAATATGCTGAGGCCGGAAATGACATCGGAATTTGAGGTCGGTATGAATCTCCAGTTCTTCCACGGACGTTTGGGCATTGATGCCGCTTACTATAACCGCCGTACGAACGACCAGATTTTCACTTTGCCAGCCGACCCGGCTACCGGATACAGCTCTGTAGTAACCAACTTTGGTGAAGTGGAAAACAAGGGTGTGGAACTGGCCATCAACCTGACTCCTGTACAGACGCGCAACTGGCGTTGGGACATCGGGTTTAATTTTGCCAAGAACTATAACAAGGTCATTTCGTTGCCTGAAAGCCTTGAAGGCGGAATGGTAGCGCTTGGCCCCGGTTTTGCAGCCGGAAACGATGCGGTAGAAATGTATGCTGTCGAAGGCAAGCCTCTTGGACAGTTCTATACCTATCTGCCCAAGTACACCGAGGACGGACAGATGATTGTTGATTCCAACGGTTATCCCATACTAGGCACTACGCTGGAAGATACTGGTAAAAACATGAACAACGACTGGACAGGCGGTGTCACCACTGGACTGACTTTCAAGGATTTCACGTTGAGCGCAGCCTTGGATATCCGTAAAGGCGGCTATATGTTCTCGCGAACCAAGAACCTGATGCAGTTTACCGGAAACGGTATAGTCACTACCTACAACAACCGCCGGCCGTTTGTCATTCCCAATTCGGTGGTCGACAATGGTGACGGTACTTATTCGCCCAATGCGACGCCTATCTATCAGTATGACGGTAGCTACCAGACCTATTTCAACGACTATGGTTATGGCTACGGAGGCGAAGCCTACTTGCTGAACCGTTCGTTTGTGAAATTGCGTAACATCAGCCTGACGTGGAATGTGCCTCAGAAGTGGGTACGTGCCATGCAGTTGAGCGACCTCTCTCTGACAGTGTTCTGCAATAATGTATTTACGTGGACGGCTTCGGACAACCGTTACATCGATCCCGAGTCGACTACTATTTCGCAGGCTTCTTGGGGCGACCTTGCAACACAGTTTGGTGAGCTTTACAGCAACCCGTCGTGCCGTGTGTTCGGTTGCAATCTTAATATTACATTCTAAAAACATGGAGATTCAGACAATGAAAAAGATATTCCTTTTATCCACTTTTGCCGTGGGCATGGGGTTGGGTGTAGCTTCGTGCGACAGTTACCTTGACATTAACCAGGACCCCAACTCGCCTTCGGAGGAAAACGTGACGACCAGTATGATTATGCCTGCCGCCGAAATGAGTATTGCCGGAAGCTATGGCGACTTCCTGTACATTACGGGCGGCTATTTCGCACAATACTATGCACAGCAGTTCGGAACATCCAACTATTTGGACTATTCCCGTTTCAACATGTCGGCCAGCCGTAACAGCGGTACTTATACCCAGCTTTATCAGAAGGCTCTGAACAACCTGAAGAATGTGAACGACCGTGCCTCTGCCGAAAACGACTGGGGTACCAGTCTGGCCGCCACCGTGTTGCGTGCCTTTACTTTCCAGGCACTGGTAGATTGTTACGGTGAAGTACCCTATACCGAAGCACTGGATGTGAACAATCTGACACCGGCCTATGATGACGGGCAAACAGTGTATGAGGGGGTATTGGCCGAACTGGATGAAGCGATTTCGCGTGTGGAAGCCTCGGCCAGCGTATGTACCAACTTCCTGTTCCCTAACCAAACGGCCGACAGTTGGATTAAGTTTGCCAAGGCTTTGAAGCTCAAACTGCTGATGCGTATGTCTGATGTAAAGGATGTACAGTCTGAGGTGGCTGCCTTGATTGCCGAAAACGATTTCCCTGCCGCCGATGTAAAATGGGCCGATTGTTGGGCCGATGAAGCCGAAAAGCGCAGTCCGCTCTATTCCGAAGAATTTGCTCCCGGCATGCAGCAGAATCTGGTGGCTAATCTGGCCATTGTCAACACCATGCAGGTGAGGGACGATATGGGTAACATTGTATATACCGACCCGCGTCTGGCTGCGTTCTTTAATCCCAATACCTATGGCAACTATGAAGGCTCCATCTCGGGTACCCAGTATACCGGTACAAATACCTATAACGCCAATTACTGGTGCCGTCCGGCTGTGACTTACGACCAGCCGGTCTATCTGCTGACGGTGGCCGAGACAGAGTTTTTCTTGGCTGAATATTATGCCCGTTACGGGTCGGCAACCGATGCTGCCGCACATTATGCCGCTGCTGTTGAAGCTTCGTTTGCTACGGCCGGAGTAGACGGTGCAGCCGAATATCTGGAGCGCTATCCGTACGATGACAACAATGCCATCCAGTGCATTGGTGTGGCCAAGTGGGTGGCACTGGCAGGAGTCAATCCGTTTGAGGCATGGTGCGAGCTGCGCCGTCTGGAATTTCCGGCTTTCGGCACCGCCCAGGGAAGTGACTTCTACAACAACAGCGACGAGTCTTTCGATACCAGCAGTTACGTGCCGGGCACGCTTTATACGCCCATTCAGGTATTCGGCCAGGTGGGTGCCAACCAGTTGTTGCAGCGTTTTCCGTATGCCGAAAGTTCTTCATCGCGCAACAATAAGGTACCCGAATTCCCCGGCTATACCGCTCCGGTATTTTGGGCAGAATAAGAATGTGATGTTATACCTATAAACAGAAAGAAACAGAACAATGAAAAAGATATTAGCATATTTACTGATACCCATGCTGGTCATGGCTTTGTGGAGTTGTGAGAAGTCGACCGAGGGACTGACGAGGATTACGTATTATCCCACGTTGGAGGTGTTGGGAGAATCGACCGTCTATATTAACGTAGGCGAGACGTATGCCGACGAGGGTTGTTATGCCGAACTGAACGGTGAGGACGTGAGCAGCGAAGTGATAGCTACCTCCAACGTAGACAATTCAACGCCGGGCGTATACTCTATTTCGTATGTCATTTACAATGCTGACGGCTTTTCGACTACGGCGTCGCGTACTGTGTATGTGATAAATCCCGATAACATTGCCACGCTCTATATGGGGACGTGTTTTACGGGTTCGGAAACATTTTCGGATGCATTAATCAGCATTTCGGACAATGGAGATGGCACCTACTTGCTGGATGACATCATGGGAGGCTTCTATTTCAATGGAGTATATCCTGGCTATGAGCCGACATATGATTTTCATGCGGAGGTGAACTTCCGCCTGAATGCGGACAATACGATTACACAGGTTGGGGAAGTCGGAAGTTGGTATTTCTCTGATCAGGTGGACATGAGTATTAAGGAGGGTGTTTACGATCCGGCTACTCGTACGGTTACGCTGGATGTAGCCTATGGAGATTCGACACTGGAAGTGACATTGGTGGCAATAACAAAATGATAACTTTTTAATTGAAAAGACCATATGAAAAAAGTAATATACGTATTGATGTTGTGCGTGGGAGCGGTATTTTCCTCCTGCGAGAAAGACGAGATAGGAGGTACCGCTACGGAGGCACTGGCAGGCGAATGGCAGCTGACAGTCGATCTTGTGGATGATGCCGGAAATGTACTGATGACAGATCCTTACGGCATGGGTGTGATACTGGGCATTACCTACAATACCACTGACAATGTGCCCGATAAAATGTACGTCAGTGACCTGGGAAACTTCTGGGACGATAAGGTGGTGGTAAATTGTGACTGCAATGCATTGACCTTCAGTTCCGATGGTGATGTTCAGAACGAAAGTTATGACTGCATGGTAAACATTGAAGGCGGCAAGATGCTGCCCGGTGCGGCCACTACCCCAAGCGGTATGCCGGCCGACAGTCTGGTGTACTATGTGTCATTCAGCGATGATGAACCAGATACCAGATATAAGGTTTCCGGTTACCGCCGTACCGGCTTTGCAGCCGACGAGCAATAATGGCTTTTATGGAAAGATATGCCTTCCCGCAGGAAGTGTCTTGCAGGAAGGCTGCTCTCTTACCGGATACACAGCCCGGTAAGTTTAACTTTACATGATTGTTCCTTATACTGATTAGGAAACACAATGTGCGGCATCCTCGTGAGAAGGTGTCGCACATCTGTTTGACAGATGGCAGAATACACTGGCGGCTATTTGGTCTTGCCGGATAAAAAAAACGCCAATTGGGCTGCATGCCAATGCAGAATTGCTTACCTTTGCCTGCAAACTACAGGCTGTTACCTACAATACTTATGATACGTATCTTCTTGACCGGCTACATGGGGGCCGGAAAAACTACCCTGGGAAAGGCCTTTGCCCGTCAGCTGGGCCTGACCTTCATTGACCTCGACTGGTATATCGAGGAGCGTTTCCATCAATCCATCCCCGACCTGTTCCGCGAGCGGGGCGAGGACGGCTTCCGCCAGCTGGAGCGCAACATGCTGCACGAGGCGGGCGAGTTCGAGGATGTGGTCATCTCGACGGGGGGCGGTACGCCCTGCTTCTTCGACAACATGGACTACATGAACCGCCAGGGGCAGACGGTGTTTCTCGACGTTCCTGTCGATGTGCTCTTCCGCCGCCTGCGCGTGGCTACCCGGCAGCGTCCCATCCTGCAGGGCAAGACGGACGATGAACTCCGCACCTTCATCGGCCGTGCGTTGGAGGGCCGTATGCCCCACTACAGCCAGGCCCGCTACCGCTTCGACGGCAGCCGTCTGGAGGACCGCCGCCAGATTGCGGACTCCGTGGCCAGCCTCCGCCGGCTGCTGGGTCTGTAAAATGTTTGTCATTCGTGTGTATTTTCGCTTGCAATGGCTGTCGTTACGAGATTTATGCTTATTTTTGTGCGTTCAAAATATCAACCTAATTTAAACAGCTAAGTAACAGACAATGAGAAAATGGCGTATTGAAGATTCGGAGGAGCTGTACAACATCACCGGTTGGGGCACTTCCTACTTTGGTATCAACGAGAAAGGGCACGTAGTGGTAACTCCCCGCAAGGACGGCGTGGAAGTCGACCTGAAGGAACTGGTGGACGAACTCCAGCTGCGCGACGTCACCGCCCCCATGCTGGTGCGCTTTCCCGACATTCTGGACAACCGCATCGAGAAGGTGTCCTGCTGCTTCCACAAGGCGGCCGACGAGTATGGTTACAAGGGAGAGAACTTCATCATCTATCCCATCAAGGTGAACCAGATGCGTCCCGTTGTGGAGGAGATGATCAACCACGGCAAGAAGTTCAACCTCGGTCTGGAGGCGGGTTCCAAGCCCGAGCTGCATGCAGTCATTGCCGTCAACACTGACCCCGACTCGCTCGTAGTGTGCAACGGCTACAAGGACGAGAGCTTCATCGAACTGGCCTTGCTGGCCCAGAAGATGGGCAAACGCATCTTCCTCGTTGTCGAGAAGCTGAACGAACTGAATCTCATCGCCAAGATGGCCAAGCAGCTCAAGGTGCGCCCCAACATCGGCATCCGTATCAAGCTGGCCTCCAGCGGCAGCGGCAAGTGGGAAGAGAGCGGCGGCGACGCCAGCAAGTTCGGCCTGACGTCCAGCGAACTGCTCGAGGCTCTCGACTTCCTCGAAAAGAAAGACATGAAAGACTGCCTGAAGCTGATTCACTTCCACATCGGCAGCCAGATTACCAAGATACGCCGCATCAAGAACGCCCTGCGCGAAGCGTCGCAGTTCTACGTGCAGCTCCACAAGATGGGCTTCAACATCGAGTTCGTCGATACGGGCGGCGGCATGGGTGTGGATTACGACGGTACCCGCTCCAGCAACAGCGAAAGCTCCGTGAACTACTCCATACAGGAATACGTCAACGACGTCGTGTCGACCTTCGTCGACGCGGCCGACAAGCACGGCTTCCAGCATCCCAACATCATCACCGAGACGGGCCGCAGCCTGACTGCCCATCACTCCGTCCTTATCTTCGAGGTGCTGGAGACGGCCTCCCTGCCTCAGATGGACGACGACTGGGAGCCGGGCGAGGATGCCCACGAGCTGGTGAAGGAACTCTACGACATCTGGGACAACCTGAACCAGCGCAGCATGCTCGAACCCTGGCACGACGCGCAGCAGATACGCGAGGAAGCGCTCGACCTCTTCAGCCACGGCATTGTCGACCTCAATACGCGTGCCCAGATCGAGAAACTCTATTGGAGCATCTGTCGTGAAATCAACTCCATCGCCAGTGGGCTGAAACACTGTCCCGAGGAGTTCCGAAAGCTGAACAAGCTGCTGGCCGACAAGTACTTCTGCAACTTCTCGCTCTTCCAGTCGCTGCCCGACTCGTGGGCCATCGACCAGATGTTCCCCATCATGCCCATCCAGCGCCTGGACGAGAAGCCCGACCGTGAGGCTACGATACAGGACATGACGTGCGACTCCGACGGCAAGATAGCCAACTTCGTCACCTCCCGTCCCGATGCCACGACCTTGCCCCTGCATTCCCTGCGCGACAAGGAGCCCTATTACCTGGCTGTCTTTCTGGTAGGCGCGTATCAGGAAATTCTGGGCGACATGCACAACCTCTTCGGCGATACGAATGCTGTCCATGTGTCGGTCAACTCCAAGGGTTATACCATCGACCAGCTCATCGACGGCGAGACGGTGGCCGAGGTGCTCGACTACGTGCAGTACAACCCCAAGAAGCTGGTGCGCAAGCTCGAGACGTGGGTGACCCAGTCTGTCAAGGAAGGCCGCATCTCGCTCGAGGAAGGCAAGGAGTTCCTGGCCAACTACCGTTCGGGCCTGTACGGATATACTTATTTGGAATAACCAATTTTCACCACAGAGGACACTGAGTAACACAGAGGGAGAAGAAAACCCTGTGAAACTTTGTGTCCTCTGTGGTGAACTCATATATAAAGGAATATGAAAGAGAAACTCACACTCATCAAAGTAGGCGGCAAGATTGTAGAAGAGGAGGCGACCCTCCAGCGGTTGTTGGACGACTTTGCCGCCATCGAAGGCCGCAAGGTGCTGGTACACGGCGGAGGGCGTTCGGCCACGAAGCTGGCCGAACGGCTGGGCATCGAGAGTCGCATGGTAAACGGACGCCGCATTACCGATGCCGAAACGCTTAAGGTGGTCACCATGGTTTATGGAGGTCTGGTGAACAAGAATATCGTGGCCGGCTTGCAGGCCCGTGGCGTCAATGCCTTG
>CATXSD010000006.1 GCA_958402075.1 Mediterranea massiliensis | reverse complement strand
GGAAACTCCTTTTTTTTGAGGAAAATCCAAACGACTTCAATCTGATATGAAACGATAGAGGCCATCTCAATTCATTTTGAGACGGCCTCTTGATATCTTGCTGTCGGGGTGAAAGGATTCGAACCTTCGACCCCCTGCTCCCAAAGCAGGTGCGCTAACCGGACTGCGCTACACCCCGAATACCTTCCACAGGGGGAAAGCTCTTCCGCTTATCGCAGATGTACACCCTCAGGGATTCGAACCCTGGACCCACTGATTAAGAGTCAGTTGCTCTACCAACTGAGCTAAGAGTGCATTTGTTTTTCGATTGCGGGTGCAAAGGTAGACCTTTTATCGGAACCTGCAAAAGATTTCGCCGTTTTTTTTCGATGAAATCGAGTTTTTTTATTCGAACTCATAAAGTTCAGACGGAGTTGTACGCTTTAAAGCACAGAGTTGCACGTCTTTACCGACAAGGATACCATAATCGTGCAATTTCAGTTCGACGGTCTTGTAGGCCAGCTCGGGATGGTTGTTGTCTTTGCTCAAATGGCACAGCCAGATGTAGCGCAATCCTTCATTGAAGTTTTCGGCCAGGAACTGGGCGGTGGCCGCATTGCTCATGTGGCCCGTCCGGCTCTTGATGCGTTCTTTCAGATAAGCCGGATAGGTGCCCATCTGCAACATCTCGTCGTCGTAGTTGGCTTCCAGAATCAGGTAATTGGCCTTCTTGATGTATTCGGCCGCTACGGGAGTGATTTCTCCCAGGTCGGTGAGGAAAGCGAATGACTTCCCGTCAATCTGAATGAAGTAGCCTACGTTGTCCGTACCGTCGTGAGGCACTTCGAAGGACTCTATCCGGAAATCGGCCAGTTGCATGGGCTGCCCCTTCTCCAGGATGCGGGCAGAAGTATGCAACTTTTCGGTCATGCAATAGCTCCGGTTGATGCCTTCATGAATACGCGATGTAGTATAGATAGGTATATTGAGCTTCTCGCCCAACCCGCCTACCGCCTTGATGTGGTCGGCATGGTCGTGCGTCACAAACACGGCACGGATGGTCTCCATGCCGATACCAAAATCTTTCAAGATCTTCTTGATGCTGCGGGCAGCAATGCCGGCATCTATCAGTATTCCATATTTTTCTGTTCCCAGATAGTAGCAGTTACCACTACTGCCACTGGCCAGGCTTATAAATCGTACTTTCATTGTATATCCTCTTCTTTGTTGGCCGTCGGGAGACGACATTTCTACAAAAGTGGCGCAAATATACGTAATTTTGGCCAGTCTGATACTTTTCCTGTCCCATAAAATACCACAAAAGATACATCTTTGAAAAAACTCGGAAAAAACAAAAAGTTTTTTGACTATTCGTTAGCTATTTATATTTAAAAGTGTATATTTGCATATCAATTGAACAAAAAACATTTTGTTTACTTAAAAAATAGAAGAAGATTATGAAAAAGTTTAATTTAAAGATGGCTGCCACCGTCATGATTTGCGGTGCTTTCATGTTCAGCTCGTGCATCGGTTCTTTCGGACTGCACAGCAAATTGGTAAGCTGGAATCAAAGTGTTAGTAACAAGTTTGTAAACGAACTGGTATTTCTGGCATTCAATATTATCCCGGTATATGGTGTTTGCTATCTTGCCGACATTTTAGTAATCAACTCCATCGAATTCTGGAGCGGCAGCAATCCGCTGGCCAGCGTAGGTGACATCAAGAAGGTTCAGGGCGAGAACGGCAACTATCTGGTTGAAACATTGGAAAACGGCTATTCCATCACGAAGGAAGGTGATGAAACGGCCTCCATGGAGCTGATTTACGACAAGAATCTGAACACGTGGAATGTAGTGGCAGGCGGTGTCAGCACGGAACTTATCCTGATGAACAACGACGGTACAGCCCAAATGACTTTGCCCAACGGTGAAGAACTGACCGTAACACTCGACGCACAAGGTCTGGCAACAGCCCGTCAGGCCGCCATGACCAATACTTATTATGCTTTGAACTAAATACGAAACATATCACATCAATATATAGAGAGGGGCGCATCTATGGTGCGCCCCTCTTCTTTTTTATTATATTCCTTATTCAAGCACAGACCGGCCGAGCGGACGGAATTTGGCGGAAGGAGCGAGCAGAATGCGTTTGCCGAATACCGGTTTCTGTGCTCCGCACATCGGGATGAAACGGGCTTCCAAGCTGCGGGTAGAGAGGGCGCCTCCATCGTCATACGTACGTCCAGCCTCCGTAAGCGCAGCCCGCAACAGGGGTTCATCCACATCGCCCAACTGATAGGGAAGCATAGCGTTGTCTGTCACTTCCACATCTGGAATCAGCCCGTCGGGCATGCAGGGTGTCTCGCCGGCTGCGTTCTGATAGATGCTGACCATGACGTATATACCCCAGTTTTCAATGTCCTGAGGAGAGTCTTCGTAGACATCTTCGGGAGACAACAGGTACCCCGTACAATATTTGCCATGAGACTGCCCGCCAATGAGTTCCACCTCCATGTAAGGCATCAGGCCGCCCAGCAGGGCTTCGGAAGCGGAAGCCGAACCGGAACCAATCAGGCCATAAATCTTCGTCAAACCGATGTTGGCATCCTGTGTACTGGCATTGACGCCAACTCCAGGATAATAGAATTCGGTGGCGAAAGGAGTCTCTTCGCCCCAGCCGGCCTGCGTCAGGAGGTCGTTGTAGACTTCCTTTTCGAAAATCTTCTTCTGACTGACATCCTCCTGCGGAGCAAACATGGAAGCCAGTACGCTTTCGGTTATCACATACCCGCCGCCGTTATAGCGCAGGTCGAGTATCAGTTCGCCAACTTGTTCCTGCTTGAAGTGTTTGGCTATCTCTATCAGCTTGTCAATGGACTTCAAATCGAAACTGGAGTAAGCAAGATAGCCCACCTTCTTTCCATTGAATTCGTAAATGGAATCGCACAGCACCGGATCTTCATACAGCGTCTCGGCCGTCAGACTGACTTTTTTGCCCAAATCGACCAACTGATTGCTCTCTACATCCAATTTTCCCAACGAAACCGTCAGGGACGGACTGTAATACAGGTCCAGATAATTTTCCGTAGTGAGAGATCCGCCGTTCAGACCGATGATGATGTCGCCCCGCTTCAAATTCATACGGGAAGCGGGCGTATTGTCGTGAACGAAATTGACGACCCCGATGCATTGGTTGCTGTTTGCCGTCAACCGGTAGACAGTCAGATTCCATCCGAACGTGGTTGACACCCCTTCCATACTGCTGGTAAGAGACTCCATATCATCGGTCAGCATGGTCCATTTGTCAATATATTGCTCGCCATCATGATAACGGATCCGGTCGACCGTCCCGATAGGGTCTTCATTGGTTTTGATATTCCAGGCATCCAAATCGGCACTGATTTCAGTGTTCCATAAATAATAGGTACTCATGATGTCCTTGCCAAACTGGTTGGCATAACGGATTTCTTTCGAGATACTACCCGACAATTCATCTTCCTTTTCTGTTTCCGCACATCCCGTCAGGCTACAAAAGGCCAACAGCAGAATGGACCCTTTGTTCAAAAATGTCAGTTTCATTCTCATTTCTATATTAATTTGCCATTTTTATGCTGCAAAAATAATAAATTCGCACAGACGATACTCGTTTGGAAGAACAAATATTCTTCCTTGACTATTTTTCCGGATGAACCATTATGAACTTGACGGATATTGGAGAACTCCCTACCTTTGTGCAACAAACAATATATTAAAATGACTACGCTGTTGCGGTACCCCGAGGGGAAGGCGGACGGGAATTGTAGGGTACCGTCCATCGTGACTGCCATCGGAATATGCTTTCCGCAACCACCGGGTCTGGGGACAATTCAAACAGCTGGTCGAGGAAAGCGGCCTATAAGATCTGCTTGCTCTCGTTGGCCTTCAGACTGATCTTCTTCGACTGTCCATTGAAGAAGACACGTGTCTTGCCACCCTTTCTCGACGTAATGTGGAGCCGGGTCACCCGTCCGTCTTTCCAGTCCATATCGACGACAAAGCCACCACGGGCACAGATGCCCTGCACGCTGCCGTCCTTCCACTGGGCGGGCAGAGCCGGAAGCAGGGTGATGGACGTTGCGGACGACTGCATCAGCATCTCGATGACACCAGCACAACCGCCGAAGTTCCCGTCTATCTGGAACGGCGAATGGGCATCGAGCAGATTGGGATACGTTCCTCCACCACGGCGGGCATCCTTGCCCTTGTACCCGTCCGGACTTACATAGCGCAACAGGCGGCGGTAAATGTGGTAGGCCCCTTCGCCGTCCTTCAGGCGGGCGTACAGATTGACGCGCCAGCCGGTACTCCATCCGGTCGTATTGTCTCCCTTAATTTCCAGCGTACGGGCACAGGCCTTGGCCAGTTCCGGCGTTTCGTCTACCGACAGGTGGTGTCCGGGATACAGGCCGAAGAGGTGGGACTGATGGCGGTGTTGCGGGTCTTCGTCACTCCAGTCGTGGAACCATTCCTGCAGGTTGCTGTTCTGTCCCACCCGATAGGGCAAGAGACGAGAGAGGGCATCCTCGGCTTTCCGACGGAAATCCTTGTCCAGCCCCAGTACTTCAGCCGCCCGTACGGCATCCAGCAGGCACTCGCGCGTCATGGCCAGATCGGCCGTACAACCGTAGGACGTGGCACCTACATAACCGTCGGGGGTCACGAACTTGTTTTCGGGAGAAGTGCCGGGCGAAGTAAGCAGGTATCCGTCCTTTTCAATCAGCCAGTTCAGGCAGAAGTCGGCGGCACCCTTCAACGTCGGATAGTATTGCTTCAGGAACTCCTTGTCCTGAGTGAACAGATAGCGTTCCCAGATGTGGGTGGAAAGCCAGGCTCCTCCCATCGTCCAGCAGGCCCAGGAGGGATCGCCCACGTTCAGTCCCACCGGACACGTCATGGCCCAGATGTCTGTATTCTGTCCCAGGCACCAGCCTTGGTTCACTCCGTAATAGGCTTTGGCCGATTCCTGTCCCGTCCGGCTGAGGTGGACGATGAAGTCCATCAGGGGACGGTGCATTTCGCTGAGGTTGGCCGTTTCGGCAGCCCAATAGTTTTCCTCCAGGTTGATGTTGGAGGTATAGTTGCAGCTCCAGGGCGGCAGCAGACGTTCGTTCCACAGGCCTTGCAGATTGGCCGGCACGCCCGGTGTACGCGAACAGGAAATCAGCAGATAACGTCCGTACTGGAAATAGAGGGCTTCCAGTTGCGGATTGTACTGCGACTCATCGGTATACCGGCGCAGCTGTTCGTCGGTGGGCAGGGCTGCAATATCGGATGCCGTACGTCCCAGGTCCAGCTTCACGCGGTTGAAGAAATACTGGTAGTCGGCCACATGGTTCCGGTGCAGTTCGTCGTAAGACTTGGCGGCAGCCCGCGAAATCCGGTGCTCAGCCAGCGTACGATAGTCGCGTCCCTCACGGACGGGATCTTTGTCGAAACCATTGAAGCTGGTGGCATTGGCCACCAATACCACCGCTTCGTGCACTCCCTCCAGCTTCAATTCTCCCGAAGGATAGCTTTTTACCTGCCCGTCCTTTGTCAGCACCTTGACCAAGGTACGGAAATGGATGCCCCGATCCGGGTCATACAAATGCTTTTCCGTCACGTCATCGTAGTAAACCGGATAGGAATGATAGGCCGCATAGCCTTCGGCCGAAATCTCGTTGTTCCGGGCCGAGGTGGCGTGCGGCAGCTGGGAGTCGAACGAGAGCAGGGCCCGGATGCCTTCCGGACTCTGCGAACACAGACGGATGACGATGACCGAGTCGGGGGCCGAAGCGAAATAATCGCAGGAGAAGTCCTTCCCGTCCCGCAAATAGCGGGTACTGGCTGTGGCCGTGCTGATGTCCAGCGAGCGTCGGTAGGACGTAACTGTAGCCGAGGCATCCAGATAGGTGATGGATAACTGTCCCAGCGGCTGATAGTTCTCACTGTAGTGTCCCTGTACCTTCCGCTGTTCCTGGTCGGCACCGCGGTAGTCTTCCCGGTCCAGTTTTTCACGAATCACGGGGATGGCCAGATGGGCATCGGGAGTGGTCACCTTGCGGTCCGGCTCGCCGGTCCATAGGGTCAGGTCGTTGAGTGAAAGCACATCGCGGGCCGTGCCTCCGTAAACAATGGCTCCCATCGTCCCGTTGCCGATGACCAACGCTTCTTCAAAATACTGGGCAGGACGGTCGTAGTGCAGGACCAGTCCTGCATCCTGGGCTTGTGCCGCACCTGCCGACAGACACAGGCAGCACAGCATCTGAACGCTTCTTTTCGCAAACATGATTTTCATATTTATTTTATTCTTAGTCAAAATTTTACGGATATTTCCTTTCCCGTATAGCGCACGACGCGGTCTGCACGTTCCATTACCTTCTCGGCCGAAGGTTTGCCCGGCTCCATCAGCGTGATGCGGAAATGACGACGCTTCAGCATACCGGGGAACTCGCCGTTCCGGTCGCAGATGGTCAGCGTACGCCGGGCGTCGTCCCACACGAAACGGATGGTGGAGAACAACCCCTTCTCGTAATTGTAATTGTCGAACTCGTCTTCGTACAGGGTAAACTCACCGTCGGCACCGGGATAGATGCAAAGGTCCAGATTGTCCCACTTCTTCTCGGTGGCGTATTGAACGTCGGGGCCCAGCGGCAGAATGCTTCCCGCCTTGACATATAAGGGTATCAACGAGATGGGGCATTCACGCTGTACGTCCTGTCCGCCTTCCAACGTTTCGTTGGTCCAGAAATCCACCCAGCGGGCGCCGGCCGGCAGATAAACTTCGAAAGGACGGCTGGCCTTGGCAATATCGGGCACGGTGGCCACCCCCTGGTTCTTCTCCACTTTCTTGGTATAAAGCGGTTCGGTGACCGGGCAAACAAGCAGGTTCCGTCCGAAAAGGTATTCGTCGTCGAGCAGAATAGCCTTGCGGTCCGAAGCGAAGTCCATCACCAACGGACGCATCATGACCCCATCCTGCTGCACCACTTCACCGGCCATGCTGTAGATATAGGGCAACAGGCGGTAACGGAACTGGATGATACGTTTCTGCGCGTCGTAGGCCCAGTCGCCCTCCTTGCCGAACAGGTAAATCTCGTTCAGCATGGGCGAAGAGCAGTGGTTGCGCATCATCGGCTGGAAACATCCCCACTGGAACCAGCGGACGTGCAGTTCCTGATAGGCTACATTGGTCCAGTCGTTGTTGTACTCCCAACCGAAGAATCCGGCCAGGTCGGTGGTCCAGAACGGAATGCCGCACAGCATGTAGTTCAGTCCGGCAGGTATCTGCTGGCGCATGGTCTGCCAGCTGGACGACACGTCCCCACTCCAGCTGAACGAGCCGTAATGCTGCTGTCCCAGGTAGGAGGAACGCGTCATGAGGAAGAGGCGCTTGTCGTCGGACACCTCGCGCTGATGCTCGTAGATACCTTTGTTGGTCATCAACGGAAAGGCGTTGTGTACGGAGCGGAACGAACCGTCGGCCGTCATCAGGTCGAAGTCGCTGTCCTTGATGTTGAAATGGTCGGGTTCCGTAGAGTCAGTCCACCATGCATCCATTCCCATGTCGTACATCGGACGCAGGTAGCGCCAGTACAAGTCGCGGGCCTCCGCATTGAAAGGATCATAAGGGGTCGTTCCCGAATTCAGCGGCCAAGTATCAAACGGCAGCAGGGCATTCATGGCCTTCAGTTCCTTGTACTGGTCCGTCCAGGGACCGAAGCTGGCCCAGATGGATATCATCAGGTGGGCATGGTTCTTGTGGACGTAATCCACCATCTCCTGCGGGCTCTTGATGCGCGGTTCTTTGTTCAACAAGGATTCATCGTCGGCGTTGTGACCTTTGGGGATGTACTTCATCCAGTCCTTGTCGCCCACCTTGTTGATGTAGCTGGGGTTCATGAACTTCATGGCATTCCAGTTGGAGTCGCATCCCCAGTACTGCCAGTCCTGCACGATGCCGTCCAGGGGTACACCCAGCTCGCGGTACTTGTCGAGCACGTTGCACAGCTCGTCCGGACTTTTGTAGCGCTCGCGGCACTGCCAGTAACCCATGGTCCAGAGGGGAAACATGGTAGCCTTGCCGGTCAGGTCGCGCAGGGCGGCAATCACACCGTCCATACTGCCGTCGCGATACAGGAAGTAATAGTCCGAACACAGGCCCACCTGCGACGAAAAGGATGTTTCGTAGGGCGTGTCGTTGAACTGCGAAAGTCCGGGATTGTCCCAATAGACGCCATAGCCCTTTTCGGAAGTGAAATACGGGATGCAGATATTGGTATTGGCGTTCCGCAGTTCGATTTGTTGGTTGCGGTGGTTCATCACGCCCGTCTGGCGCTGTCCCAGTCCGTAAATCACTTCGTCGGGCCGGAGCATGAAGGTCTGGCTCACCGTGTACGAATCCTTGTCCACATCCTTGCGGGGCAGGAAATTGGTTCCGTAGGGTTTCTCGGCCAACAGCTGGTTGCCTTTCAAGTCCCGGTAAGTCAGCTGCCCGGTACGTATGTCGAGGGTGACCGCCAGGCACGACGACTTCATCACCACCTCATCCCCTTTCTCTTCATAGCTAACGTCTACCCTGCCCGGCGTCAATACCACCGGATAACTTTTCTTGGCAGGCATTTCAGCCGAAGGATATTTCACGACACGGACAATGGAAGGCGAATAGAACGTCACCTCACCATTCAATTGAGGTTGGGCGGTAGAAAAGCGGATGCCGCCCGTCGTTTTCTCAAGCGTTTGTGCTTGTAAGGAGGCGGCCGCCAACAAGGTTGCCGCCAACAGTGCAAAGTTCTTCATGGTTTGAATATTAATTGTAAAACGTACACGCAAAGGTAAGAATTTACAACCATATCAACAACAATCCTACCAAAATACTTACCACCGTACAGACGATTCCCGGCATCATGAACGAATGGTTCAGGATATATTTCCCGATACGGGTCGTTCCCGTACGGTCGAAATTGATAGCCGCCACTACGGTCGGATAATTGGGAATGAAGAAATAGCCGTTCACGGCCGGGAAAAGGGCTATCAGCATCCAGGGGGAAACACCCAAAGCAATGCCCAGCGGCACTACGGCCCGGATGGTAGCGGCCTGGCTGTACAGCAGGATGGACATCACGAACAGGGCCACCCCGAACAGCCACGGCATGGAGCGGACGATGTGTTCGATGGAAACGGTCAGCGAAGACAGGTTGCCGGCAATGAACGTATCGCCCATCCAGGCAATGCCGAAGATGGCAATGACTGCCTGCATGCCGGCCGAAAAGATGCTGCCCTGCACAGCCTTGATGCCGTCTATCCGGCAAAGGAGAAGAATCAGAGCCGACGTGCTGAGCATGATGATTTCGATAATGGAAGGCATGTCGAGCAGAACGGACTTCCCGCCGGAAGTAAAGGCCGGTCGCAGGGCATCGATCGAACCGAACAGGACAATCAGGAAAGTAGCCAGCAGAAAGATTCCTACGGAAATACGGGCCTTCCGGACATCGAACGATGAAGCGGTCTCCACCAAACGGTCTTCTATCATGCCTTCCTTCAGGCGACGCTGGTATTCGGGATCATCCTCCAGCTCCCGGCCCACCTTCATCGAGCAGAGAGCCCCTACCAGGACGCCTATCAGGGTAGCCGGTACGGAAATCTTCAGGATGTCGAACAGCGAGATGTCAAAGCCGGCCAGCATCCCCAGCAGGGCTACCGTCGCCGCCGAGATGGGACTGGCCGTAATGGCCTGCTGCGAAGCGATGACCGCAATGCCCAGCGGACGCTCGGGACGGATCTTCGTCTCGCGTGCCACTTCGGCAATGACGGGAAGCACGGAATAGGCAATATGCCCCGTTCCGGCTACAAAGGTGAACAGATAGGTGACCAACGGGCTCAGCAGCGTGACCCGCGACGGATGCTTGCGCAGCATCCGTTCGGCCAGCTTCACCAGATAATCGAGCCCTCCGGCCGCCTGCATGCACGAGGCGGCAGAGATGACGGCCACAATCATCAGCATCACATCGATAGGAGGGGCGGTGGGCTGGAGGCCGAACACGAAACAGAGTACGGCCAGTCCCAGTCCACCCATCACCCCCAACCCGATGCCACCCAGACGGGCACCGATGATGATGGCTGCCAATACGACAATCAGTTGCAACCACATATCTCTTTTCTCTATTCTACGTTATATCCGGATACCTTCAGCAAAGGCGCGTTTCCACGCGTATCCACATCTTTCCAGTGTACACGTACCACCTTCCTCTCGCCCGGCAACAGGGCAAAGTAGTTGTCGGAATAGAAGATGGGAAGGAACTGCAGGCCGTCCTTGTCGCCGACAATGTTCAGGCGGACCATCAGTGCCGGAGCCGAAGAGCGGTTTTCTACCGTAATCTCTGCCTTCCATTCGCCGTTATCGGCCTTCGTGTATTGGGTCTGTGCATGCACAGGAACCTTCGGAAGCTGCTTCAATGCCTGGTAGTTGTTCTCCACCTTGCTGCGATGGTAGAAGTTTTCGGAAACGATCTTTCCGTTCTCTTCCAGCGTCAGCTTGATGAAATGCACTTCGGACAACGCATCGGGGAACTGCAGCTTGATGCACTTCTCAGTGGTATCTTCCCGGCTGTCTACTGTGGCTTCCTTTTCCCAAGCTACGGAGGCATCCATGTTGAGCACCTGCACACGGGCCTTCAGTCCGGGATGCAGACCGGCGTTATAGTTCACCACCTCCACTTCGTCGGTGGCCGGATTCCACTGGATGTGCAGCGGCTCGGAAGCCTTCTTGATGGCGAAATAGGCGGCCGTCGGTTCGAAATAGTAGTCATACGTCTGCCATACCATCGAAGGCCAGCACGAATGGCTCATCCACATCAGCAGTCCCATGCGGTGCTTGCTGCGCGACTCGAAGAGGCTGCGGTGGCCGTCATAGTTCACCCACTGGGCCAGGTCGGCAAATTCTTTCGCGCTCTCGGGCTGACCGTAGCCGATAGCGATAATCTCGTTGAAGGACGTGGCGCCCTGGGCTCCCTCCAGCGTGTAGTCGTGCATGCCCCACTGGTCGGACTGCGGCCAGATACCTTCGGGCGAATAGGTGCGCAGGAAGCTTTCGTAGGTCAGTACGTTGGGCATGCCGCGTTCGCTGTGGAACTTGTCGTTGCCGGTTTCCAGCGTGAAGTAGGTCTTGGCAGGCAGCATGCGGTAGGGACCGTGTCCGCTCACCACATCGTCGGCCGAACTGGAGATGTAGTGCATTCCCGGATGTTCTTCCTTCACAATGCGGCGCAGGGCCTTGTCGATGGTCTCGGGCGGGAAGCCTTCGTTACGGCCGCAGTACAGACCGATGGAGGCATGGCTGCGGATGCGCTTCACATAGTCTTCGGCATTGGCGATGAACATGTCGGGATAGTAAGGATCAGGACCGTCGGCGGGATTGGCCAGCCAGAAGTCCTGCCAGATCATGATGCCATACTTGTCGCAGGCGTCATACAGTTCTTCGTCGCCGATCATGCCCACCCAGTTGCGCAGCATGGTGAAGTTCATGTCGGCATGGTAGGCCACAGCCGTCTCGTATTCGCGTCCACGGTAGTTGAGGTTCGATTCACTGAAACCCCAGTTACCGCCACGACCGATGAAACGGCGCCCGTTGACGTAGAGGTTCAGTACACCGCCGTCTTCGTTGAACGTCATCTGGCGGATGCCCACCTTGAAGTCACGGGCATCGGATACTTCCTCGCCCACCTTGAAGGTAAAGTTGGCATCATAGAGATAAGGCGTGCCGTAACCGTTGGGCCACCACAGACGGGGATTCTTCACCTGAAGCTGGGGGAAGCGGTCGGCGTCGAACACAACGGTCCGTTCCTCACCGGCCTTCAGCTGCACGGGCTGCTCGAAGGTGACGTCGCCTACCCTGCCCTGCAGAACACCGCTCACGTCCTTATCGTCGTGGTTCTTCACCACCACTTCGGCTGTCAGACGGGCCTGTGTGGTATCGGGCAGAGCCAGCTGGGTCTGCACGTAGGGATCCTGCACGGTCACCTTGCCGGTTGTCGTCAGGAAGACGTCGTTCCAAATACCGATGTTACGTCCGCGCATGGTAGGTATCCAGTCCCAGCCGATGGTGGCATGGAACGTGGGGTTGTCCGCACCGAGGATACCGCCGTTGAAGTCCGTGCTCTGCTTGTTCTTTTCCTTGATGGCACCGATGTGCGCGTTCTTGATGATTTCTACGGCCAGCACGTTCGTGCCTCCCTTCACATAGTCCGTCACGTCGAACTTGCCGCGGATGAAGGCTCCCTCCAGACGACCCACCTGATGGCCGTTCAGATAGACATTGGCCTTCCAGTTGATGCCGTCAAAGTTCAGGAAAACGCGGTCGCGCTTGAACGAGGTCGGCACCTGGAACTCGTTGCGGTACCAGAAGTTGGAGTTGAAGAAGGACTCGGATATCATCAGCTGGTTGTCGGCATAATTGGGGTCGGCCAAGGCTCCCACGTTCTTGTACGAAGTGAGCACCGTGCCCGGTACCGTAGCCGTCACCCATCCTTCGGGCTTGTAGAAAACCGAAGCAATCTGCTCGCCACCGGCCTGTACCTCGGAAGCGCGTTGCAGCTGCCAGCCGCCACCCGAAAGCGTCATTCTGTTATCCTTGATTTCGGACATGTTCACCGCATAGGGCTGCAGTCCGCCGCGGCCCATCACCTCCAGCTCACTCAAGATGTAGCGCCCGCCGTCGGCCGACCGGTTCATGCAGACACGCACGTAGCGGGCCTTGCCTTTGACGGCTATCTCGTCCGTCAGCCCCTCACCGCCGGGTAGCGGAGCCGCGTCGGTCCAGGTCCGGGCATCATCCGAAGTCTGGATGCGTCCATCGACGGCCTTGTTCACCCAGTGGAGGATGACCTTGTCGAACTCGGAAGGCGAACCCAGATCCACGCTGACCCACTCCTCGCCTGCCGTGGCGCTCATCCAGGTACTGGTGAAGAACTGCGAAGGCTTGAAGTCCACCAGTCCGTCGGCATTGGAGAACTCCACTTCGTGGAAGGTCCACTCGTAAGCGCCCTTCATCTTCAGGCGGATGCGGTAGGAAGCATAGGCCGCCGTGTTGGTAAAGTCGAACGTTTCCTCCAGCCGTCGCATCGGCATGGTCACGGTGCCGGTCTGCTTGTTGGGATCATTCACTTCTACCCGTCCGGAACGGGCCTTTCCGGGCAGTCCGGCTCCCCGGTTCACGGCCAGCACGGTCCAGTTCTTGCCGTCGTTCGAGGCCTCCCATGTCATCTCGTAACCGCCCCGCGCCGCCTGGTCGTCGTAAATCAGGGTACCGGTCACCACGGCCCGGCTGACGGCCTTGTCATATCGATGCATGTCAAACTGGAAGAAGGTCTCCTCACCGCGCACTGTGTTGCGCGAATAGGGGCCTCCATCTATCATCCACTCCCGTTCTCGCTTGGGGGCACTGCCTTCAGGAGTCAGGAGGTCGAAGTATTGGGGGACTTGGTCGGTCACGATACCGTCGGTCAGCAGTTGCGAGGTCAGGTTATAGTCGTAAGCCGACGACTGGTACGTGGCCCGCAGGAGAGCCAGGTTGCGGTAATGATTGTCGGGCAACAGCACGGGCGAAAAGTCTTCCTGCGGACATCCCGGATAGACACCGATACCACGGGTATAATAGTCGGAACGGAGGAACGAGCTTTCCGAAGCGGTACGTACATCGGAACAGCCGGACAGGAATGCCAGTGCCCCCACTCCGCCCCAAATGAGGAGATGGGTAATCTTTTTATTCATAAACAACAGATTATTAACATATCATAAAAATAAAAAGGGGCTGTCTCAAAACGAAGCACCAAACTTCTGTCATCCCGCACGTGATGCGGAACCCGGGACACTCAGAAAAGCAGAAACCTGGATCCCGGCTCAAGGCCGGGATGACGCAGCATTTAGCCTTTACTTTATCTATTGTTGTCATCCCGCACGTGATGCGGGATCCAGGACATGCACGGGAAAACTTAGACCTGAATCCCGGCTTGACATCTGTTTGCTTTCTGTTTTGAGACAGCTCCTTTCAGCCGGAAAGATGTTCCGGCCTTATTTCCTTTCACAACCATTTATTCCGGCAACGAACGCGGACGGTCTGCCGCATCGGCACCGAAGGCCTTGTTCGGCTGGCTGCCCATCTCGAAGGTCAGCGTACCGCCCTTCATGATGTCCCCGTAGCTGATGTAGCTCTTCGTGTAGGGCTCACCGTTCAGACGGACAGACTGGATGTACTTGTTGTCCGGACTCACTGTCGGAGCTTCGACGGTAAAGGTCTTGCCCTGCGGCAGGTTGACCGTCACCTTCTCGAAGAGCGGAGTGCCGAAGACAAAGATGCCGTTGGACGGATTTACCTGATAGAAGCCCAGTGCGGAGAGCACATGCCAGGCCGACATCTGACCGCAGTCCTCGTTACCGATGATGCCTTCGGGCTGGTCGGTATAGAAGTTGCGCTGGATGTAGCTGATTTTCTCCGCAGCCTTCCACTGCTGTCCGGCATAGGCATAGAGGTAGGCCACGTGGTGGCTGGGCTCGTTGCCGTGGGCATACATGCCGATCAGGCCGCTGATGTCGTCCGAAGCATGTTCGCCCATGTCGCCTTCAGCCACAAAGAGCGAATCCAGCTTGCCGACAAAGCGTTCGTCACCGCCCATCAGTTCAATCAACCCTTCGGGATGCTGGGGCACGAAGAAGGTATAGTGCCAGCCGTTGCCCTCGCAGAAGTCGCCCCAGCCGTGGATGGACTGGAAGGGATCGTAGGGCGTGCGCCAGCTGCCGTCGTCCATCTTCGGACGGATGAAGTTGATGCTCTTGTCGAAATACTGCTCATAGTAGTGCCCACGTTTCATGAACGTGTCGTAGACGTCCTGCTTGCCCATTTTCTGTGCCATCAGGGCCAGGCCCCAGTCGTCTGCGGCATACTCCAGGGCAATGGATGTGGCTTCGGGCATCTTGTCGCACGGTATCCAGCCTTTCTCCAGCACATAAGGTACGCCGCGCTGTTTCTCGTACGTGGCCGAAGCGACCATCGCATTCAGGGCCCGTTCGGGGTCGAAGCCCTGGAAGCCTTTCAGGTAGGCGTCGGCTATCACCGGAACGGCACTGTAGCCCGGCATCTGGTTGGTTTCGCCTCCCACCAGCGGCCAGATGGGCAGTTTGCCCTGCTGGTCGTAGATACTCAGCATGGAGTTCACCATATCGGGCACCAGCTGCGGCTGGATGATGGTGAGCAGCGGATGCAGCGTGCGGTAGGTATCCCACAACGAGAAGGTAGAATAGTTGGTCCAGCTGTCGGCCTTGTAAATCTTGTCGTCGTGTCCGCGGAACTCCCCGTTCACGTCGGCATACAGCGTCGGGGCGATGAACATGTGGTACAGGCTGGTGTAGAAAATCTTCTTGCCCCGCTCGTCACTGCTCTCCACGTTGATGCACGACAGCATCTCGTTCCAACGTTTCTCCGCATCGGTACGCACCTTTTCGAAGTCCCATCCGGGTTGCTCGGCTTCCAGATTGGCCAACGCGTTGGCACAGCTCACGGACGACAGGGCCACCTTGAGCTGCACGTTCTTCGGATTGTCCTTGAAGGTAAGCACCCCTTTCACGGCCTTGCCCGTCAACGTATCCTGGCCGGCAGGCGTATCGTCGTCGAATACGGCTACACTCTCGATGGGCTGTTCGGATTTCAGCACGAAGAACACCTTGTGCTGCGGGCTCCATCCTCTGGAGAAGCGGTAGCCCTTCACCGTATATTTGTCCACACGCTTCAGGCCGGTTTCAAAGGCACGGTCGCCGTTGCCCTCCTTCAGGTTCACCAGCAGGCGCGGTGTTCCTTCGGGATAGGTATAGCGATGGATGGCCACACGGTCGGTAGCCGTCAGCTCGGCACGTACGCCGTTGTCCATCAGCAGCGAATAGTAGCCGGGAGCCACTTGCTCGTTCTTGTGCGAATAATAGGTGGAGCAGGAACCCTCGATGTTGTCCTGTTCGCCGCGGGCCGTCCGCACCTCGCCCACGTAGGGCATCAGCAGCACGTCGCCCAGGTCGGCACAGCCCGTACCGCTGAGATGCGTATGGCTGAAGCCTATCAGGACGCTGTCCGAATAGTGGTAGCCCGAACACCAGTCCCAGCCTTTATGAATGTTCTGCGGTCCCGCCTGAACCATTCCCAGCGGAACACTGGCACCGACAAAGACATGCCCGTGTTCGCCCGACCCGATGTAGGGATCCACGTAGCGGAGGTAGTCCTGAGCGTCCGCCTTGTTATCTTTCTGCGAAACACATGCTGACGGCATCAGGGCCAGCAGTCCGCATAGTACCACTCCTGTGGCAAGTGAAAGTACTTTCATACGTTATGATTGTTTTTTAAGGTTATGTTCGTTAGAGGCTGTTCAGCAGGTCCAGCTTGCCGTCGTCTATCAGCTTGATGATCAGCTCGCCGAACAGCGTATTCTGCCAGGCAAACCACTTGCGGGTAAACTTTTCCGGATTGTCCTTGTGGAAAGACTCGTGCATGAAGCCCGTACCGGCGTCGGTAGTCATCAGCATGCGGATGCATTCCTTGATTTCGTCATCGTCCTGGCTGGTGAAGGCCTTCATCATGATGCTCATCGGCCACACCATGTCATACCCGATATGCGGACCGCCGATACCCTCGCCAGCCTTGCCCTTGAAGAAGTAGGGATTGTCCTCGCTCCACACAAAGCGGCGGGTGTTCTGATAAATGGGGTCATGAACGTCGACGTCACCCAGATAAGGCATGGCCAGCAGGCTGGGCACGTTGGCATCGTCCATCAGCATGTGGCTTCCATAGCCGTCCACCTCGTAGGCATAGATGGTGCCATACTCCGGATGTTCGCAGGTAGCGTATTTGTTCAACGCCTGTTCCACCTCGTCGGCCAGGTCGGTACACTGCCGGGCCAGGTCAGCATCCTTGTTCACCTCCATCAGAATCTCGGATGCCTTCCGCAAGGAAGTCACGGCAAAGAAGTTGGACGGAATGAGGAAAGGCAGTGTCGTGGCGTCGTCCGACGGACGGAAGATGGAGACAATCAGCCCCACCGGATTGGCCGGAGCACCCCAACCGTCGTTGATGGTGGTGTCGGTGGCGCGCTCGGTCTTGCGCTGGAAGCGGTAAGGCCCCTTGTCCTCCTTGCGCTGCTGTTCCTTGAAGGTACGCAGGATGTTCTCGACAGCCTTCAGCCAGTTCTCGTCGAAGATGCTGGCATCACCCGTCACCTTCCAGTAATGGTAGGCCAGACGCAACGGATAGCACAGGGAGTCGATTTCCCACTTGCGCTCGTGCAGTTCGGGTTTCATGTCCGTCCGGTCGGTCTCCCACTCGCTTCCCTTCGGCCCGTCGTTGAAGGCGTTGGCATAGGGATCCATATTGATGCACAGGAACTGCCGGCGGATAACACCCTCGAGCATCGTCTTCAGCTTGGGGTCTTCGTTGGCAAACTGCACGTAGGGCCACACCTGTGCCCCCGAGTCGCGCAGCCACATGGCGTGGATGTCGCCCGTATAGACAAAGGTGTCGGGCTTGCCGTCCAGCATGCGGAAGTGTACGGTGGTGTCCAGCGTATTGGGAAAACAGTTCTCGAACATCCAGGCCAGATAGGGATTCTTCAGCAGGGCCTTGATTTCGGCAATCTTCTTCTCGATGATGTCTGACTGGAACAGACGGTCCTCCACCTTGGGACGCTGGCTGACGTACTGCCCCACATTGTCCTGACGGGCCACATAGGTCGCTTCAGCCCGTTCCGTACTGCCGAGCGGATTCATACGGATTACCTTGCCGGAGGCCGCATCGGCCTCCATCACAACAACGCCCAGCAAGGTTACGGCCGTTGCCCACATTTTCTTGTTCATGATCGGTTTCTATTCTTAAAGAGGTTTATTTTACTACGATTTCGTCTACAAACATCCATCCCATCACCTCGCGGTTCAGCAGGCCCTGGAAGTGGACATAACGCGCTTTGGCCGCTCCTTCCCACCGGTATTTCTGGATGACCAGCTTCTCTTCGGTTACGGGGACTTCGGTCGCAATCCGCTTCAGTTCCTGGTACTCCTTGCCGTCTTCGGAAACGGAAATCACCACCTCTTTCGGCAACCAGATTTCAGGTCCCCGCAGCTGCATGAAGTCAGCCTCCACCAGCTTGATGTCGGTCACCTTCTCCAGGTCGATGGTCACGTCCGCATCCTTGCACAGGAAGCCCTGCCAGCGTTTGTCGCCATAGGTCCATCCGCCGCGGATGCCGTCGGTCAGCGCCGTTTCGCCGGTCGACGGATACTGAGGCGCATACGGATAAGCATAAGTCACCTTCTTGTGGAGGGCCAGGTGTTCTGCCGGCTGACGGGCTTCCGGACGCTCGCCCACTTCCTGTTCGAGGTCGAACGGATGGTAACCCTGCGACTGCAACCATTTCACTTCCTTCAGGGCCGCTTCGCGGAAACGGGGCCAGTCCTTTCGGCCGGGTTCGGTCCAGGCCACTTCGGACAACGCCAGCAGGCGCGGGTAAATCATGTATTCGGCATGTTCTTCCGTGGGGATATATTCGGTCCAGACGTTGGCCTGCACACCCTTGATGTAGGGTTTCTGCTCCTCGGTCAGTTCGGCGGGAACCGGATTGTAAGAGTAAACTTTTTCCAAAGTGAGGTAGCCTCCGATGGCTTCGGGCTGTGTGCCGGGAGCATCCTGATAGGCGTCCAGGTAGCAGAACTCGCCGGGCGTCATGATGACGTCGTGGCCGGCCTTGGCAGCCGTAATGCCGCCCTGTTCGCCCCGCCACGACATCACCGTGGCACTGGGAGCCAGTCCACCTTCCAGAATCTCGTCCCAACCGATCAGCTTGCGGCCGTGGTCGTTCAGGAATTTCTCGATGCGGTGAATCAGGTAACTCTGCAGTTCCTTCTCGTCCTTCAAGCCTTCCTTGCGGATGCGGGCCTGGCACTTCGGACATTTTTCCCAACTGCTCTTGGCCGCTTCGTCGCCGCCGATGTGGATGTATTCCGAGGGGAAGAGGTCCATCACCTCCAGCAGCACGTTCTCCAGGAAGGTAAAGGTCTCTTCGTTACCGATGCAAAGTTCGCCGTTCTGATAAGGCTTGCCCGAACAGGAGAGTTGCGGGAACACGGCCAGCACCTCTTCCGAATGGCCCGGCATCTCGATTTCCGGAATGACGGTGATGTGCAGCTTGCGGGCGTGTTCCAGTATCTCGCGCACGTCGTCCTGCGTATAATATCCACCTTCGGCTCCGGGGTCATCCTTGCGACAATACTTGCGGTCGCCCTGCCACCAGGCTTTCCAGTTGGGGTAAGGACGATAGGCGGCCTGCTCGGTCAGCTGCGGATAGTGCTTGATTTCCAGACGCCAGCCTGCGCCGTCAGTCAAGTGCCAGTGAAGGCGGTTCAGCTTGTAGCGGGCCATGGCGTTGAGCTGCTTCATCACGAACTCCTTCGAACGGAAATGGCGCGACACGTCCAGATGCAGTCCGCGGTAGCCGAAACGGGGATAATCGCTCAGGCTGGCACAAGGCAGGGTGAAACTACCCTCCTGCTGCCCGGCTTCGGCCATCTGCAGCAGCGACTGGAAGGCATAGAACAGTCCGGCCGGCGTAGTGGCTTCGGCCCGGACACCCTTCTTGTCCACCTTCAGCCGGTAGCCTTCATCGGAGGCAATGCCCGGCAGGCTGTCCACCTGTTCGAAACGGAAGGAAGCCTGTGCGTCGTCCGAAGCCTTCAGGCCGAAGGGCGACGATTCAAGAACAGCTGCCAGGTCACTTTTATCCGTTCCCGACAGATTGGAGTAAAGCGTTTCTCCTGTTGTGGAGGAGTAGGTTCCCGACTGTACCTCACACGTTTGAGGCTGTGGAATCAAGGTTACATTCTTTTGCTCGGACGAGCCGCATCCCATCACCAACAGGCAGGACAGGAACATAGTCAGATGTATTTTCATGGTATATCACGAATTAAAAATATTCATAAGCACGCTTCAGCGGCCTAAATTACTAAATTATTTTTGAAACGACACCATCAAGGCCGCAAAACTTTTCTGACAACCGATGTCCGTCGAAACAGCCGGCCTGACGTTGTCCTCAATCAGCCTCCTGACAGAAAATGACTTCAAACAGTTCGACATCGCCTTCTACCCGCATCCGGGACGTATCTTTCCCGAGGTTCAGCCGCAAGTAGGGAGTGTCCAGAGCCGTTTCAGACAATACCTCGCCGCGCGCGTCCAGCTGGCAGAGTCTGGCAGACGAACCCGGACGCATCAGCAGGGTGCAGGCCGCAGTACCTTGAGGCAAACCAAAGACCAATGTTCCTTCGTTGACGAACGAAGTGGCAGGCAGTTCGTCGAAAGCCAGCAGGGCATCGGGTTTCCGGTCCGACTCCACGGCAAAGCCCAGCCGTTCCTCGCGTACGGGATTGACCTCGAACGAACGGACAGCCGCCCAGTTGGTCTTCGCCGTATGCAGCTTCTTCAGACGGATGTAGCGGGCCTGTACGGCGTCGCCCGTCCAGCGGACCACATACTGTTTCTCCAGCGTATCGGACAGGGCTTTCCAGGCCTTCCCGTCCACCGAATACTCCAACAGGGCACGGTCGAAATAGTCCACGTCGTCCGTAGAGTTGCGTCCTTGCAGGATGGACACTTCCCAGACGGGCTTCACCAGTCCCAAGTCCACGCCTATCCAGCTGCGGTCGTCCTGCGAAGTGCCCGACGTGTAATAGGTCGTCGTGTCGTTGTCGAACATCAGCTTGCTCTGCGTCGTGGCCAGCGTGGGGAACGAACCGATGGCCCGGCAGGTGGCCGGTTTCTTTCCGGCTTCGCGCAGGTAGAAGGCTCCCAGCAGGTCGTCCATGGCATGTTCGTAGAAGGGTTGCAGCTTCATGGTACCTGCCTTGTGCGCATTATAGGCTTTCAGGTCTTCGGTCGTCATCAGGTTGTCGAGGTAGGCTGCCCAGAAGTCGGCCGCACGGCCCGTCTTATACAGGTCCATCAGCCGGAGCGCCTTCTTCCCGCGGGTTCCCAGTTTGCCGAATTCCACCAGCCAGGGACGCAGTTCTTTCTTGAGCAGCAAGTTCCGGCATTCGGCCTCCATCACGGCCGGCGTCCGCTCCACCCGTTCGAATTCGCGGAGCAGCGCGTCATAGTCGGCTTGTGTATAGGGATCGTCCATGCGGAATGTCTTTGTCTCCCACGACTCGGCACGGCGGTAGCCGGTCTCCGTGTCACACGAATGGATGGCAAACGTCCGGTAGGCATCCTTTACCTCGGGGGCCAGTTCGCCCAGTCCGCGTTCCCAGCTGTCGAGGGCATTGTAGCCGGCAATGTTCCAGGCATAGTCGGCCACGCTGTACAGGGCCAGTTTCGAGGCTTCCCCGTGCTCCATCGGGTTACTGATGAGTCCGCACAGGTCCTTGTCAGTCAGGGTGGTATCCAGCCCGTACGACGGTCCCTGCATCACGATGTGGCGGGCATAGTCGGTCACGGGGAAGTTCCACCAGTACAGGGCCGGACGGCGGATGCGGGAGTTCACCCACTCCATCGTCTCGCGGGTCAGGTCGCTGCACACCACGTCGCCCGTCCAGAACACATTGATGGAGGGGTCGAGCGTATTGCCATAGATGGTCAGACTTCCTTTCGGAGAGGGATTGGCCCACAACCTGGAATAGTCCGTGGGACAGACGATGAGCGGAGCCACCCCTTCCTTCACCTTCACGAAGTCCTCGTTCAGGCGGTTCAGCAGTTCGGTCTGCTTGTAGGGATTGGTGCCTTCGCCGGATATGTCGTCAAAGAAGATGGCAAACGAACGGACGCCCAGGTCGTACATCCCGTTGAACTTGTTTACCAGGTTCCGGTAATCTTCTTCATTCCACCGGATGTCCTGCCCCGGATGGATGGCCCATACGAAGTCCACCCGGTTGCGGTTGCACGCCTCCACCAGCTCGCGGATGTTGTCCGCCTCTTTTTCCGGGTAAGGCAGGCGCCAGTTGGGACAGCTGTGATACGGATCGTCCTTCGGGCCGTACAGGTAGTAGTTCATCTTGAACTTGCCGTAAAAGTCGATCAGCGACAGACGCACTTCGTGGGACCATGGCGTCCCGTAGAAGCCCTCCACCACACCGCGGTATGGCAGGTCGGGATAGTCGTTCACCGTCAGGCAGGGCACCTTTCCGTCGGCCGATACCGGACTTTCCAGCACGGCCCGCAGGGTCTGCAAGCCGTAGAAAGCTCCTTTTTCGTCGTATCCCGTGATGCGGACACCCTTTCCGTCTATCACCAGTTCGTAGGCACCCGACACGGACTTCACTCCTTTCTTTTCCGCCTGTCTGGAGCCGTAGTCTATCTCCAGCGTCACTCCTTTCCTGGCGATGGTCAGAAAGTCCATGCCGTCGGCCACGCCGCTCCGCTTTCCTTTCAGCCGGAACCCCCGGCTGATGTCCAGCGTTTCTCCTTCAGCCAGCCGGAGGACATGGGGTGTCGGGTTGATCAGCAGCCCGTGGTGGTCCAATGCCTGTCCGGGAACCGGGTTCACATTTTGGGATTCCGACCGCTGGGAACCCAGGTCAAAGTCACTTTCCTGAGCCGCCAGCCCGCCGCACACCAGCAGCGAAGCCATCAGCAGGAACAGATTTTTCTTGATTTTTTTCATTATCATCATAAATTTATAGGTTAAACAAATGATTTCATGTTATCGGGAGCCGTCCGGATAGGGCAGCAGTTCTTTCGTCGCTTTCAGTGCCGGACGCTGTGCGCCTCTGGCTTTCAAGGTCTCCGTCAGTTCTTTGGCCAGTTTGCGGACCTCTTTCGGCATATCGGCGGCCAGGTTGTGCTGTTCCGAGATGTCCTGACGGATGTTGTACAGTTCCGTCTGCCCGTTCTCCCAATGATATATCAGGTGATAGTCTCCTTTCAGGATGGACGAATAGGCTCCATAGCCTTCCGCTATCTCCTGGGTTTCTCCCCACAGGTTGGGGAAATGCCAGACCCGCGTCTTGCCGTCGTCCACCTTTTTCGGATTTTTCAGGACCGGAACGAAGCTCTTCCCGTCTATCGTCTGGACGGTCCGGTAATTCCGGATGCCGGCCATTTCGAGAATGGTCGGGAAAAAGTCTTCGATGATGACCTTCTGCTCGCAGCTGCTTCCCGGCTTCGTCACTCCCGGCCAGTACACCATCATCGGTTCGCGTACGCCGCCCATCAGGGAAGAACCTTTTCCGGCACGGGCCGGATAGTTCGGATCACGGTTGGGCACGCCCTCCCGACAATAGCCCAGAGCCTGTCCGCCGTTGTCCGACATGAAGAGAATGATGGTATTCTCTGCCAGTCCCGGCACACTCTCCAGATAGTCCATGATGTCGCCCAGACTCTTGTCCATGCCTTCGACCAGCGCTGCGTACTTGGCTTCCTTCTCACCCAGCGGGGCTTTCAGCTGTTCGTCGTATTTTCCCCGGTAGTTGTCACTGAACCGCTTGTCGTCCTCAATGGGGGTATGTACCGCATAGTGCGACATATACAGATAGAACGGCTGTTTCATCGCCACCGCCTTTTTCATTTCCTTCAGGGCTTCCAGCGTCAGGGCTTCCGTCAGGAAGATGTCCTGTCCGTAATATTGTTCCAGCCCGCCGACGGCGAAACGGGAGCCCTGGCCGAAGTTGCGTGTACCCAGATAGCTGCCCGGAGCGCCGTTGGCTCCTCCGGCAATATTGACGTCAAAGCCCATGTTCAACGGATTTTCTCCCGGCGTTGTCCGTGCGCCGAAGTGGGCCTTGCCGCAGTGGATGGTGCGGTAGCCGTTGTCCTTCAACACCTGCGGCAATGGAGTGATGGCAGCGATGTTGTTGAGTTTTCCTTCCATAGCCGCCGGCTGTATGCCGTTGTAGTTCCAGTCCGGCAGTTCCAGCACCTCGCTGGGCTGGTCGGTCTGCTGGTTCGGTTCCAGCGTCCAGTTGGTCACACGGTGGCGTGCAGCGTTCATGCCCGACATCAGGCTGCAGCGGGTCGGCGAAGAGATGGCGCAGGCGTATGCCTGGGTAAACCTCACCCCCATCCGCGCCATGCGCTCCATGTTGGGAGTGTGATAGCGCTTGTTCAGCGCTGAGATTTCATCTCCGTTGAAGGGTACGGACGTGTCCTGCCACCCCATGTCGTCCACGAGGAACATGATGATATTGGGCCGTTGGGCCTGCTGTGAGCAGACCGGAGCGGAAGCCATCAGTCCGCCGGCCAGCAACGATGTAAAAAGCTTTTGCATATATTCCAAATGTTATGTTTATCATTCTGATACCGGTTCTCTATTCTTCTCCCCGCTGGTCGGGATTCTTCTGCCTGTAGAAGTTAAGCCTTTCGGTCCAGGTCTTGTCTTCCAGCGGAAATACCTTGTGGGTGTTGGCCCATTCGATCCACTTGGCCTCCAGTTCCTCCACCTTTTCGGGGTATTGTCCGGCCAGGTCGTTTGTCTCGAACGGATCCTTGTCCAGGTCTATCAGTTCCCACTGCACGTTCCGGTTGGCCTTCACCAGCTTCCAGTGACCGTCGATGATGCCGCACGAACTCTGGTGTTCGAAGTAGAGTGTCCGCTCTTCCACCGGCTTCCCTTCCGCGGCCGGCAACAGGCTCCGGCCCGGCAGGTCGGCATGCTCGAAGCGTTCGGGATAGACAGCCTGTCCCAGCGCCATGCAGGTCGGCAGAATGTCGATGATGTGGGCCGGCTGCCGGCACACCTGTCCCTCCATCCGGTTCTTCCGCTTGTCACCATACGTCAGGATAAAGGGCGTGCTGGTTCCCCCCTGGAATACCCACTTCTTGTAGCTCCGGTAGGGTGTGTTCGACAGGTCGGACATCAGCTGTCCCAGATAGCCTCCCTCGTCGGTGGCACCGTTGTCGCTGAGAAACAGGAAGACCGTATGCTCGTACATGCCTTTCCGCTTGATGGCATCTACCAGCTTGCCGATGCCTTCGTCCATGATTTCGATCATGGCTGCATACGTTGCCATGTCGTGTGTCCATTGCTTCTGCTGTTCGGGGGTCAGGTCTTCCCAGGCCGGACGCTTGCCGCCAAATTCCTTGTTGAATACCGGCAGTTCCATGTCTTCGGGTACCAGTCCCAGCTTCTTCTGCTTCTCGAAGCGCTGACGGCGGAGCACGTCATACCCCACCTTGTACCGGTCCAGGCATTTTTCCACCGCTTCCTCCGGAGCCTGCAAAGGCAGATGCGGAGCATAGTGGGCCACGTAGAGGAACATGGGACGGCTGGTGTCGTGCCGGTTCACGAAACAGACGGCCGAGTCGGTAATGGCCCTTGTATAGTAATAGTCGTCGGGGACGGAATGGATGCGTTCCAGGTCGTTGTACAGCGGTTCGGGCTTGTAATAGCTGCCGCCGCCATGCAGGCAACCGTAATAGCGGTCGAAGCCCCGCTGCACGGGATAGCTTCCGTTGGGCGATTCATAGCCGCCGGTAGTGGTCACATGCCATTTCCCGCTCATATAGGTGCGGTATCCGTTTTCTCTCATGATTTCGGCAATGGTCGGATAAGCCTTGTCAATCTGTCCGCGATACCCCGGACGATGCTCGTCCACCTCGGCCATCCATCCCATGCCCACCTCGTGCTGGTATCTTCCGGTCAGCAGGGCAGCCCGGCTGGGGCAACTGCGTCCCGTATTCTTGAACTGGCTGAAGCGGACGCCTTCCGCGGCCAGTTTGTCCAGGTTGGGGGTCTGTATTTCGCTGCCATAGCAGCCGATGTCCGAGAATCCCATGTCGTCGCACATAATCAGTACAATGTTGGGAGCGGACGCGTTCTGAGCCGCTGCCGGAACCAGTCCGCACGAAAGCAAGGCGGAGTATAATAATCTGTTCATCTTTTTTCTATCTATTTTTTGGCGAATATAACTAAAATTTCCGGATATAAAAAAGGATTGTTTGCGAAGTTCGTCAAGAATATCTCCGAACGACAGCAAACAATCCTTGCCTTTTTACCTATACCTATTGTTAAACTGAATCCCTGGGGGACAGTCCCGGCGGAAGGACCGGAAAGCGTCCTTCCACCGGAACGTCCGGGACCTGATGAATTACCTTGTCTTAATTCTGGGCAGGTACACCAATCGGAGTCGCATCCAGTTCAGTAGGCCAACCCGGATTCTGATAGATGACCGAAGTGCCCAGGTCTTCCAGATTGCTGGCCGTCTGTCTGAAGTTCTTGATGCCGATCGGCGACAGATAGTGGGCTTCGCACCATTTGTAACCACGGTTGTACAGGTAGTGGTTGGAGTTGGCTCTGTAAGGACAGAGGTATTTGCCCGAGTTGGTCTTACCGGAGATGTTCGGACCGTCAACCTCGCCTTCACCCTTCAAGGCACCTTCAGCAAAGTCTGCCAGTTCTTCCGACTCCCACAGGTTCATACCCGATACGCGGTAAGCCTCGTTGGGGAAGTTCTTGTAGTCGAGCTGGTCGAGGGCTCTCCAACGCTTGAGGTCGGCCATACGCATACCTTCCTCAATCAGTTCGCAACGGCGCTCGCGACGGATGTTGTACAACAGCTTCGATACCTGCTTGCCGGCCGAATAAACGGCCCAGTCGGTTTCGAAAGTCTGGGGACCGTCCTTATAAGTCACCGCTTCCTGGATGCTGCTCGGGAATACCGTCGCATTGACCGTAATCATGTAATCTTCGGGCAGACCGGCACGCTTTCTCAGCTGTTTCCAGTAACCATCGGCCGTAGCGTCGATGCTGTTGCCACCGTTCTCGATGCACGATGCCTCGATATAGTTCAGATAGGCTTCCGTTGCACGGAACACGGGGCAGGCCTCTGTTCCATAGTTACCTTCACGATAATAAACATCTCCCAAACCTTTACGCAGCATATAACCCGTATTGGCTTTACGAGTACCATCCAACAAATTCAAAGGAGTCGTAAGATATACCGGATCACCGCTTGTCTCATGATACCCTACCATCTCACCCGGAGTCATCATAAACAATTGCAAACGGCTGTCACGGTTCTTGCGGACATTCTTGATGGAAGTATCCGTATACTCGGGATGGGCATAGATGGGCTTGCCGTCACGGAAAAGGAAGGTCTCCACGTAATTGCGGTTGAAACCGGTATTACCACCATTGTAGAGATAGAATACTGCCGAATGGCCGATGGAATATTCATCGTAGTTGTACGCTCTCCACAACAGGATTTCAGGATAAGACTCCAGACTCTGGTCGCAGAACTGAGCATAATAGGGATTGTTCATCTTATACTGGGCATCGCCTGCCGAGTTGTCCCACAAATCAACATTCGCAGCCGTGTTGGTTGCCAAAGGAATGGCGTCGGCCACTTGCTTGGCAGCGTCCTTGCATTGCGTCAGGAAGAAGCTGATTTCCGTATCGATGTTGAAATCGACCAGATCGCTGGCGCTGCCGGGCCAACCTTCCCCACCGGGAACAAAGGCTGTACCTTTGTGATAGGTTTCCCAGGATGCTTCGTACAAAGCTACGCGCGACTTGAACAGCAGAGCGGCATTCTTGGTGATGCGGTTCTTGCCGCCGTCGGGGTTATTAGCCAACAGGGCGATGGCACGGTCCAAGTCTTCCAGGATGAAGCGGGCCACCTTGTTGCGGGGCTGACGCTTGCTGGCAGCCACCAACACTTCGTTGTCATTTTCAAGCGTTTCGGTGATGATGGGGAAGTCGCCCAACGCCTGCAGCTTGCTGAAGTAGTTGTAGGCACGGAGGAAGTAAACCTCGCCCAGATAATGTCCGGCACTGGAACCGGAAATTTCTCCGTTGTCATAACGGGGCTGCACGATGTTCAGGAAATAGTTGCATTGACGGATGGTGGTAAAATCCCAGTTACCGTCCGTTTCCGGCGTTCTCCATTGTCCCGGAGTCCAGATGGTACTGTATCCGGTACTAACCATGTTGTCCGTATTGTTGTCATTGTCCCAAATACCAACGATATCCCAACCGCTGTGCGTGGAGAAAGGATACATTGCTATGGCGTATGAAGCCAGGTCGGCTTCCGTATAAAGGAAGTTTTCGGGCGTAATCTCGTCGAGCGGCTCTCTGTCCAGGAAATCGTTGCACGACGACAAGGCAGCCATACCGCACAAAAGCCCTATGTAAAATTTAGTCAGTTTCATAATCATTCAATTTTAAAAGTTAACATTCAGACCGAAAGAAATATTTCTGGACAGCGGATAGTTCTTACCACTGTTGTTCAAGTTCTCCGGATCAAAGCCGTCGGGCAGACCGGTGATGGTAAACAGATTTTCACCCGAAACGAACAGACGGCAGCGGGAAATGCCCACCTTGGAAGTCCAAGCCTGCGGCAGCGTATAGCCCACCTGGAGGTTCTTGAAACGCAGGTAAGAAGCGTTGGACAAGTAGCGGGTCTGGGTATGCGTGTTTTTGCCGGAATCTTCCAACGGACGCGGGAAGAAGGCATCCAGGTTCTCGGGGAAGTAGCCGTCTTCGTTCGTTACCTCGTTACCCGTCGTGAAGAAGTCGAGGTGAGGCACAAAGCAGCTGGAGTTCCATGTACCGCCGGAAGCACCGAAATACATGTTGCCGCCAATCCAGTAGTCACGTTTGGCCGTACCCTGCAGGAAGATGCGGACGTCGAAGCCCTTCCATTCGGCATTCAGGTCCAGACCGAAGTTGAAGCGCGGAGTCGAGTTACCGATGACATACAAGTCTCCCGGATCGCTTTCTGTTGCACCTTCCGAGATTTTGCCGTCACCGTTGCGGTCAACGTACATCACGTCACCGGCGCTCCAGTTGTTACCCCAAGTCACACCACCGTTCGGCAGGTTGGCCAGGTAAGCATCCATTTCTTCCTGACTCTTGGCGATACCCAGTGTCTCCAGACCCCAGATTTCGTTCATGTATTGGCCTACACGCCAGTTGCTCAGCGAACCGTCTACGTTCGGATAGTCCAGAATCTTCTGGCGGGCATCCGACAGGATGAAGCGGGCGCCGTAGCTGAAGTCACCGATACGGTCTCTCCAAGATACTTCCAGGTCGAAACCTTTGGAAACCATCTCGGCGTTGTTCATCTTGGGAGGTGTAGTACCCAAGGTAGCGGGAAGTTCCGGTGCCGGACCTACCATGTCTTTTGTCTTACGGTTGAACCAGTCGAAGCCCAACGTCAGACGGTTGCTGAACATGGCCAGTTCGAAACCGATGTTCCAGGACTGCATCGTCTCCCAGCCTAACAGGGAGGTACCCAGACCGGGATAGGAAGAAGTATTCGGCTTCAGGCCGTTAATCAACCAAGAACCACCGTTCGCCGTAAAAGGCATACGCAGAATGTAAGGATACAAGTCCTTTGTATTCTGGTTACCCAGTTCACCCCACGAACCTTTCAGCTTGAATACATTCACATAGTCGAGCAGCGGCTCCCAGAAGGCTTCCTGTGCCAGGTTCCATCCGGCGGAGAAAGAGGGGAACCAGTTCCAACGCTGGTTGCGGTCGAAGCGGGACGTACCGTCGTAACGGATGTTGGCTTCGAACAGATAACGGCCCTTGTAGTCGTAGTTCAGACGACCGAAGAAACCGGCGGTTGCCCAGTGGGTCAATTGTGCATCGACATAATCCTCACCCGTAGCCGTAGCGATGTTGGGTACGTTTTCCGTAATCAAATCGTCCTTGCGACTCCACAGATAACGGTATTTGTTCAACTCTGCCTGGAAACCGGCCATCACCTTGAAGTTATGGGCATCGTTCAGCGTGAAGGAATAATCCGAATAGAGATTGGCATTGAAATAATTGTTTCGGGAACCATATTCTGCCACATAATTTGTGGGTCTGTTGGTATGCCAAGATGTCGAACCATCCACATGGGTTCTCGGCAATTTGAACCATTCCGTATGCTGGAATTCATCCGTCGTGTTATAATTCAACTCACCGTAAATGTTCCAATTCTCAATCGGAGTGGCCACCAACTGCAACTGCTGGTACACGTAGTCGGTCTGACGGTCCTTGTCACCTCCGTAAGCCAAGGGTACTGTCAATGTATTGGAAGCCATTGAACCGTCCGGATTGTATTCCGGCTCCATCGGCCAGCGCTTGGCTGTATTGTAATAAAGTGTACCGTTGCTACTATCATCCAAAGCAGACGGAGTGGAGAAATCCTTGCGGATATACTTCACGTTGTAGGTAGCCTTCAACCAGGGGAAGAGCTGGGCCGTAATCTTGGAAGTCACCGTATAACGCTTCATCTGGTCGGGATTGATGGCAATGATACCTTCCTGAGACAGGTAGTTGGCCGACAGGTAGTACTGGATTTTCTCCGAACCGCCGCTGGCACTGATGTTGTGTTCCTGCTGGAAGGAGGTGTCACCGTACAATACGTCGTACCAGTCGGTATTGGTATTACCAATCCACCACCAGTTGTTCGGGTTCTGCGGATCGGGATCGGCTGTAGCCACCGTCGGGTCGCCTTCCATGTAGCGTTTGAACTTATCCAGCTGTTCGTCCGAGAACTGGGGACCCAAACCACCGTTGGCACGCATCAGGTTGAAATAGCGGGCATAAGTGTAGGAATCGGCAACATCGGGCAGGTTGATGGACCGCGTAAAGCGGAAGTTGTTGTTGTAGCTGACCGAAGTCTTGCCGGCCTTACCCTTCTTGGTCGTTACCAATACCACACCGAATGCAGCTCTTGAACCGTAGATGGAGGAAGCGGAGGCATCCTTCAATACGGAGATGTTCTCGATATCCGCGGGGTTGATGGCATTGAGGTCACCCTCGGCACCGTCGATCAGCACCAGCGGGCTGGCATTCGAACCGTCGCCGATGGTACCCGTACCGTGGATATCAAAATTCAGGTTACTGTCCAGACGACCACCGTTGCTGTACGAGAAGTTCATACCGGGTATCATACCCTGCATGGCCTGAGCGACGGTAGTTACCGGACGGGCGGTCAGTTCTTCGGAGTTCATGGTCGAAACCGAACCGGTCAGGTTCACCTTCTTCTGGGTACCGAAACCTACGACTACCACTTCGTCGAGCAACTGGTTATCGTCCTTAAGGGTAATGGTGAGCGGCGTACCGTTCCACACCACTTCCTGCGTCTGATAACCCACGAAAGAAATCTGAAGGGTGGTTCCCCGGGCCACATTGGGCAAGGTAAAGTTACCGTCGATGTCGGTAATGGTACCGTTGGTTGTACCTTTTACCACCACCGATGCACCGATCACGGTTTCACCTCGTGAGTCTTTTACCACACCTTTACAGGGCTGTCCCTGTAAAACGACATTTGCAGCCGATACCTTGTCTGAAGGTACCGCATAAGCTATTCCTGTGGATACCATCCCCAGGCATAGCAGTAGGCTGACTTTTCTAAAATTTCTAATCATAATTCTATTAAATTTAAGATTCCATCCCAAAGGCTCGGGACTTGTTGTTATTGATAAATTTAAAGTATATGCACTGTTTTCTTTTCTCCTTATTATTTAGTATTCCAAATTGTTTTATTCAAAATCACTTTGCTGCTGTTCCACTTCCTTCAGTTTCAGCCGGTTCAGTTCCTGGCGCAACGTCCGGACCTCTTCCTCGCAGTCGGAAGACGACACGCGGCGGACGGAACGGTTCACGCCGGACTGTCCGTTCATCTGCTTCAGTTCGGCACCGTCGGCCACCAGCGGATGGGCAGCCGGGCGGGTGGTGATGACCAGCTCGGCCGACAGCGGCATATGCACGCCCTCCATGGTAACGAAAGCCTTGACCTTCACGGCACCGGGCGTGGTCGTGGCACGCAGCAGGACGGGAGCCGTCCCCCACTGTACGGCACGCGGGTTGGTGAAAGTTTCTTCACTGGCCACCAGCCGGGCCGGTCCTTCCACCTCGAAGCGGATGTGATAATTGTTCAGGCGCTTGATGACTCCCTGCCCGTCGGCCACAGCCGCCACAACCGTCACGAGGTCCGAACCGTCGGCGGTCATTTCCACCGCTTCGTTGTCGGCCCACAACAGGAGTTTGGACGGACGGCGCGAAGGGGCCACCTTGTGCGTAGCCACTACCTTGCCGTCTATCAGGCCTTCGGCCAGCAGATAGGAATCTTGTTGCTTCTTGCTTCGGGAGAGCTGTTTGTCGAGCATCACGTCCCACACATCGGGGAAGGTAATGACCGGCGAAGGCATGCCTTCGGCCGAAGGCTGTTTCTTATAGGTGAACTGCTTGCCGCCCTTGCAATACGTGAGGCGGACTTCGTCGCAGTTGCTGTAGACCGTTATGTCTTTCGGCGAGAAAGGTGTCATGGCATGGGCGATGTAGACCATCGGACCGGTTTCCGAAATGAGCTGTTCGTTCACCGTAGCCGGACGTTGCGAGCAGAACATGTAATAGGACAGCTTCGGCTGGCGGAACGCGTCCATGATGCCTCCGTAGAAAGGATCGGGATGATATCCGCGCTGGTGGTCGAACGAGTGCCACAGGCAGCCGCCCATGTGCTGGCGCGGATTGCGGTAAAGCAAATCGTAATTGGTATGCTGATAGTCGGTCTTGGCATAGCCCTGCGCCTGGACGAGCATCGGCACTTCGCCCCACGCACGGTTCACGCGGCTGGGCGAGTTGTGCGAATTCCAGTCGTCCACGTTGTCGCCCCACTCACGGGTGAAGTAAGCGATGTCCGGATCGAGTGCCTGCGTATTGAACACTCCTCCTCCACCATTCAGCGGATGGCTGAAAAGTATCGGAAAATATTCATGCCCCCGTGCCGTTGCATCGCACCCTGCGTAGCAATACGGATAGGGATATTCTTCCTTTATAATATCGGCCACGTTTTTGGCAAAATCTTCCGGATACCAGGTTTCGTTCAGGATAGGCTCCCACATCCACACGCAGGGATGGTTGCGGTCGCGGCGTACCATGTTGCGGATGTCGTTGTAGACCCGTTCGGCAAAGACGGGCGCTTCGTTCCAGAACTGCCAGCCGGGCGTATTGACAATGACAAACAGACCCAGTTCGTCGCAGGCATCCATGAAGGCAGGGTCCTGCGGATAGTGGGCGTTGCGGATGACCCGCAGGCCGGCGTCGCGCAGCTTCTTGGCGTCGCGCCAGTGCAGGCTGTTGGAAAGGGCATTGCCCACTACGGCAAAATCCTGGTGACGGTTGGCACCGATCAGCGGATAGGGATAGGGCTTGCCGTTGAGCCAGAAGCCGTCCTTACCCTTGAACTCCACACTGCGGATGCCGACGCGGCGACGGTAGCCGTCGACGACCTTTCCCTGACGGTCCACGACCTTGACATGCAGCTGGTACAGATAGGGAGAATCGGGTTCCCACAGATGGGGCGCGTTCACCTCCATGCGGGCCGATGTCCGGCGGGCTTTACCACGTCCGATGGACAATGATTTTTCTGCCGTCCGGACCAACTGGTTCTCCTTATTATATAGTTCGAATACCGCCTTGCCGGAGAAGGATCGGTCGGACAGGTTGCGGACGTGCAGGTCCAGGCGTACTTCGGCCTCTTCTTCACCAACGGTGCCGAACGACACAAAGAGTCCGCCTCCGGCCGTCTCGTTCTCGTAATTGGGGTCGGTGATGAAGACCTGGTTGTGGGCAATGAGCCAGCAGTCGCGGTAGATGCCTCCGAAGTAAGCGAAATCGAGTGTCTCCTGCGTTTTTCCGGGAGGATAGGCCGGGTCGTCGCTGTTGTCGGTCCAGACGGCGATGACGTTGTCCTCTCCCACCTTCAGACAGGAAGTGACGTCGGCAATCACCGGCAGGTAACCGCCGAAATGCTCTTTCACCAGCTGTCCGTTGACCCACACCTTCGACTTGCCCATGATGGCCTCGAAATGCAGGAACAGGCGTTTGCCGTCCAAATCGGCTGCAGGAGTGAAATGTTTGCGGTACCATGCCCCGCCCTGATAGTTGACGCATCCGCTGGCCTCGGTAGGCAGAATTTCCATACCGTCGGGCAGCGACACCAGCGTCCAGGCACTGTCGTCAAAGTCCTTCTGCCAGGCGCCTTCCACCTCGCCCAGGTGGAAACGCCAGGCGGGATTCATGCTGTAAACCGTTCGTCCGGTGTGGGGAAGCTCAAAGAAGCCGGCCGTAGAATATTCCGGCTGATGGGCTGCCTGCAAAGCCTGTACTGCAAGAAGCAGCACCAGACTTGAGGCCCATTGGAAAACGACAGTGATTTTATTCATGGTTATTTCATCATAGTTTTTAATCTAAAGTATTATGGGCTCGTCCGGGCAACCGTTTTCCCAGCCCGTTCCCATTTTTTACGCAGCACAAAAGTAACGAGATAAATACTCTTAAACTTCCATTCACAACTATTAAACATCCAATTTTAGCTAATAGACAAAATCGGATATTAATTTAGCTATTTTTAGACACATTTACTTTTCCCAATAAATGTTGGCCTTAAGTAATGATATTCTGAATGTTTTTTTCTACATTTGCTTAATCAAAATTGAAAAACCAAAAATGGGAAACCGAATTATGCATCTGTTGGGATGGGTCCTGCTGGCTTTGACAACTCCACTATTCGTGTCGGCCGGCAACAATTACAGCTTCACCCAGATAGGACTTTACCAGAATATGCCCTCGCGCGTGTACTATATTTATGAAGAAAGCAACGGGCTGATCTGGCTGGGCACTTCCGAAGGACTGCTCCGATACGACGGGAACCGGCTGAAATCCTACCGCTTCGACCTTGCAAACGAACCGTCATCCGGAAAAACCAACATCCTGCAAATTACCGAAGATGAAACACACCGGCTGTGGGTGCTGACCAATCACGGCCTGTTCCGGTATTCGGCCAGCCAAGACAGATTCGTCCCCTATCTGTGGGGAAAACAGCACATCCAGCCGGGAGCGGTATGCAAAGTCGACGACGGACTGATTTTCGGTGGAACCGATACCCTGTACCGGTACTCCTACCGGGAAGAGCAGATAACCGGCTATGTAAAGCTGTCGACTCAGGACTTTTACATCCGACAGATAAAGCCATGGTACGACGGGACACTGGTCTGCTCGAACCGGTACAACCACCTGCTGTTCTACAACTGGAAGAAGCGGAAAGAACTGACCTTCTCCCTGGAGAATCCCCACAAGGCACTGGATTTTTGCATCGGTCCGGACGGCAACCTCTGGATAGCGGACTATAACAAAGGCATCCGCAAAATCGGTAAAGACGGACGGACACTGGCCCATTACACGGCGGAGAACTCCGGACTGAACTGCAACCTGATACAATGCATCAGCATGATTGACGGAAAGATATGGGTCGGCACCGACGGAGGAGGCATCAACATCATCAACCCGACCAGCGGCGATGTGCAAATTCTGGAACACGATTCGGGAAATCCGCATTCCCTGCCGGTCAATACCGTCCTCTATATCCACCGCAGCCGGAACACCAACAGCGTGTGGGTGAGTACGGCCCGCAGGGGACTCATCAACATCCGCGCCGCCCACATGAAGACCTATCAGAGCGCACCGCTGGGCTATCGCCTGGGACTGAGCGAAAAGACCGTTCTGTCACTTTGCCGGGAACCGGGACAGAGAAGCATCTGGGTAGGCACCGATGGAGGAGGCATCAACAGACTGGACCCGGACAGCCGCTCATTCAGACATTATCCCGATACCTGGGGCGACAAGGTGGTTTCCATCTGCAATTTTTCATCCCGGGAACTGCTCCTATCCATCTTCTCGAAAGGATTCTTCCTCTTCGACAAAGAAACGGGACAAAAGAAGGCCTGCCCGACGAATTCGGACGCATTGAACCGCTTTATCCAATACAGCGGACTGCCTGCCAACCTTTACAATGAAACGGACAATACCATCCTGGTGCTCTCCCAACCCTTATGCCGGTATCATATCCGGGAAAAACGGCTGGAAGAAATCACAAAAGTTCCGTCACACGGCATCATCGGAATGCTCTGTTCCATCGGGCAGGACGACCAATATACCTACTTCTACGACACGCAGAGCATCTACAAGCTGGAGAAAGGGGGAAAAGAACTGCTCCCGGTGTACCATTCAGACATATCCAGCTTTGTCAACGCTGTCTATCGGGACCAGGAGGGACTCTTCTGGATTGCCAGCAGCCAGGGACTTTATACCTACGGCCAGGAGGGGCTGAAGTTCATCCACAGCTCACTCCTCAACCAGGTCTTTTCCGTCGTATGCGACCGTAAAGGACGCGTGTGGATCGGCACCGGACAAGACCTGCTCTGCTATCATCCCAAAGAAAACAGGTTCCTCCTTTACGGAGAGGCCGACGGAGCACTGAAAAACGAATATCTGGCCAAACCGACCCTGCTGACCGATGACGGAGATGTCTATATGGGAGGTGTCAACGGCCTGCTCTGCATTGACTCTGAAACGGAAGAGGACCTGCCGACCCAGGAAAGGGACTTCCCGGTCATTGTCACCGACCTCCGGGTGGGAGAAAACAACTGCATGTCGCAACTGGACGACGGGAAACTCGTGCTGCCCTGGGACAGCCGGAACATCCAAATGAGCTTCATGGTGGCCGGCGACGACATCCTGCGCCCGCGCCTGTTCCGCTACAGCCTGGAGGAAGGCAACCGCAATGCCATTGCCAACTATGAAGCCGAGCTGACCATCCCGTCTCTGGCCGCAGGGACCTACCCCATCTACGTGAACTACACCCGGAAAGACGGCAACTGGTCCCAGCGCCAACGGGCGCTGACCCTGGTCATCCTGCCGCCCTGGTACAAGTCGTGGTGGTTCAATACCCTCCTGATTGTGTTCTTCGGCAGTATCCTCTACTTCGCCATCCTGTTCCTGCTGAAACGCAAGGAAGAGCGGATGAAATGGATGCTGACCGAACACGAGCACAAGGTGAACGAAGAAAAAATACGCTTCCTGATCAACATCAGCCACGAACTGCGTACCCCCCTGACGCTGATCTACGCTCCGCTGAAAAGGGTTATCGCTTCGCTGTCTCCCGGCGACCCAAACTACAAACTGTTGAACACGGTCTTCCGCCAGTCGCAACGGATGAAAGACCTCATCAATATGGTACTGGACGTACGCAAGATGGAAGTGGGCATGAGCAAACCGGACTTGAAGCCCCACCGCCTGAACAACTGGCTGGAAGACGTGTGCAGCGACTTTACCGACGAGAACGGCAACGCCGACATCATCGAATGCAGACTTGACCCGCAGATAGGGGAAGTGTGCTTCGACGCGGACAAGTGCTGGACCATCCTCTCCAACCTGCTGGTCAATGCCCTCAAACACAATCCGAAAGGCCAGAAAATAACCGTCCGGTCCGAAATGACCGGAGACCGCCGGTACGTCCGCATCTCCGTGACAGACCACGGCCACGGCCTGAAAGACGTAGATCCCGACAAGCTCTTCACCCGCTTCTACCAGGGCAACAACGAACAGGGCGGAAGCGGCATCGGACTGTCCTATGCCAAGATACTGGTCGAACTGCACCACGGACAGATAGGTGCCCGCAACAATCCGGAAGGAGGGGCGACCTTCTACTTTGAACTGCCGACGGCCCGGCCCCAAAACGAACCCGCTCCCCACACCCGGCCATCGTACCTGAACGAACTGCTGTCGTCGCTGTCGGAAAACGACATCAGCATTCCGGACGAAAAGGACTTCACCCACGTCAATCCGAAGGAATATACCGTGCTGGTTGTCGACGACAACGAAGAGCTGGTGGACTACATGGCCGAAGAACTGGGCAAACGGTTCAAACGGGTGCTGACAGCCAACGACGGACAGACAGCCTACCAGATAGCCTGCGACGAAAGCCCGGACATTATCGTCAGCGACGTGATGATGCCCGGCATGAACGGCTACGAGCTGTGCAAGGCCATCAAGGAAAACATCGGCATCAGCCACATCCCCGTCATCCTGCTGACGGCCCGGAACGACGACGAAAGCCGCAAATACGGCTACATGCTGGGAGCGGACAGCTATCTGGAGAAGCCCTTCGAAATGGAGCAGCTGACCGAGAAGATTCTGAACAAGCTCTACAGCCGCCTGCAAATCCAGAAGCACTACCACCAGATAGGCTTCCAGCCCATAGCGATAGAAAACGAACTGAGCAAGGCCGACGCCCTCTTCATGGAGAAGCTCCACCAAACCATCGTGGAGCATCTGGACGACCCGCAGATGGACATCCCCTACCTGTGCAACCTGATCGGCATCAGCCGTGCCTCGCTCTACAACAAGCTGAAGGCCATTGCCGACATGGGAGCCAACGACTACATCAACAAGATCCGCATCGAACGGGCCATGCAGCTCATCAAGGAAACCAACCTGAATTTCACGGAAATATCGGAAAAGGTGGGATTCACCTCCCCCCGTTACTTCAGCACGGTGTTCAAACAATATACGGGAAAAACACCGACGCAGTTCAAGAAAGAATAACGGCAGGACGGGGGATGTCTCAAAATGAAGTGAGGCTATTTTAACTCCCCTCCTTCCGGAAGGAGGAGAGTCGCAGATACCTCTATTTTGACACACCCTCAAACTTCAGGCTGGGAAAACCAACCGTCCAGGCCGGGCAAACAGCGTGTTTAAGCTGGGAAAACGATGTGCATAAGCTGGGAAAACAATGTGTTCAAGCTGGGCAAACGGTGTGCATAAGCCGGGCAAACAACGTGTACAGGCCGGAAGGGAATAATTGCCGTACACGGAAAACATCATAAGGAATATTTTTATTTCAGGACAAAGATAACGCAAACCGCGGGAAATGCCAAGTGAAAAGCCATATTTTCAGCCCTGTTTCCACGCCGTTTTCTCCTTGTTCATATATGGAATGAGGAGAAGGAACCGCATACATCATCCCGCCAAATGTACACTTCAACCTCCATTTTGGACGTTTCAATGTCCGGAAGAAGAATTCCATCTGTAAAGAGGGTAACTTTGTAACCATTATAAATTTAGTATTCATCCTTATTTATGTTTGCAAAAATCGTACATTTCTCAATCCGAAAGAAGCTGTTCGTGGCCCTGACCACCCTGCTGCTTCTGGCGGGCGGCATATACTCCATGCTGACACTGCCCATTGATGCCGTACCCGACATTACGAACAACCAGGTGCAGATTGTTACCGTGTCGCCCACGCTGGCCCCACAGGAGGTGGAACAGCTCATTACCTTCCCCATCGAAATCGCCATGAGCAACGTGATGAACGTCGAGGAAATCCGCTCGGTATCACGCTTCGGGCTGTCGCTCGTGACGGTGGTCTTCAAGGAAGACGTTCCGACGCTGGACGCCCGTCAGCTGGTGAACGAACAGATCCAGATGGTGTCCGGCGAAATTCCGCCCGAACTGGGTACGCCCGAACTGATGCCCATCACGACCGGTCTGGGCGAGATCTACCAGTATGTCCTCAAGGTGGCTCCGGGCTACGAGGACCGCTACGACGCCATGGAACTGCGCACCATCCAGGACTGGATTGTGAAAAGACAGCTTTCGGGCATCCCCGGCATTGTGGAAATCAACAGTTTCGGCGGATACCTGAAACAATATGAGGTAGCCGTAGACCCCGACGCCCTTTACTCGCTGAACATCACCATCGGCGAGGTATTCGAGGCCCTGAGCCGCAACAATCAGAATACGGGCGGCAGCTACATCGAAAAGGTGAACCGCGCCTATTACATCCGCTCGGAAGGCATGATCAACGACCTGCACGACGTGGAGCAGATTGTGGTGACCAACCGTGGCGGCATACCGGTACACATCGGCGACATCGGCCGGGTACAGTTTGGCGCACCCAAACGCTTCGGAGCCATGACCAAGGACGGCGAAGGCGAGTGTGTGGGCGGCATCGCCATGATGCTCAAGGGCGCCAACGCCAACGTGGTGACCAAAGAACTGGAGAAACGGGTGGCCAAGGTACAGCAGATGCTGCCCGAAGGCGTGTCGGTAGAGCCCTACCTGAACCGTTCGGAACTGGTGAACCGGAACATCTCCACCGTCATCCGCAACCTGGTGGAAGGAGCCGTCATCGTGTTCCTGGTACTGATCATCTTCCTGGGCAACGTGCGTGCCGGCCTGATTGTGGCTTCGGTCATCCCGCTGGCCATGCTCTTCGCCTTCATCCTGATGCGCATCTTCAACGTGTCGGCCAACCTGATGAGCCTCGGTGCCATCGACTTCGGTATCGTGGTGGACGGCTCCATCGTCATCCTGGAAGGCATCCTGGCCCATCTCTACGGACGGGAGCTGCGCGGCCGCACCCTGAACCGCGAGGAAATGGACCACGAAGTGGAGAAGGGAGCCGGACGGGTGGTACGGAGTGCCACGTTCGCCGTGCTCATCATCCTCATCGTGTTCTTCCCCATCCTGACGCTGACCGGCATCGAAGGAAAATATTTCACGCCGATGGCCAAGACACTGGTATTCTGCATCATCGGTGCCCTCTTCCTGTCCGTCACCTACGTACCCATGATGGCTTCCCTCTTCCTGAAACGGACGGTAACGGTGAAGCCGACCCTGGCCGACCGCTTCTTCGCCCGGCTGAACAGAGTCTACGGCCGTGTGCTCCGCTTCAGCCTGGCCCACGTGTGGGGCACCATCGCCGTCTCCTTCGTGGCCCTGCTGCTCTCGCTGCTGCTCTTCACGAAGCTGGGAGCCGAGTTCATCCCGACCCTCGACGAAGGCGACTTTGCCATGCAGATGACCCTCCCGGCAGGCAGTTCGCTGAGCCAAAGCATCAAACTCTCGCTCGAAGCGGAGAAAAGGCTGAAAAGCCGCTTCCCCGAAATCAAGCATGTGGTAGCCAAAATCGGTACGGCCGAAGTGCCTACCGACCCGATGGCCGTAGAAGATGCCGACGTGATGATTGTGATGAAGCCCTTCAGCGAATGGACTTCCGCCTCCAGCCGTGCGGAGATGGTGGAGAAGATGAAGCAATGCCTCGACTCCATCGAAGGAGCGGAATTCAACTTCAGCCAGCCCATCCAGCTGCGCTTCAACGAGCTGATGACCGGTGCCAAGGCCGACATCGCCATCAAACTCTACGGCGAAGACATGGCCGAGCTTTATGACAAGGCCCGCGAAGCCGCCCGCTACGTGGAACAGGTGCCGGGAGCTTCCGACGTGCTGGTAGAACAGGCCATGGGTCTGCCCCAGCTGCTCGTCCGCTTCGACCGCGCCAAGATAGCCCGCTACGGCATCGACATCGAAGAGCTGAACACCGTCATCCGCACGGCCTATGCCGGCGAAACGGCAGGTGTGGTCTTCGAGAACGAACGCCGCTTCGACCTGGTAGTCCGCCTGGACAAGGAGAAAGTGAGCGACCTGAACATCGACAAGCTGTTTGTCCGCACCAAGGACAATATCCAGCTGCCGGTGAGCGAAGTGGCCAGCATCGAGCTGGTGAACGGTCCGCTCCAGATCAACCGCGACGCCACCAAGCGCCGTGTGGTCATCGGCGTGAACGTGCGTGACGCCGACATCCAGCAGGTGGTACAACAAATCAGCGAATCGCTCGACAAGAACGTGAAGCTGAAACCCGGCTACTACTTCGAGTACGGCGGCCAGTTCGAGAACCTGCAGAACGCCATCAGCACCCTGACGGTGGTCATCCCCATCGCGCTGATGCTCATCCTGCTGCTGCTGTTCTTCGCCTTCCACAGCGTCATCTATTCGCTGGTAGTATTCTCTACCGTTCCGCTGTCGCTCATCGGCGGCATCGTGGCCCTGTGGCTGCGCGGCCTGCCCTTCAGCATCTCTGCCGGCGTAGGCTTCATCGCCCTCTTCGGCGTGGCCGTGCTGAACGGTATCCTGATGATCAACCACTTCAACGACATCCGCAAACGGAACCGGTATCACCTGTGCACCGACCGCATCATTGCCGAAGGCTGTCCGCACCTGCTGCGCCCCGTCTTCCTGACCGGTCTGGTAGCTTCGCTGGGCTTCGTCCCGATGGCCATTGCCACCTCGGCCGGTGCCGAAGTGCAGCGCCCGCTGGCTACTGTCGTGATAGGCGGACTGATCGTATCTACCGTGCTGACCCTGATCATCATCCCCGTATTCTACCGACTGGTGAACAGCATAGCTGCCGGACGCCTGCGCAGGAAGAGCCGCCTGTCTGCCCGCAAGGCAGCCTTCGCCATCGTCCTGCTGGCCGCCCTTGCACCTGCCGCACAGGCCCAGCAGCGCGTCACCCTGGAGCAGGCTGTGGAAACGGCCCTGAACAACCACCCGCGCCTGAAGATGGCCGAATCGGAAATCGAACGGGCACGAGCCACGAAAGGGGAAGCCTGGGACGGAGGAAACACTTCGTTCAGCTATTCCTGGGGACAACTGAACGGCATCGACCGCCACGACAACGAGCTGTCGGTGGAACAGTCGCTCGGCTCCCTGCTCACACCCTTCTACAAGAACGCCCTGGCCAACACGCAAATCTACAAGGGCGAAAACTACCGCGACATGGTAAAGAAGGAGATTACGGCCGAAGTGAAACGGGCTTGGGCCTACTACCAGTATGCCTTCCAGCTCAACGCGCTGTACAGCGGACAGAAGGAACTGGCCGAACGCCTGCGCAACAGCGGCGAGCAACGCTACCAGCAAGGAGACATCGACCTGGCCGAACGCAACATGATAACGGCCCTGGCCACCGACCTGCATACCCGCTGGATGGAAGCCTCCGAAGAACTGGCACTGGCCGGACGCCGCTTTGCCTGGGCCTGCTACAGCGACCAAGCCCTGCTGCCCGCCGACACGGCCCTGACGGTGATGACACTGCGCACCGGCGGCCTGTCGCTGTCCAGCCTCCACCTGAACTACTTCGACGCCCAGCTGCAGGAGAAGAAGGACCTGCTGAAAATAGAGCGCAGCCGCTTCTTCCCGGAACTGTCCGTAGGCTACGTCCGCCAGAAGATAGCACCGCTCACCGGACTGAATTCGTGGATGGTAGGAGTGTCCTTCCCCATCCTCTTCTTCCCGCAACGGAGCCGCGCCAAGCAGGCACGCATCAACCTGCAGACAGCCAGCTGGGAAGCGGAAGACAACCGCCGCCAACTGTCCAACAAGGTGAGCGAACTGCAGAGCCAGCTGGCCCGGCAGCGCGAACGCCTGGCCTACTACGAGCAGGCAGCCGTCAAGGAGGCGGAAGCCTTGCAGAACAGCGCCCTGAAGAAATTCCAGGAAAGCGAGACCGGCATCAGCGAATTCATCCAGAGCCTGAATGCCGCCCGTGAAATCAGACGGGGCTACATCGAAACGGTCTACGCCTACAACGTCACCATCCTCGAACTGGAACTTTATACAGAGTAAACAAACCCAGACATACTAATTTGCCCATAAAAAAACAACAAGAAATATGACTAATAGAATGAACCTGATGAAACAACGCATGATTTACCTGATGCTGGCCGTGCTGGCGGCATCGTGTTCAAATCCCTCGGGCCAGCAGACAACCACGGCCGACACGGCGGAAACAGCCGTGCAGGCCGAGGCCGACAGCACACAGACACCCGAAGTAGACGGCATAAGCGGAGCTACGAATGTGGCCAACCCGCCTTCGTTCAACGGCGTCATCATGATGCCGCCCCAAAGCCACGTCACCGTCACCCTGAGCATGGGCGGCTCCGTACAGGACATCCGCATCCTGCCCGGCGAATACGTCCGCAAGGGTGAAGTCATCCTGACCCTGGCCAATCCGGCCTTCATCGAGCTCCAGCAGTCCTACCTCGATGCCGCCGCCCAGACCGAATACCTGAAAACGGAATACGAACGCCAGCAGAAGCTGGTTTCCGGCGAATCGGCCTCGCTGAAACGCCTGCAACAGAGCAAGGCCGACTACCTGTCCATGAAAAGCCGCATGGAGGCTGCCGCCGCCCAGCTGGCCCTGCTGGGTACTGATACGGAAAGCCTGACGCAGAAAGGCATCCGTACCTATCTGGAAGTACGCTCTCCGCACAACGGCTACGTGACCAACATGGACCTCAACGCCGGCAAGTATTTTGCGGCAGGCGAGCCCGTCTGCGACGTCATCGACAAGAGTACGCCCATGCTGCAACTGACGGCCTACGAGAAGGACCTGGACAAGCTGAAACCGGGAAGCCGCTTCTCGTTCAAGGTCAACGGCATGGACGACACTACCTTCACGGCCGAACTGGTGTCGGTAGACCAGATGGTGGACAACGTGAACCGCTCCATCAAGGTCTATGCCCGCATCACCCAGTCTTGCCCCGATTTCCGGCCGGGAATGTATGTATCTGCCAAGATTACGGATAAAAAACACTAACTTTGCCGCATGAAGTTGTTTCACGTCCATAAAAGATTTCTGCTGATGATGAACGCCATCGCCGTTCTGGTGGCGTTCCTCATGCACCTGCCCGAACTGATTGCGCTGTCCGACCCCGTGGCGGGCAGCCGTCTGTTCCCGGACGTGCACTGGGCCAACGTCAGCTATGAAATCCTGTTCACCTATCTCTCCGTCCTCCTGCTGTTCTTCCTGAACATCCGGATGATGCTGCCGGACAATCCGGCAACGGAACTGCGCTGGAAAAGGGTAGCGCTGACCTTCGTGGTGACACTGGTCGTCTGCAACCTGCTGGGCAAGGGCTTTGTCTTCCTGCACCAGCATTGCGACGTGCCGGCCATTACCGCCACCCTGCACCATTACCTGCATCCGCTGCGCGACATCCTGATGACCTGCATCGTCACCGGCACCTGCTACCTGGACCACCAGAACCAGCGCAGCCGGCGGGTGCTGCTCGAGAACGAACAGCTGCGCTCGGAAAACCTGGTCAACCAGTACGAAGCCCTGAAAAGCCAGCTCAACCCGCACATGCTCTTCAACTCGCTCAACACGCTGTACTCCCTCATCCGCGAGTCGCCCGAGAAAGCGCAGAACTACCTGCAGGAACTGTCGCGGGTGATGCGCTACACGCTGCACGACAACCTGTCGCACACGGTGTCGCTGAACGAGGAGATGAGCTTTGTACGCTCGTACATCTACCTGCTGCAGATGCGCTACGAAGACAACCTGAACTTCGACATCGACCTACCGCAGGAACTGATGCAGCGGCAAGTGCCCCCGATGGCGGTACAGATGCTGGTGGAGAACGCGGTGAAGCACAACGAAATCAGCAACCGGAACCCGCTGACCATCCGCATCCATGCCGAAGGCAACGCACTCTGTGTCAGCAACCGCATCCAGCCCAAGCTGACGGACAGCAGCAGTACCTGCATCGGACTGGCCAACCTGTCCAAACGTTACCGCCTGCTCTTCGGCCAGGACATCACCATCGAAGAAAATGAAAAAGACTTTAAAGTAACCTTGCCACTGATATGAAAACCCTGATTATAGAAGACGAAAAAGCCGCCCTCCGCAACCTGAAGGCGGCCATGAAGGAGGTGGACGCCGACTTCGACATCGTAGGCGAGACGGACAGCGTGACCGGCACGGTGGAATGGTTTGCCTCACACCCCATGCCCGAACTGGTCTTCATGGACATCCACCTGGCCGACGGCTCGGCCTTCGGCATCTTCGAACAGACGGACATCACCTGCCCCATCAT
>CATXSD010000005.1 GCA_958402075.1 Mediterranea massiliensis | reverse complement strand
TACTGCTTCAGTTTATAAAACAAAAAACTGTCTAGCTAAATCAGGAAAAGTCAAAACTCTCGGTTTAATTGCTTTAAACTGTCAGTTTAATCCGTTTAAACTATCAGTTTATTGCTGTTAAACTGCCGGTTTATTGCGGATAAACAAAAATAAACTCGCGGGAGAGTGGAGGATGTTGTGCCGTCAGGTAGGGAGAAAGATGGTTCACTCTCTCTAAAATAAGATAGGTATAGAGTTGCCTTGAAGCATTTTCTGATGATAAAAGGAGACTTTTTTTCTTGCTTTTCTTACGATTCTATAGGAAAAGATGATTTTTTTCTTCAAACTGTTTGGATATTATAAAAAAGCCCTTACCTTTGCATCACGTTAAGCAACGAAGACAACCGATTTATCAATAAATAAAAAACAGAAGAAACTTATGATGCTACATACATCCATTAACCTGGCAGTCCTGCATATTATTCGCGTCGTGGTCTTGAAATCAAGAGCGTGAGAAAGGTTCGTGTATGTATCCATACGTCAGAAGATAATCAGTAAAGCCTTTCTCACCAACGAGAAGGGCTTTTTCATTGAAAGGAGAACAACAAAGATGAAACACCAGTTACGCAGTTCGTTCAGTACGCAGGGCCGCCGCATGGCCGGGGCACGCGCGTTGTGGGTGGCCAACGGCATGAAGCGCGAGCAGATGGGAAAGCCCATCATTGCCATCGTCAATTCGTTCACGCAGTTTGTGCCGGGACACGTCCACCTGCACGAAATCGGCCAGTATGTCAAGGAAGAGATTGAAAAGCTGGGCTGCTTTGCCGCCGAGTTCAACACCATCGCCATTGACGACGGTATCGCCATGGGACACGACGGCATGCTCTACTCCCTGCCTTCGCGCGACATCATTGCCGACAGCGTGGAGTATATGGTCAACGCCCACAAGGCCGACGCCATGGTGTGCGTCAGTAACTGTGACAAGATAACGCCGGGCATGCTCATGGCCGCCATGCGACTGAACATCCCTACCGTCTTTGTTTCGGGCGGACCGATGGAGGCGGGCGAATGGAAGGGGCAGCACCTCGACCTGATAGACGCCATGATCAAATCGGCCGACACGACGGTGAGCGACGACGACGTGGCCAAGATTGAGCAGCATGCCTGCCCCACGTGTGGATGCTGTTCGGGCATGTTCACCGCCAACTCCATGAACTGCCTGAACGAGGCCATCGGCCTGGCCCTGCCGGGCAACGGTACCATCGTAGCTACACACGAGAACCGCAAGAAGCTCTTCAAGGATGCCGCCAAGCTGATTGTGGAGAATGCCTACAAATACTATGAGGACGGCGACGAGAGTGTGCTGCCACGCAGCATCGCCACCCGCGAGGCTTTCCTCAACGCCATGACGCTGGACATCGCCATGGGCGGTTCGACCAACACGGTGCTCCACCTGCTGGCCGTGGCCCACGAGGCGGGAGCCGACTTCAAGATGGAAGACATCGACATGCTGTCGCGCAAGACGCCCTGCCTCTGCAAGGTGGCGCCCAACACACAGAAGTACCACGTGCAGGACGTGAACCGGGCGGGTGGCATTGTAGCCATCATGGCCGAGCTGGCCAAGGGTGGTCTGGTGGATACCAGCGTGAAGCGCGTGGACGGCCTGACGTTGGCCGAAGAGATAGACCAGTATTGCATTACCAGCCCCAACGTCTGCAAGAAGGCGCTGAAGAAATATGCCAGTGCCCCTGGCGGAAAGTTCAACCTGATGCTGGGTTCGCAGGACAACTATTATAAGGAATATGACACCGACCGTGCCGAAGGCTGCATACGCGACCTGGAGCATGCTTATAGCAAGGACGGCGGTCTGGCCGTGCTGAAGGGAAACATCGCACAGGACGGTTGCGTGGTAAAGACTGCTGGTGTGGACGAAAGCATTTGGAAGTTTACGGGCCCTGCCAAAGTCTTCGACTCGCAGGAAGCTGCCTGCGAAGGTATTCTGGGAGGCAAGGTGCAGAGCGGCGATGTGGTGGTCATCACCCACGAAGGCCCCAAGGGCGGTCCCGGCATGCAGGAGATGCTCTATCCCACCTCTTATATCAAGTCGCGCCACCTGGGCAAGGAGTGTGCCCTTATCACCGACGGACGCTTCAGCGGCGGTACGTCGGGCCTGAGCATCGGCCACATCTCGCCCGAGGCGGCAGCCGGTGGAAATATCGGCAAGCTGGTGGACGGCGACATCATTGAGATAGACATCCCGAACCGCACCATCAACGTCCGACTGACCGATGCCGAACTGGCAGCCCGCCCCATGACGCCTGTCACCCGCAATCGCGAAGTGTCAAAGGCACTGAAGGCCTACGCCAGCCTGGTGAGCTCGGCAGACAAGGGAGCAGTGAGAATTATATAATTGAAAATTGAGAATGGAAAATGGAAAATTAATAGTCTTGTGATTTCGCAGGCAATTTTCCATTTTCAATTCTCCATTATCCATGAAAGAAATGAAAGATACAATTACAGGCGCAGAAGCCCTGATGCGCTCCCTGGAGCACGAAGGGGTAAAGACGATATTCGGTTATCCGGGCGGCAGCATCATGCCGGTGTTCGATGCCTTATACGACCATCGGCAGACGTTGAACCACATCCTGGTACGCCACGAACAGGGAGCCGCCCATGCCGCACAGGGCTTTGCCCGTGTGTCGGGACAGGTGGGTGTCTGCCTCGTGACGAGCGGGCCGGGTGCCACCAATACCATCACCGGCATTGCCGATGCCATGATAGACAGTACGCCCATCGTTGTCATTGCCGGACAGGTGGGCACAGGATTCCTCGGTACGGATGCTTTTCAGGAAGTGGACCTCGTGGGCATCACGCAGCCCATCACCAAGTGGAGTTATCAGATTCGTAGGGCCGAGGATGTTCCCTGGGCCGTGGCACGGGCCTTCTACATCGCCCGCAGCGGGCGTCCGGGACCGGTGGTACTCGACTTTGCCAAGAACGCGCAGGTGGACAAGATGGAGTATGCGCCGGTGACGGTCGACTTCATCCGCAGCTACCAGCCCGTACCCGACATGGATGAGGAAGCCATCCGCGAAGCGGCCGACCTCATCAATGCCGCCGAACGCCCGCTGGTACTCGTGGGGCAGGGTGTGGAACTGGGCAATGCCCAGGCCGAGCTCCGTGCCTTCATCGAGAAGGCCGAATTGCCTGCCGGACGTACCCTGCTGGGGCTTTCGGCCCTGCCTACCGACCATCCGCTGAACAAGGGAATGCTGGGTATGCACGGCAATCTGGGGCCGAACATCAATACCAACAAGTGCGACGTGCTGATAGCCGTGGGCATGCGTTTCGACGACCGTGTGACGGGCAACGTAGCTACTTACGCCCCGCAGGCCAAGATTATCCATTTCGACATCGACCCCGCCGAGATAGACAAGAATATCAAGACCGACGTTGCCGTGCTGGGCGACTGCAAGCAGACGCTCCCTGCCGTGACCGAGCTGCTGAAGCCTGCTACCCATAAGGAATGGCTCGACAGCTTCCGCACCTACGAGGTAGTGGAGGAAGAGAAAGTAATCCGTCCCGAGCTGTATCGCAGCGGCCGCGAACTGAGCATGGGCGAGGTGGCCCGTGCCGTGAGCGAAGCCACCGGCAACGATGCCATCTTGGTGACCGATGTCGGTCAGAACCAGATGCTCTCTGCCCGCTACTTCAAGTACACCCGCGAGCGCAGCATCGTTACTTCCGGCGGACTGGGTACGATGGGCTTCGGCCTGCCTGCCGCCATTGGAGCAACCTTCGGCCGTCCCGACCGCACCGTCTGCGTCTTCATGGGCGACGGCGGCCTGCAGATGAACCTGCAGGAACTGGGCACGGTGATGGAGCAGAAGGCGCCCGTCAAGATGATATTGCTCAACAACAACTACCTGGGCAACGTCCGCCAGTGGCAGGCCATGTTCTTCAACCGCCGTTATTCGTTCACCCCTATGCTGAACCCTGACTACATGCAGATAGCCTCCGCCTACGGAATCCCCTCGCGACGCGTCATGGATCGTGCGGAGCTGGCCGATGCCATTCGCGAGATGCTGGCCACGGACGGTCCCTTCCTGCTCGAGGCCTGTGTGGAGGAAGAAGGAAATGTGATGCCGATGACGCCTCCGGGCGGTTCGGTGAACCAGATGCTTTTGGAATGCTAAATGAAATCGGATTATGACTGACAAGACATTATATACCATTATCGTCCACTCGGAGAACATTGCTGGACTGCTCAATCAGGTGACGGCCGTGTTTACCCGCCGGCAGATCAACATCGAGAGCCTGAATGTGTCTGCCTCTTCCATCCAGGGCGTACACAAGTATACCATCACCGCCTGGACGGACAAGGACACCATCGAGAAAGTGGTAAAGCAGATTACCAAGAAGATCGACGTATTGCAGGCCCACTACTTCACCGACGACGAAATCTACCAGCACGAGATTGCCCTCTATAAGATAACGACTCCTGCGCTGGAGCAGACGCCTGAGGTGTCGAAGGTGATCCGCAAGAACCACGCCCGCATCGTCGAGGTGAATCCCGTCTTCTCCATTGTCGAGATGAACGGCGTGAGCGACGATATCACCCACCTTTATCAGGAGCTTCAAGCCTTCGGCTGTGTGCTTCAGTTTGTCCGTTCGGGCCGGGTGGCCATCACTACCAGCTGCTTCGAGCGTGTCAACGAGTACCTGGCTGAACGCAAGGCAAAATATCTGAAAAGTAAAAAGGAAAAAGACAATGAGTGAAAACGACAAAATAGGGACCTATAACTTCGTGGCCGAGCCTTTCCATGTAGACTTTACAGGGCGGCTGACGCTGGGCGTGCTGGGCAACCACCTGCTCAACTGCGCGGGCTTCCACGCCACCGAACGTGGATTCGGCATGGCCGAGCTGAACGAGGAAAACTATACGTGGGTATTGTCCCGTCTGGCCATTGACATGGACAAGATGCCCCTGCAGTACGAGTCGTTTTCGATACAGACGTGGATAGAGAATGTCTACCGCCTCTTTACCGACCGTAACTTTGCCATCCTTGACAAGGACGGGCGCAAGATAGGCTATGCACGTTCCGTGTGGGCGATGATCAGCATGCAGACACGCAAGCCCATCGACCTGCTGGCCATCAACGATGGCGATATTGTAAACTACGTGTGCGACGAGCCTTGCCCCATCGAGAAGCCTTCGCGCATCAAGGTGCAGGCCACCGAGCCGGTCGCTTCGCTTACGGCCAAGTACAGCGACATCGACATCAACGGCCATGTGAACAGCATCCGTTACATCGAGCACATCCTCGACCTCTTCCCGCTGGAGAAGTATCGGACGCAGCGCATCCGCCGTTTCGAGATGGCCTACGTGGCCGAGAGCTATTTCGACGACGAGCTTTCCTTCTTCGTCGATGACGACGGGAAAGGCGTCTACGGCGTAGAGGTGAAAAAGAACGGCAGCGAGACGGTCTGCCGGGCCAAAGTGATTTTTGAATAACGAACAATATATTAACCAGGCGAAAGCCACAAATAAAAAAACTAAAACAAAATGGCACAAATGAATTTTGGCGGTGTCATCGAGAATGTGATGACCCGCGAAGAGTTTCCTCTTGAAAAAGCACGTGAAATCTTGAAAGATGAAGTAATTGCCGTTCTGGGTTACGGCGTACAAGGTCCCGGCCAGGCTTGCAACCTGCGCGACAACGGCTTCAACGTTATCGTTGGCCAGCGTCAGGGCAAAACTTACGAAAAGGCTGTGGCCGACGGTTGGAAGCCGGGCGAAACACTCTTCTCGCTCGAAGAGGCTGCACAGAAGGGTACCATCGTCTGCATGTTGCTGTCCGATGCTGCCCAGATTTCCGTATGGCCCAAGATCAAGCAGTACCTGACTCCGGGCAAGGCTCTGTACTTCTCTCATGGTTTCGCTATTACGTATAAGGAACGCACTAACATCATCCCTCCTGCTGATATCGATGTCATCATGGTAGCTCCCAAGGGTTCGGGCACATCGCTGCGTACGATGTTCCTCGAGGGCCGCGGACTGAACAGCTCGTATGCCGTTTACCAGGATGCAACGGGTCGTGCCAAAGACCGCACGCTGGCCATCGGTATCGGTATCGGTTCCGGTTACCTGTTCGAAACGACTTTCAAGCGCGAGGTTTATTCCGACTTGACCGGCGAGCGCGGTTCGTTGATGGGTGCTATCCAGGGTCTGTTGCTGGCTCAGTACGAAGTGCTTCGTGAGAACGGCCACACGCCTTCCGAGGCTTTCAATGAAACCGTTGAGGAGTTGACTCAGTCGCTGATGCCTCTCTTTGCCAAGAATGGTATGGACTGGATGTATGCCAATTGCTCTACTACCGCCCAGCGTGGTGCTCTCGACTGGATGGGCCCGTTCCACGATGCCATCAAGCCTGTCATGCAGAAGCTGTATGAGAGTGTGAAGAGCGGTAACGAAGCCCAGATTTCTATCGACAGCAACTCTCAGCCCGATTATCGTGAGAAACTGAATGCCGAACTGAAGGCTCTGCGCGACAGCGAAATGTGGCAGACGGCTGTTACAGTCCGCAAGCTCCGTCCGGAGAACAATTAATCAATCTGTCTGATTGAAGAAGTTATAAGGGAGCGTATCGACGTGCTTGGCACGGCGGTGCGCTCCCTTTTTTGTATATTTTGTATGATAGAATATGTTGCAATTATGCTTTTTTGTAGTTTTGCATGACTGATACATTTTTATTATATATGTGGATTTTTTGTTTAACATAACATCTGAATGTTGATATGTATAAGTGGTATGTCTGTTGGTTGATGGGAATATTTTTCTGCTTGTCGTGTACGGAGAAGCAGAAGAATGATTCCGCATTTGCTCCCGATTTGTTGAACGAAGCGAAAGAGTCCGTCAAGTATTCACAATTTGTAGACAGTTTGGAGTATCTTCCTTTGGAAACATCGGACAAATGCCTGATAGGGAAAATTAAGGATGTGTATATTGGGAAGGAGTGTGTGTTTGTCTTTGACGATAGGATGCAGACGGTTTGGAAATTCGACAGGAAAGGGAATTATTTGGGGGAAATTCGGAAATCCGGTAATGGGCCTGGTGAATATGTCAATGCTCAGCAGTTTGAAGTGGATGAGGCAAACAGGCAAATTGTTCTGCTGGACATTTGGACCAACAAGCTTCTTCATTACGATTGGGAGGGAGGCTTACTCAAGGAGGTGCCGTTGGAAGTTCGTGCCATGGATTTTAAACTGCTTCCTTCTGGGGGATATGTGGTGTCGTTGGCTGGCAGCGACACCGATGCCGCAGGAATTTATCAGGTCGATGCCTCGGGAAAAGTGGTCAGACAGTTGGTAAAGCGGGATGAACGTTCGTCCATCTATACCCAGCTTCCTTGGGAACTCTGCTCGGTGGGCGACAACGTTTGTTTCATGTCACCTATTTTCGAGAACGATGTCTATAGTTTCGACGGTGAGGAGCTTGTCCTGCGTTATGCATTTGATATGCAGCCTCCTTTGAAACATCATTATGGTAAAGACGATACGTTTCAGCACATGGAAGATTTTAGTAGGACTCAATACATAGAGAGTGATGGTTGGATTTATGCAGCCTACTGGTCATCGGTTTACGATTTGCGGTGTTTTCTGTTTTCGAAAAAGGAGCAACGCTATTGGATTGGCAAATCTCTGGTGAATGACTTGGATGGTGTGAATGCGAATGGTCGCACTTCGGCTACGCAAGGCAACACTTTCACCTTTTGGTATATTCCCGAGGGGATGGAAGAAGAGAATCCGGTCTTGCAGATTATGCATTTGAAATCATAAAAATGAAAGTTTTTTTTCTCTTTTAGGTTGATTTGTTTATATTTGCATATGGACAGACATTTGTGGTAGGTATATGGCCAATGTACAATAGAAATTAGTCAGCATGAATAGATCCACAGGAACCGAAAATATTGGAGACACGAAGGATGTTGGCGGACAAGAAAAGATGGGTGTGCCCCTTTATGCAGTGGTCGATGTTGAAGTAGGTTTGCAGGACCGTAAAATTCACGATATTGGAGCCATTCGTTTTGATGGTGCCATATATCATAAAGCTTCCAGGGGCGAGTTGTTCGATTTCCTTGGTCATGTGGATTATGTCTGCGGGCATAACATTATTCATCATGATGCCAAATTTCTATTTGTTGGTAAAGTCTGCCGATGGTATCTGGTTGATACTCTTTATCTGTCTCCATTGTTATTTCCCGAACGTCCTTACCACAAGCTTGTGAAAGACGATAAGTTAGTCAGTGAACAGGTCAATAATCCGGTGAACGATTGTGAGAAAGCGAGAGACCTTTTGATGGATGAAATAGCTTGTTGGAAATCGTTGCCGGTCAGGAAGCGTCTGTTGTTTGCTTCGTTGTTGAAAGGAAAAAGAGAGTTTGAGGGCTTTCTTCATATGGTTGGTGCTGAATATGTCGGCAGGGAGCTGACCGAAGTGATCAGAGAAGTCTATGAAGGTCGGATTTGTTGTCATGTTGATTTGGAAATGCTGATTCAGAAATACCCGTGTGAGTTGGCTTATGCTTTGGCATTGGTTGATACGACAGACTATCGTTCCATTACTCCCGGATGGGTATTGCATACTTATCCCGAAGTGGAAAATGTTGTACGGATGCTGCGCTATACCCGTTGCGATGAGGGGTGTGCCTATTGTAATACTCAGCTGGATGTGTTTTATAACCTCAAAGCATTCTTTGGTTACGAACGATTCCGTACCTACGAGGGTGAACCGCTTCAGGAAAAGGCTTCATTAGCGGCAGTAGGGGGCAGGTCTCTGTTGGCTATTTTTCCCACGGGTGGGGGCAAGTCGCTAACGTTCCAATTACCTGCATTGATGGAAGGTCGTGCCGTACATGGACTTACGGTAGTCATCTCCCCCTTGCAGTCACTGATGAAAGATCAGGTGGACAATCTGGCCGAACGAGGAATTACGGAGGCTGTCACTATCAATGGATTACTCGATCCGATAACAAGGTCTTTGGCCATACAACGGGTGCTGGAAGGTGAGGCTTCGCTTCTGTATATAGCCCCCGAGATGCTTCGTTCCAAAACGGTCGAGCGGATTTTGATGGTACGTCATGTGGTTAGATTTGTAATAGATGAAGCGCATTGCTTTTCTTCCTGGGGGCAAGATTTCCGAGTCGATTATCTTTACATTGGTAAATTTATTCAGGAATATCTGCGGAAGAAGGGGCGTACGACCCCGATTCCTGTGTCCTGTTTCACAGCTACGGCCAAGCAGAAGGTTATACAGGATATTTGTGACTACTTCAAAAGAACTTTAAACCTTGATCTGGAACTGTTTGCATCGACAGCTTCTAGGACTAACTTGCGTTATTCTGTTCTACACACTGATACCGATGATGAAAAATATCAGATACTAAGAAGCTTGGTGGCTGAGTCCGATTGTCCAACGATTGTTTACGTTTCACGTACGAGGCGTACGAAAGATTTGGCAGCCAAGCTGACCTGTGATGGATATAAGGCTTTACCTTTTAATGGAAAGATGGACTCGGAAGAGAAGATTTCTAATCAAGAAGCCTTTATGGAGGATCGGGTACGCATCATTGTGGCCACGTCGGCTTTTGGCATGGGAGTGGATAAGAGAGATGTCGGGATGGTGGTGCATTATGACATATCTGATTCGTTGGAGAATTATGTTCAGGAAGCAGGCAGGGCAGGGCGCGATCCTCATCTGAGTGCACGTTGTTATGTACTTTATAGTGATAGTGACTTAGACAAACATTTTATCTTGTTGAACCAGACGAAGTTGAGCATAAGTGAGATACAGCAGGTGTGGAAGGCAGTCAAGGATTTCACTCGACAGAGAAGAAGAGTGTGTTGTTCTGCTTTGGAGATTGCTCGGCAAGCTGGTTGGGATGACGCAGTGTCTGACATTGAGACTCGTGTTCGGACTGCTTTGGCTGCTTTGGAACAGGGAGGGTATTTGGAAAGAGGAAACAATGTCCCCCATGTGTATGCTACTGGCATCACTGTGAAGAACATGGACGAGGCAAGAAAACGAATTTCTGAATCGATACTGTTTGGTAATGACGAGACGGAAAAGGCTGTGAGAGTTATCAAGTCGTTGATTTCTCAGAAATATATTTCCAAAGCCCGGGATGCTGAAGCGGAATCCAGAATTGATTATCTGGCAGATGTATTGGGTTTAAGTAAGGGTGAGGTGGTATCTGTTGTGGAACGGATGCGTCAGGAAGGCATATTGGCTGATAGCAAGGATATATCAGTTTATTTGTTGGATGGGGATTCGGAGCGAAAATCCCAGTCTGTCCTTGAACGTTTTGCGAAACTCGAACGGTATCTGCTTCAACAGATGATTGATGGCATTTTGCGTATTTCATGCCGGCAACTGAATAATGATGCGATAAACGAGGGCATTACCACGTCTACAGAAAAGGATATACGAACGTTGTTTTATTTCCTTACAGTGAAAAATTATATTCGTAAGAAAGAAGATGCGGAGCATAACGTGGAAATTGTCTGTCTGTCAGACAAGGACACTATTTTCCAGCGTTTTGAAAGGAGATTGGAAATCGGTCGTTTTGCTGTGGCATGGTTGTATCAATTGTCGGCGGAAAGGGCTGGAAGTCCTGTGCAGAATCAGAGTGTTCAATTCTCAGAACTCGAACTTCTGAAACGGATTCAGGCAACTCCCGAAACTCTTTTCGGCGGATTAGATAAGGTGCGGTTGCAAGATGTGGAAGAGGCTCTTCTGTATCTGTCACAAATCGGAGCATTGAAACTGGAAGGCGGCTTTCTGGTGATATATAATGCGATGGATATTCGTCGGATCAAAGACAACAAGTCGCGCTACCGACAAGATGACTATCGGATGCTCAACGAATTCTACAAGCAAAAGATACAGCAGGTCCATATAGTGGGTGAATATGCTAATCTGATGGTGAAGGATTATCAGGCGGCTTTGCAATATGTTCAGGATTATTTTCAGATGGACTATAAAAAGTTTGTGGTCAAATATTTCAAGGGGGAAAGACAGAACGAAATCCTGCGTAACCTAACTCCTGAAAAATATAGGCAACTGTTCGGACAATTGTCACAGTGCCAGATGGAAATTATATCCGACAAGGAATCTCGTTGTATTGTCGTGGCGGCAGGTCCCGGTAGTGGCAAGACTCGTGTTTTGGTTCATAAGCTGGCATCATTATTGCTGCTCGAGGACGTGAAGCACGAACAGCTTCTGATGCTGACGTTTTCGAGAGCGGCCGCTACGGAGTTCAAGCAGCGGTTGATGGCGTTGATTGGCAATGCCGCTCATTTTGTTGAAATCAAAACGTTTCATTCGTATAGTTTTGATTTGTTAGGACGCATCGGTAATTTGGACGAAGTGGAACATATTGTAGGAAAAGCTGCCGAAATGATTGGACGGGGTGAGGTGGAGCCGAAAAAGCTGGGCAAGACGGTGCTGGTTATTGATGAAGCCCAGGATATGGGTGATGAAGAGTATGCTTTGGTCAGGGCTTTGATGAACAGCAATGAAGAAATGCGTGTAATAGCGGTAGGCGATGATGACCAGAATATTTACCAGTTCCGGGGTTCGGATTCTTTGAACATGTATCGGTTGACTCAGGAGTCAGGAAGTCGGTTCATCGAAATGACTGAAAACTATCGTAGTTCACGACACCTGGTAGGCTTTGCCAACGAATTTCTGAAAGGGATAGGGAAGAGGATAAAAACTTCTCCGATTGTTTCCAGACGGAATGAAGAAGGTTGGGTCAGTGTGACCTGCCATTGTTCGAAAGATATGTATTTGCCTCTTGTCAATGAATTGCTGGATAACAGGGAGGGGGGCAATGCGTGTGTGCTTACCCAGACTAATGAAGAAGCCGGTATTTTGGTGGCGCTCTTGCGGCGATGTGGTGTTAATGCCAAGCTGGTGCAGTCTATGGGGCAAATTCGTTTCTGGAACATGGCTGAAGTGCGCTTTTTGCTCAAGTATATAGAAAGTCGCGTAGATACGCCTCTGCTACCTGATGCGTTGTGGGAGGAAGCCCGACAGGTTACCTTTGACACATACAGTGGTAGTTTGAGTTTGCCGTATGTGAAGCGTTGTATGGAACTGTTCGAGCAGACCAATAAAGTTAAGTATTCGAGTGACTTTAAGGAATATGTATTCGAGTCTTCTGTGGAAGACTTTTGTGATGTGTCGGGAGCGGAAGTGGTTGTTTCGACCATTCATAAGGCAAAAGGACGGGAATTTGAAGATGTGTATATGCTTATAGCCGCTGAGGAGCCCGAAAAAGCCCACCCGACCCGTAGGCATTACGTGGGCATGACTCGTGCAAAGAATCGTTTGTTTATACATACTAATGTCCCTTGTTTCAAAAATCGGTATGCAGACCGTTATGTAGTCGATGAAAAAGAATATTCAATGCCTGAAGAGGTTGTGCTGCAACTATCTTATCGGGATGTGTATCTCGACTTTTTCAAGGATCGCAAACGGGATATCCTGGCATTGAAGAGCGGCGATGCCTTGGAATACCGTCAGTTGGTCTTGTATGAGACTTCTACCCATAAGGCTGTAGCTAAATTGTCGTCGGACATGGCTCAAAGAATGAAAGGATGGGAGGCTAAAGGGTATGTAGTGGCCGCTGCATCCGTTCGGTTTGTAGTGGCATGGAGACCTAAAGAAGCACCGAAAACAGAACCGGAAACAGCCGTTCTGTTGATAGACTTGGTTCTTTCCATCTGAATCATCCCTTGTTTTCCCCTGAAACATTGCCGCTTTTGCCTCAAAACATTCCTTGTTTTGGGGCAAAACATCCTACCTTTTGCGGGGTGACAATCCATGTCGCTTTTCGGATGTCGGTTTAAGCTGGGTAAAGCGGTGCTTTAAGCTGGACAAACCAATACTTTACCCAGCTTAAACGGACGTTTTTCCCAGCTTAAATCGTTGCTTTCCCCAGCTTGAACGGAGAACATCATGCAGAGGGGGAGGCCAGTTCGCGGATGTGCTCCAGCAGCTTCCGATAGAAGGCATGCCGTCCCAGCGTGGTGGCGTCGCCCAGGATGACGAGCTTCATGCGGGCACGGGTCATGGCTACGTTCATGCGGCGCAGGTCGCCGAGGAAACCTATCTGGCCTTCGTCGTTGGCGCGGACGAGGCTGATGAAGATGACATCGCGCTCCTGACCTTGGAAACCGTCGACCGTGTTGACCGTCATCAGGTGGCGGTAGGGGCGCAGGGCGGCGCTGCCGCGGAGCTTGCCGCGCAGGTATTGCACCTGTGCCTTGTAGGGCGAGATGAGGCCGAAGTCGATGCGCTCGTCCAGAATGCGCTGTCCGCCGATGCGGGCAATGTATTTCTCCAGCTCGCTGAGCAGCAGGTCGGCCTCCTGGCGGTTGATGCGGCCGAAACTCTCGCCCACGAACTCTTCCTTGAAATCCATTTCCGACGTGTCAATCCACGAGATGGGAGTGTCCCAGTCGAGGATGCCGCGATGGCGCACTTCGGGGGCGGCCTGCAGCTGCCCGCCGTAGAACCAGTCGGACGAGAAGCGCATGATGGCCTCGTTCATGCGGTATTGGGTGGTGAGCAGCGAGACGGTCTCGGGCTTGCGGGCCACGACGGTCTCCATCAGTGTACGTTCCAGTCCGCCACGTGCCGCGTCGTAGCACTTGATGGTGGGCGGCAGTTGCTGGTGGTCGCCTGCCAGCACCACTCGGTCGGCCTTGCGGATGGCTATCCAGCAGGCGGCTTCGAGGGCCTGTGCGGCCTCGTCGATGAAGAGGGTGCCGAAGCGTCGGCCGGCCAGCACACGGTGGTTGCTGCTGACGAGGGTGGAGGCGATGACGTGGGCCGAGTCGAAGAGGTCGGCGTTGATCTGTACTTCCAGGGCTGTGGCACGGTCGCGCAGGCGTGACATGCGGCTGCGCACGCCTTCGCGTTCCTCGTAGGTGCCGCGACGGGCCTTGCCATGAAGCTGGCGCAGCTCCTTGCGGATGCTCCACAGTTCGGGGTAGGCGGGATGTGACTCGAAGCGGCGTTCGTAGGTGAAGGACAGCATCTTGTCGTTGACACGCGTTGGGTTGCCGATGCGCAGCACGCTGACGCCGCGGTCCACAAGTTTCTCCGAAATCCAGTCGACGGCCGTGTTGCTCTGCGCGCACACCAGCACCTGCGGCTCGCGGTGCAGCGTTTCGTAGATGGCTTCGACCAGTGTGGTGGTCTTGCCCGTGCCGGGAGGGCCGTGGACGATGGCCACGTCGCGGGTACAGAGCACCTTGTTGACGGCCGACTCCTGTGTGGAGTTCAGCCAGGGGAAGCGGACGGGGTAGAGTTCGCGGAAGCCGGGCTTCAGAGTGCCCAGCAGCGTGTCGCGCAGTTCGGCCAGCCGGTTGCCTTTGGCGCGGAGCACGTCGGCCAGCGCTTCGAACATCGTGCGGTAGCTGGTTTCGTCGAAGTAAAGCTGCACGCCCAGCCGGTCGGCTGCCTGTATGTCAAGGATGGCACCGGCGCCGGGCATGACGACCACCATGCGGGTTTCGTCGGCATAGCTGACGCTGCCCTGGAAGTTGTAGTAGCTGAGGCTGCCGTCTGCCGTCTGTCGGAAGAAGCAGACGGGACGTCCGTATTCGAAGTTGTGTTCGATGTCGGTATCTTCTGTGCGGGTCACTTCCAGCACCAGCTGGTTCAGCGAGTTGTAGTAACTGCGCCCGGTGGTGACGGGAAACCAACACATGCCGCGCTTCACCTTGCGTGCCACGCCCATGGTTTCCGTCTGTCGGCGGAACTCTTCCTTCTCGTATTCGTACTCCATGCGCAGCAGCAACTGCTGTTGCTGGAGGTGCAGGCTGGGGCTGTTTGTCTCTTTTTCCTGTTTCATGAGGGCAAAGGTAGGCATTCTGACGGAAAAATGTTATTCCATTGAGTAAGTTTCTATGTTTGTTCGTATCTTACAAAAAAAGGATATTATGATAAATGAGAAGAAAATATTGATATGGTGTTTTTGTATAACAGTTTGTGCTCAGTCAGCTGTTGGCAAATGGAAATTGCCCCGAGAACATCCCCGTTACCTGATACATTCTCAGGGACGGCTCGAACTACAGAAACTGATTGCATCGGAAAATTGGGCACAAGATGTGTTCTATGCTTTGAAAGAACGTACTGATATATATGTGAAACGTATAGACACACAGCCAGACTGGCTTTATTCACGTCTTGCCATGTATTGGGAGTCCCATGCAACAGATGTTTATATTAACGGTGAAACATTTGCCTATGCCGGTGGACAGACAGCTCCTGTTCCTACTGTACGTTATACCGGTACACGCGGAACAGTGGCTACTTACAGTCGTCCACGTCTGGAAGATGTAGTACCTTACGATGACGACGAAAAGGGCAATGTGACTTTTCATAACAACAGCTTGCCAGGTCGGCCTTTGGAAAAAGTACATCCTTCGAAAACTGGACGTGGTATTGAGAGCTTGAATCGGGAAATAATGGGGATTGCCCGTGATGCAGCTTTTCTATATTGGCTGACGGAAGATGAAAGCTATGCCCGTCTGGCCGCTGGAGTATTCGATACTTACATGACAGGCATCTACTATCGCAATGTTCCTGTTGATTTGAACCATGGACATCAACAGACATTGGTAGGTATGAGTTCGTTCGAGGTTATCCATGAAGATATTCTAACGGAAATAGTGCCTCTTTATGATTTCTTGTATAATTACTTGTTGGCTCATTATATAGAGAAGATGGGTATTTATTCCTCGGCTTTCAAAAAGTGGGCAGAAAATATCATAAACAATGGCGTACCTCATAATAACTGGAACTTGATACAGGCCCGATATGTGATGAATATAGGTCTGGTATTGGAAGATGACACTTTCTATGCAGATGGGAAGGGGCGTGGATATTATATTGATTATGTATTGAATCGCTCTAGTATCCGGCAGTGGAGTCTTAAGGAACTGGCTGCATATGGTTATGACGAACAGACTGGTATATGGGCAGAATCTCCTGGTTACAGTAATGTCGTTTTGAATGACTTTACTAGTTTTACAACTCTTTTTGATCGTAATTTGCATTTTGACTTGACAGAAGAACTTCCTGTTATTTTGAAAGCAGTAACTGTAATGCCGCAATATCTTTTCCCTAACGGTATGGTGTGCGGATTTGGTGATACACATCCTTTTCGTCTGGACGCCAATCCTATTAAGCGCATGATACGGAATGCGCAGATAAACGGGAAAATAGAACAAGAAGACTATTTTACTGCTATGCTGAAATGCTTTGATGCTTCGGCCGCCTCAGAATTAGGCGGTGAAAAAATGCGTGTCCGTAATTCGGTCAATTCTTTTTTTGATGACAAACCGCTTCAGCTGAAATCAGAGGTAAAAGCTGGACAAATAGAGGACTATGTATCTCCTTTTTTCTATGCTCCTAATGTTTCATGGTTGGTTCAGCGCAATGGTATGGATGCACGACATAGCTTGATGTTGTCAGTTAATGCTAGCTTAGGGAATCACATGCATGCTAATGGCATTTCAATGGAGCTTTATGGCAAAGGATATGTTTTGGGACCTGATGCTGGTATAGGACGTTCGTCTTATAGTGGCTTGGATTATTTGGAATATTATTCGCAGTTTCCTAGCCATAATACCGTATGTGTGGACGGTATCTCCTCTTACCCTGTAATGAAGAGCAATCATGATTTTGATTTACTTTCGGCCTATCCAATTCAGAAAGAGACGAAACGTAATTTTCCTAAGGTGACTTTTAGTGAAGTTTATTTTCGTGAACCGGAAAGTCAATCCGATCAAAATAGACTGAATAGCATTGTAACTGTGGGAAATAAAGGTGGATATTATGTAGATGTATTCCGAAGTCGTAAGGCTAAGGGTAGTGATAAAATGCATGACTATTTTTATCATAATCTAGGGCAAGTGATGGAATTGACCGCCTCGGATGGTAGTGACCTGAATTTGAGTTCGACCGATGAACTGGCTTTTGCAGGGGGACACTTGTATGCTTATTCCTATCTGTTCGAAAAAAAAATAGCTCGTACTACCAAAGATGTAAAAGCGGTATTTACCATACAAATGCCCGACAAAGATAATATATCGATGAATTTATGGATGAAAGGTGAAGAAGAACGTAGCGTATTTACAGCCTTTAGCCCTATGACGGAGGGGTTAAGCCGTGTTACCGATATGCCTTACGACATTAAAGAACACCCAACATTGACCTTTGTCGCACGTCAGGAAGGCGAGGCCTGGAATCGTCCGTTCGTGGCAATCTATGAACCATCGTCAGTAAAAGAACCGGAACTTATTCATTCGGTCAGTTTTCCCCAAGTGGATTGTCGTAAAACAGGTAGTCATGTTGCTGTCTGTGTGAGTTTGAAGGATGGATGTCGTGATTTGATATTGTCATCCGATAAACCTGGCCATCTTTGTAAGGTTGAGGCGATGCAGGCTTGTGGCACTTATACGTTGTGGCGGTGTGCTGCAGATGGAAGCAATGAACTGATGTTCTTGGGGAATGGTACACGGATGCTGTTACCAGGAGTGAGTATCGATGCTGTACAGCCAGTCAATGTTTTGTTGGAACGTTTTTCCGATGGATGGCATTATGAGGCATCGGGGGCTTGTACATTGGTTGTTGGTGGTACGAAAATATTACTGAAAAGCGCAGGGAAGGGAGTACTGCGTTGAAGATATAAGGACAAGAATTTTAGAATGAATGTTTATGAATATAGATAAATTATAAACGAATTTGAGAGAAATAATGAATGTTAATGACCAATGAGAGATAAATTTGCTAGGGTGTGTATTGTGATAGAAATATTGAACTGATAACTTAATTTAAAAATGATATGGTTAGATTTTTTCTTGTTTTATTGATTTATTGGGCATCATTTACGATTATTGCCGATGCAAAAGTTATAACGTATCCTGCTGGTAAGGGAGTAGAGCTCCTAGATGATTACATGGTTCGTGTACGTCAGTTGGGAGGAGAATGGCAATCTTTAGCTGTATATCCGGTTAAGGTTGATGAAGTACGTGGAACCAAACATTGTGTCGAGATAGCATCAATGGCTTACTTCGACTTTGACGGTATTGTAGAAGTGGAAGTAATATCAAATAAAGGACTGGTAAAAGATGCTCGTATACGTCCGTTATCGTATAATATTAAAGTGAATGTAACGGATAACAAGTTGAGATTTAAATTGGACAAACCATGTAATCTGTCTGTTGAGGTAAATGGTGATATATTCCATAATCTGCATCTTTTTGCAAATCCTATTGATCGTAACCGTCCTACGGCCCGTGAAATCAATAAGGCTGGGAAACGTGGAAGCAATCTTATTTATTTTGCTCCAGGTCTGCATCAGCTTCCTGGTGATACTCTGTTGATTCCTTCAGGTAAGACAGTCTATGTGGATGGAGGAGCGCGTGTCGTTGGAACTTTTATCGTTAAAGATGCTTGTGGTGTAAAAATATTGGGTCGGGGAGAAGTGCATCCTAAAGGACGGGGTGCAGGTGTGTCTGTGGTCCGTGCGCGGAATGTAGAAGTAGATGGTATTGTGGTAACCCAGCTGCCTGTAGGTGAAAGTGATGGTATAAAAGTAACAAATGTCAAAGGGATAACCTCTTATGGTTGGGGAGATGGTTTTAATGTTTTTGCGAGTTGCAATGTAAAATATGATGGCATTTTTGCCCGTACGAGTGATGATTGTACAACAGTTTATGCAACTCGTTTAGGGCATAAGGGAAGCAGTCGTAATATAGTTATGGAAAACTCTACTTTATGGGCTGATGTGGCACATCCTATAAATATTGGTTTACATGGCAATCCAGAACGGCCGGATACCATTGAAAATATTCTTTATCGGAATATCGATGTACTTGATCAGAAAGAGCCACAGCTTGATTGTCAAGGAGTTTTTGCCATTGTGGCTGGTGATGATAATCTTGTGCGCGATGTGAAATTTGATAACATTAGGATAGAAAATATTCGTCAAGGGAAACTTGTAGATATACGTGTAGCTTTAATTAAAAAATATTGTAATGTTCCTGGGCGTGGTATAGAAGATATTTATTTTAAAGATATTGTTTATAATGGAAGTAATGCTGAGGTTTCCATAATCATCGGGTACAATGAAGAACGAAAAGTGAAAAATGTTACTTTTGAGAATTTAGTTATAAATAGTGTTAAAATTTGCGATGATATGCCAGGTAAACCTAAATGGTACAAGACTGCAGATATGGGACGCATTTTTATTGGAGAGCATGTTGACAACGTTGTATTCAAGTGAACCGATTTTATCGGCCGGCATATCCTTTACTATTGCCTCAACATTTTGGGGCAATAGTAAAGCTATGCTTATTTATGGAATCTCCTGAGCAGATAATAATGAAATCATTCCTGATGTGATTGTTATAATCTGTTTGAGAATTTTAGAATGAAGAAAATAACTTGTTTGGGTAGTGTAAATAAACTGTGTCATGCGTTATTTTTCTCCAGAAAACTTATCGGTCGGGGAACGGCCAGTGCCAAGGGACGGAACGACCCGTCTCGATGAGCGTAAAATTACAATAATTTAAATCGTTCTCCAAACTTTTTGGCCAGTTACTGTGAGATTGTAGGAAAATGTAAATTAAACTGTGTTAGCAAAGAATAAATTATTAACTTTGTTAACACAGTTTGATTTATATCCTCCTTGTTTGTGTATTCAGAAATCTATCTGATTCATTAATATCGGGGAATTATTAGGATTAATTATGTGATTAAGTCTTATATTATTCCCTCAAAGAACTTTGAGTTTTGGTTTGTTTTCCTATCTTTGTGCATAAAAAGTCTGATAGAAATGAATAGAATTCTAACATATTGGCTGTTTTTGTGCATTTTTCTTTATCCTTTTTCTTTTCAATCGACCGCACAAATATTTCGAAGTTTACCCTCTGTAAATGGTGTGGAAAATTTAACCGTTAATGCTTTTTGTAAAGATTCTGTTGGTTTCGTGTGGATTGGAACGGATTATTCTGTTGAACGTTTTGATGGCGTTTTCTTTAAACATTACAAAATAAATGAAGAGGATGAGCAATTGAAAAGTGTTAATACAATTATTGAAACGGATAATCACATATGGATGGGTAATGGCAGAGGATTATGGCGTTTAGAAAGGCAAACAGATACTTTTGAACTGATAGCTCCTGACTTGATTAATACTCCTGTTTACTCTTTACTGGATGATGGAAAAGGGACGCTTTATATCGGGAGTGAACGTGGACTTTATCTCTGTAAAAATGGGAAAATTGAACATTTGTTGTTGGATGCAAATTCTTTTTCTTCTTCCAATGTTATTTCATCAATGGCTATGGGAGAAGGCTTTTTATGGATGTCTACTTCCAAAGGTTTGTATGCTTTGAATATAGAAACATTAAAATTGGAACATTGGCATTATAAGTCCTCAAATGGAGGTGAATCAGCTTTTAACTGTTTGGCTTATGTTAAGGATAAACTGTATTTGGGAACAATGGATCAGGGAATTATATGTTTTGATATTTGTTCGGAAACATTTTCTTCATTTGTTGAAGTAGGATGTAATGTTATCTCTTCTCTATCCAGTGATTCAGAGAAAATGTTGTATGTAGGGACTGATGGTAATGGCATTCATTTTATCGATATAAATGAAAAGAAAGTCGTTCGTTCTATGCGTCATGTGCCGGGAAATGAGAATTCGTTACGTTCCAATTCCGTTTATTCGTTAATGGTTGACCGAGACGGGTTGATTTGGGTTGGCTTTTATCAAGCAGGATTTGACTACTCTCTGTATCAATCAAATACTTTTTCTGTTTATTCTTTCGCTCCTTATTTTACATCAAAAGACATTTTAGTTCGTGCGATAGCTATCAATGGGCCGGAAAAACTGATAGGAACTCGTGATGGTTTGTTTTATATTAATGAGGATAAAAATCTCTTTCATGCATTTTCTGTACCCCAAATGCGTTCGGGGATGGTTTTCTGTATTCGATATTTTGAGGGAAAATATTGGATTGGAACTTATGGTGGCGGAATGTACCTCATAGATCCCGAATCGTTGGATATAGACGATTTTTCGGAAAATGAACCTTTTCAAAAAGGGCATGTATTTTGTATGGCAGAGGATGTAACGCATACATTATGGATTGGTACTTCTATGGGAGTATTTTGTTGTAAAAATGGTAGGGTTACAGCTCATTATACGAGTGCTAATTCTAAGCTGCCAGAGGGTAATGTTTATGAGATATTTTTTGATTCTACTCATAAGGGATGGATTTGTACCGAAAACGGGCTATGTCTTTGGGAACCTTCTTCAAAGAGTTTGAGGAATGATATCTTTCCAGAGGGATTTGTTCATCGGGAAAAGATAAGAGTCGTGTATGAAGATTCAGATCATCAGCTTTATTTCTTTCCTGATAAAGGAACATTATTTTTCTCAGATTTATCTATGAGTAGATTTCATAGTTTGCAGCCTGGTACATCGCTGGATGGTCGGGATGGCGTAAGCATTATTGAAGATCTTGAGGGGGGAGTTTGGATAGGTACAAAAAATGGCTTGTTTTATTATGATAAAGGCAGTGATTTTGTACTTTATAATTTTGCAGACGGCATTCCTGGCCCAACTTTTACGTTGTGTCCTCCAGTTTGTGATATAACAGGGAATCTCTGGTTTGGTAATTCTAAGGGATTGCTATGTTTGGAGAAGTCTCGTCGGAGAGAAAAAAAAGGAAAAAAATATGAACTGAGAATAACTGATGTGTTAGTAAATGGGAGTGCATCGGTAACCAGGCATGGAAGTTTGTTTGATGCGAATTCACGAATTGTATTGAAGCCCAGTGAAAGAAATTTGAATTTTCATATTTCGGATTTTTCTTATACAGATCCTGCCGCTATGTCTTATGAATATATGTTGGATGGTATAGATGACGGTTGGTTATCAATGTTTGGAAAATCTGAAGTGGCATATTATAATTTGCCTTCAGGTTCTTATGTTTTTAAGGTAAGACGGATTGGAAAACCAAACTCTGTTGTTGATTTGCCTGTTTATATCTCTTCGAGTATCCCAATTAAACTCGTGATCGGAGGGCTGATGATGTTGGTTGTTGGACTTGGATTCTATTATTTTACTTATCGGAGGAAATATAATATTGAAAAGAAATTTGTTGAACACAATGCAACAGATGTTATACGGAGGGATAAGGCTGGTTCAGACGAAAAATATAAGTCAATAAAGTTGTCTGTAGAAGATTGTAGGCGTTTAGCGGATAGTTTGGAACAAATAATGTCGAATGAAAGACTTTATATCCATTCAGATTTGAAACTTGCAGATTTGGCTAAAGCAATAGGTACCTCTACTCATACTTTATCTTATCTGTTCAATCAATATCTGAAACGTAATTATTACGATTACATAAATGATTATCGTATAGCTGAGTTTAAAAGATTGGCCAATACAGATGAATATGCGCGCTACACACTTAGTGCACTTGCTGAACTTTGCGGATTTAGTTCGCGGGCTTCTTTTTTTCGATACTTTAAGAAAGCAACAGGTATAACACCCAATGAGTATATACATAGCATAGGTCGTAGCGATGAATAGTTATGATTTATTTTGTTGAATGTCTGCTTTTTATTGTTGGGACGTGCATAATCTGTTGGCGGAGTGTGTACCTGTTGTAATGAGGATGTTTACTCCTTGTTGTATGATGAAATTGGCATGAATTGATATAACGTTTTGTTTGTGTTATAGATTTCCATTTCTGGTTTGTGAAACAATGGTAATGTTCTTCCTGCATCCGGGAACAGACTTAGACCTTTTGTATGGTAATGCAAACTTTCGTAAACCATCTATCATGTAATATATTCCTGTGATTAGATTTTCACAACATGTAGGGGCAAGTGTATATATGAGTGTGACATTTTATTTATGCCATCTTTATTCACGGCATTTCCTGATGTGCGCTGATATATTTAATTGTATTACATATAGATGGATAACTTTCTCTTCCTGAAAAAAGTGGATGTTTCCTTTGCATTGGCGAGAATAATATTCGTGTAAATATTTCTAAAATATTTCAAAATCGCTTATATAGGCAATCTTTTGAGGGCTTGTTTAGTATCAAATTATTATATGATACTGCCTGTTTATTTTATAATATATTGGTTTATAGATGTATATGTGTATATGCGTCTATTATAATAGATTGAGATGAATGTATGGCTATGCGGAAGTGCGATTTGAAGATTCATTTTTATCTTTGCTATGTGAAAACTAACAGAAAACATTAAATCTAACAGTTTGCAGTCATGGAAGACATTAATTTGAAATCAACAGATTTGATAGCTCGTTCTTATGAAAAATATTATCAAAGTCTTTGTTGTTATATCCGTTGCTGTATTTGGGGTAAGGAGGATGCAGAGGACTTGGCTCAGGATGTTTTTGTTCATTTGATAAAATGTGGGCAAATGTTACGGGAGGAAACTATAAAGTCTTTTATCTTTACAATAGCTCGTCATGTCGTTACCGATTATCTGCGTCGTTACTATAAACACCAAGATGTGATTGCTTATTATTTGTACAATTGTGTGGAAGCTTTTACAGAGGATGTAGAGAGTCGTATCGTTGCAAACGATTTGAAATATTGGGAATGGAAAAAAATTGATTTGATGCCTTCTCAACGCAGAAAAATTTATTGTATGAGTCGTTTTGGTGGAAAATCTTCTGCAGACATTGCCACCCTTTTGAACCTATCTTCGCGTACTGTTGAGAACCATCTGTTTTTGGGACGTAAAGAGATACGAAAATATCTAAGAATGTGTATCTAATCTACTATAAATGCTAATTTTAAATTTATAAATTATGAAGAATGATTTTCTAAGAAGAACATCAGGAAGACGTATTCTATTTTCTGTAGTTTTATGCTCTTCTATGTTTGCTGGAGGACCGTTGTGCTTACATGCTGCTACAGAGGAGGTTCAGTCGGTAATGCAAGTAAAGACAATTACAGGTCAAATAGTTGATTCCAAAGGTGAGGCTGTTATTGGGGCGAGTATTAAAGTGAAAGGTACCACTATCGGAGTTATCTCTGATATGGATGGTAATTTTACTCTTAATAATGTCAGCTCTGGTGCTGTGTTAATTATTTCTTATGTGGGGTATCAAACACAAGAAATATCTTTGAATGGTAAGTCTATGCTTAATATTATACTTCAAGAAGATACTGAATTGCTGGATGAGGTAGTCGTGATTGGTTATGGAACACAGAAAAAAGCATCTCTTACTAGTGCGATTTCTCAAATAAAGGGAGAAGATACGTTTAAAGATCGTGGTGTTAGTAATGTGTCCGTGGCTTTGCAGGGTGAGGTTCCTGGATTGGTTGTTACAAGAACATCAACTCGTCCAGGTAGTGAGGGAGCTGAAATGAAAATACGTGGTGATATTTCTGTTAATGGAAAGTCTAGTCCATTGATACTTATAGATGGACAAACAGCTTCACTTGATGAACTGAATCAGATGAATCCCAATGATATAGAGAATATTTCAATATTGAAAGATGCGTCGGCTGCGATTTATGGTTCTCGTTCTGCATCAGGTGTAGTTTTGGTTACTACCAAACGAGGTAAAAAAGGAAAGGCTAAAATTACATATAATGGATCTGTCAGCACCACTATTGATGGTATACAACCACCACTTACTGATAATTATGAATGGCTTGATATGTTTTATGAGGCAAAATATCAGGATGCTCGTGCAAATAATATAGGTTTGACCACTCATGAAAGTATCAAGGAAAAGATAGACTGGTGGATTTTGAAACCGGGAAGTGTAATGTCTGGTATTGATGAAAATGGGAAAAGTTATGATAATGAGACATTATGGAAAGCATGGCGTAGTGGTGAAACATTGACATTGACTAATGGTGGAAAGGTTTTTAAGTACACTCCCAATCAAAATTTGAAAGATATATTATATGGACAGGCTGTTTCTCATAAACATAATTTGAGTGTATCAGGAGGTGATGATAAATTTGGGTATATGGCTTCTATTGGTTATGCAGACAACAGAGCACAGTTGAAAGTTGCTGAGGATGGTGAAAAAAAATATAATGCCCGACTGAATATGGATTATCAAGCTACAGACATTCTGAAGCTTGAAACAAGTATGGCGTATGATATCCGCAATATTACTATGCCAAGTACCGGAGTCGGTGAAGGTTGGTTCGATCCATGGTTATGGCCGGTTTATAATGAAAATGGTGATTTTTATGATACATTCGGTAATAATAGAAATCCAGTAGGAAGACTTATTGCTGGAGGGCAGATAAAGAATAATTGGACTACTTATCGTGCCAATCTTGTTGCAACATTTAATCTGTCAAAATATGTTTCTGGGTTGTCTGTTCAGGGAACTGCTGCTTATAAACAGGTTCAGAATAATGTCCAAACATCCAAAAACAAGATTCAGTATTACGATTGGGTAGGTAATCCTACAGGTAATTACCAGTCTCCAGGTTCTTTAAAGGAAGAAATAAAAAAATGGACCAATGTGACTGGGGGTATGTTTGTGAGATATGAAAATACTTTTGCCGAATGGCATAAGATTTCGGCAATGGTAGGTATGACTGCTGAAAACGAAGACTATAAGAATATTGCAGCATCACGTCGAAAAGGTCCTCTTTTTGAAGGTAGTGGACTTGTCGATCTTGATGTCATGGTTGATGGTGACAATAATGAAGCAATAGGTGGACAAACATCATGGGCTTTGTTGTCTTATGTGTCACGTATTTCCTATAATTATTCAGATCGTTATCTTATTGAATTGTTGGGTCGTCGTGATGGTTCTTCGAAACTTCATCCAGATCAGCGCTGGAAGAATTTTTATTCAATTTCAGGAGGTTGGGTCCTCTCTAATGAAGAATTCATGAAATCTTTTGATTGGTTGTCCAATCTGAAGATTAGATATAATTATGGTAAAACAGGTAGTGTGGAGGGAATTACAGAGTATGAACAATATGCAATTTTGAATGCAGGAACGGCATATTTTGGCTCATCTTTGGCTCCACAATCAACATTGGCTCTTGGAGGTATGACCTCTTCTTCACGTACCTGGGAGACTATAACCAGTCATGATATTGGCCTTGATTTTTCATTTTTGAATAATAGACTTTACGGTTCGTTTGATTATTATTCAAAACGGAACAATGGAATGTTTATTCCGGTGACTTATCCGTCCATCCTTGGCGCTTCTGCGCCCAAAAGTAATAATGGTAAATTTAGTGCCAAAGGTTGGGAACTTGCATTGGGCTATCGTGACCGGGCAGGGGAGATTTCCTATAATATCAGTGGTTTCTTGGCAGATGCCAAATCTGAAGTACTTGAACTTGAAAATAATGAGAATGTTCCTCTTCCAGGAAAAAACTCCAACAGACTTGTTGGAAAGCCTCGTGAGGCTATATATGTGTTTCAGACTGATGGATTGTTCCAAACGCAAGCAGAGGCTGATGCCTATTATGATAAATATTATTGGGTAGATCCGAAAGATCACAGCAAAGGTATTAAAAAGAACAATATTTTACCGGCACCAGCCGAAACAGGTACGAATCGTTTGCGTCCGGGGGCTCGTAAAGTAGTCGATCTTGATGGTGATGGAGCCATCACAAACGATGATATTTTTTATGCAGGAGATGCTGCTCCACATTTGACGTTTGGTCTTAAGGCTGGATTTGAATGGAAAGGACTTGATATTTCTGCATTTTTTCAAGGCGTGCTGAACCAGAAAGTTTTGCGTACAGGTAATCATTATGCTCCTTGGGTAGGAGGTACACTTCAGAATACTAAATATATGGGAAAAATGTGGTCTGATATTGATATTCCTAATCCTCTTGATGACGGAGCTACCAATTTGGTCAATAAGAATCTTACAACCGAATATGCTATACCTTCATTTGACCGTAATTTTGGAAAATGGAACTATGAAAATAAGGATATAAGTGTTCAAGATTCAAGATATATTCGTTTGAAATCATTGGTCATCGGTTATACGTTGCCGCAAAAATGGACAGAACAATTATCTCTGAATAAGGTACGTTTCTATTTCTCTGGTGATGATTTGTGGGAGTGGACTAAGGTGAAAGATGGTTATGATCCCGAATATGGAGAGGCTACTAATGGAACCTATCCGTTCAGCCGATTGCTTTCTGTTGGTATAGATGTTACTTTTTAATATTTGATATTTTAATAAATAAATGAACGATATGAAAAAAAATAAATCAATAATTCTGATAATGATATCCTCGATGCTTGTTACGGGGTGTGCGGATTTTCTTGATAAAGAGCCTTTGGCTTCGGGTACGGAAGTTATCGCTTTTCAAACGCCTGAGCAATTTACACAAGCAGCCAATGCATTATACAATATTGAGGGCTGGAAAGACTATAATGGTGGCAGTTTTACGGGAGCAATGATGGACCACGAATTGGATACTTCCGATCTGACTTCCAGTGGTGGTGGAACGACTGTTGAAATCGACTGGCGATGGGATAAACCATATTCTTATATCCGTAATTGCAATATTCTACTGGAAAAAGCTGAAGAATATACTGGAGATAAAACCGCCATAAATGCTTCTGTGGGAACAGCAAGGTTCTTTCGGGCATGGCAACATTTCTACTTGTTGCAGCTTTTTGGGGGTGTGCCTATTGCTGACCATGTGTTTGATGTAACGGATTCCAAATTGTTTGAAACACGTAATAGTCGTTATGAGGTTATTCATTTTATTGCCAATGATTTGAGAGAGGCTATAAAGTTGTTGCCTCAAGAGAAAAATATTTCTGCTGAAAACAAAGGGAAAGTAAGTAGAGAAGCAGCTAAGGCTTTTTTGGCAAGAGTCCTGTTGTATGAAGCTACATGGGAGAAATATGTTCCTAATGTTGGTTATGATCTTGATGGAGACGGTACCAATCAAGGGGCTGGAAAAACGAAACCGGATGGTTATCAGGATATTATTTCTATGCTTACTGAGGCAAAACAGATGGCAAGCGAAGTAATGGATGAGGCAGATGCTGGTACGTTTGAACTCTGGCAAGAGTGCGACTCGCTTAGTTATTACTATCTGTTCAATATTGATGATAAAGGGGGGAATTTGTCCAATTATCTAAATAAGGGAAAAGATACGAATAAAGAATTTATTTTGAGTGTAAAGTATGATTATGATGTAAAAAGGTCAGATGTAGATATCGAACATAATATTCCATGTGGTTACGGTCCTAGTATTGGCCGTTATTTAGGTGAGATGTTTCTTTGCAGAAATGGTTTGCCAATCTATATCAGTCATGATGGAATTACCCGTGAAAAGAACCCGGAATTTCTTGGTTTTGAACATTTTTATGATGAATATCGGAATCGAGATTATCGCTTTATCGGGTGTGCAAATCTTCCTGACCGAGTATCGTGGATGAGTGACCTGAATTATGGAATACCCAATACTACTATTGGCAAACCTTATCCTGATCCGATTTATCCAGAAACTCCTTATAATCCAAACGATCCGGCATTCGAGTCTAAAACGGCCATCTATACTCCTACCATTAGGTCGTTGACTCGACATGGCTCTTATGGTGGCAGAAAGTTTATGCCCGAAGGTGCTAATCGAGTAGCCAAAACAACATCTTCCGATTGGCCTTTGATTCGTCTGGCCGAAGTATATCTTATCTATGCTGAGGCGACTGTAGAATTGGGGAACGGACAGATTTCTGATGAAGATTTGAACAAGTCCATCAATAAAACACGTGCAAGAGCGGGAGTAGCTCCTCTGACTAACAGCCTGATTGCCAATCTGTATGATGGCGGTTATTGGGATCACGCTCAAAACAAGACAATCATTAAAAAGATGAATATGCTTGATGAGATTCGCCGTGAAAGGGCTTGTGAATTATTTGGAGAAGGGTTTCGTGCCAATGACTTGAGACGTTGGGGTATTGCTCACATAAATCTTAGAGGACAAAAGCTTGGACGTTATATTTATGGTACAGAATATATGACTGCCATTGCAAATGATGCAACGTATCATGGACAACCCTGTTATGATCCTAATATGTTACAATATGGCATATATGAGGAGGAAGGGTTTGATTATGGGCGCTCAATTTCTGCTTTATCCAATAATTTAAATTTCCAACCTAAAGATTATTTGTATCCGATTCCAATTGGACAAATTCGTTTGAACGGGAATCTCAAGCAGAATCCTGGGTGGTAATTGAGGTATTGGTAACTTGTTATATTTAGACTCTTTGTATTGATGTCATTATTGTGTGTTTGCTGAAAAGCAGACGCACAATAATGTCTATCAATATGAATATTCATGATGATTATGTGTATGATCTTATTCATTAATTATATTTGTATAGTTTGATAGATGTAATGAAGTTTATTGTTTGATTGTTTTGTTGTATAGAAGTTTCTGTAACTGGTTATGTCGTTGAAATATTTTTTTTCTGTTGTCGTTTTGGCGTTTTGGGGGTGTAGCCAAAGAGAACAAATGAGAATTGCCAATCCTATTGTAGACGGTTATTATGCCGACCCTTCTGTTATAAAGTATGAGGGAAAATATTATATTTATGCAACTGTCGATCCATGGGGCGGTGAAGAGTTGGGAGTTTTTGAGACGAAAGATTTTCAGACGTTTGAGAAAAGGAAGTTGAACTGGCCGACAAAAGATTCATGTTCAAGTCTTACTTCTGGGAAAGATATGGTTTGGGCGCCTTCTGTAGTACAAGGAAATAATGGTCGGTTTTATATGTATGTTTCAGTAGGTAATGAGATTTGGGCAGGAACTGCAGAACATCCGCTGGGCCCTTGGAAAAATGCCAAGAAGAACGGGTTACCGTTAATTCCAGGAAATATGATTCCCGGATATCATATGATTGATGCGGAGTGTTTCATTGACGATGATAATCAAGCTTATCTTTATTGGGGGTCAGGATTGAATTGGGAAAATGGCAAATGCTTCATGGTACCTTTGGCAGAAAATATGGTTGATTTCCTAAAAGAACCAGTAGATGTGACTCCTCCCAATTATTTTGAGGGGCCTGTTATTATGAAAAAGAACGGTATATACTATTTGATGTATTCTAACGGAAAGGCTATAGACTATACTTATAATGTTCGCTATGCTACGGCTTCTACTCCATGGGGCCCTTTTAAAGAAGGGATAAATAGTCCAATATTGGAAACTTCTGTTGATAGTACGACATATGGCCCAGGGCATCATTGTATATTTTCACATGATGGTCAAACATATATTCTTTATCATCGGATTTTTCCTCAAAAAAAAGATTATGTACTGAGACAGTTATGTTTGGATAGTTTGAATTTTGACAAGGATGGGAATATCCAAAAGGTCAAGCCTCAAGGAGTATCTGTTTTTGTTCAATAAACAGATGGCATATAGCTTTGGTGGCAAATCTAATAAAGTGAGAAGTTATATTTTTTATAGTACCAATGGCTGTTTGATACCGGAGTAGTACGTCTATGGAATTTTTCAAATAATTTTCGATATATGAATGTGAGGAGATTTATAAGTTGTTTTTTTAATATTGGATAGTATTTGTCTTTCTGATTATTGTTGACGTACAAGCAAAGGTCGTGATTTATCCAGAAAGCTTAAGGCCTGGTATAGCTCATAACGATGATTATACAGTTCGTGTTCGTGTACCGGGTGGTAAATGGAAAGATTTGTGTGAGTATATGGTCCATGTCGATATAGATAACAAGAGGCCTCAATGGTACAATTCGATATGGATGGCACAGTAGAAGTGATGGTAAAAAAATAATGGAATAGTACATGAAGTCGATATACGTCCACGAATAATAAGATAGAATATAAACAGATGTTGAATACGGTTTTCTTTATTTTTAGATTGTTTACAATATTTGTCGATAGAGTTTAATGGAGGCAGGCATTTGTTTGCGAATCCTTTCGAAATGGAATCTTATAATGGTGAAGCAAAAGGCATAATATGTTTTGGATCAGTGATATACCAACCAGAAAATTTGCCTAATAATCAAATTCGCATTCCTAATGACGCAACTGTTTATCTGGCACTAGATGCCGTTATCAGAGCCAAACTCTTAATAAATAAAGCTGAAAATGTACGTATATTAGGGCGCATAATTCTTGATTATCCTATCCGTGGTATAGAAATTACCGATTCACGCAATATATTGGGTAGATGGCATAATGGTGATTAATCCGGATCATTATATAGTATTGGGTGGGGGAGCATCGGATGTCGTTATCTATAATCTGAAATCGTTCAGTTGTAAGGGGGGGAGTGATGGTATTGATTTGGTGTGCTACAAGCGTGTAAAGATAGATAATGTGTTTATGCGTAATTCGGATGACTGTATCGCTTTGTAGAATCATCGTTGGAATTGGTGGGGAGGGTCATCGAACTTGACAATTCTGAATTCTGTATTAATTATGGGCGGATGGGGCACATCCTATCAATATGGGATATGGAAATGACGAATCAGTAGAAGGTGAGATTCTCGAGAATGTGGTTGTGAATAATATGGATATTTTGGAGCATGACGAAGATACCCCTCTTTATAGGGTTGCTTGAATATAGATTGTGGGGATAAGAATAGAGTACGAAATGTCTTGTTAGAAGATATCCGTGTGGAGAATATTCAGGAAGGGCTTCTATTCTGTATTAAAGTTATGTTTAACCCTAAATATAATAAAGCTCCAGAAAGGAAGATTAGTGATATTACATTCAGGAATATATCTTATACTGGTGTTGGTGAAAACGTTTCTTTAATACGAGGTTATGATAAAAATAGTAATAATGTGGCATTTAAAAATATCATGGTCAATGGTAAAAAATGAAAGATTTGGATATGTTTTCTTTGTATGAGTTTTTTTGTAAGATAGGTATATGGATTTATCCTAAAACAGGTTATATATGAGGAAAAATAGGATATGGTTTGTGATCTGTATGGCTGTATTGTTTCCGGCATGCTTCTCTGCACAGATATTGAAGCACGTATATAGTACAGAAAATAATCTCTGGCAGCAAGATACAATAGAATTACAGCCTAATCCAGAACAATTACATTTATTTGAAGTAGAAGCTACAGAGAATGTTACAGCTTTCAGAAACTGGGGAGTAATTTTTAATGAGTTTGGATGTGATGTTTTGACTATGCTAGCTCGTACCAAACAAAATAAGATATTGTACAATGTTTTCTCTCCTCAAGGAAAACTATGTGTTTCACGCGCTCTGATTGATGTGGGAGCCAATGATTATTCACGGTTTTGGTATAGTTGCGATGGATATATGTCAATATGTTTTACCGCTTTATCGAGGCTTATAGAAAGCAAGGTTTACATATAGACATGGTAATCTATCAAAATGAGGCTTATAGTTATACTCCATATCCGGGGTGTGCTTGGACGGCAGAAGGAACTGTGCGCTTTAGCTGCGATTACTTGGCACCGACTTTGCATAAATTCCAGCCTGATGTTCACCTTTATTTTGGGACCTTCAACACAATCGCTTGGATTATGTGGAAAAAATCCTTTCTGACAATCAACTGCAGAATTATGTTTCTGGGATTGGCGTGTATGGGAATCACGGCAGATATTGGCTGATATCCAGCTACAATATCCAGATTGGAGTTATATTTGTTCAGAAAGTGAATGTGGATGAGGAAGTTTCGACTGGAAGGCAGTCGAACATACCTTTGAGCTGATAAATCATTATTTAGGTAACGGGCGCAATGAATACTTCTTTGGGAATTTTATTCTCGCAGATGATGGTGAGAGCTCTTGGGGATGGAAGCAAAATACTTTAATCCGATTGGACAGTAAAGGACTAACCGTTGCTTATGCCTAGGAATATTATGCTGTAAAACATTACAGTCATTTTGTCGGTAAGGGTATAGTTGTGTTAGGCTATTATTTGGCGAAAGATGGGAATACGCCGATTTTGATTCTGAAGAATCCTCAAGGCAAGCGGGTTGTGGTGATTAGGAATTTCAATGGTGTGTCTCAATAACGCTCAATTTGGCCGGGCCGATACCTGAATATGGAATTAAAACCGCATTCGTTTCATACTTTAATAGAACAATGAACTGGCATTGGATATAAGAAGATTAAATAAAATTAAATAATTAAGTGCGTTACACGACTTGTACGTAGTTTAAACTAAAACGTTAATAGGAATGAATAGAATGATATTTATCGGATGGATGCTGGTGTATAGCATTTCTCTTTTAGCAGGGAATGTCAAGGCTTTGGAGTTGGCTTCGCCTGACAGTTCTCATAGTGTATTTTTTTATCAATCAAAGACAGAAAATGGAGTGAATGGAGTACGTTATCGTATTGGTTATAAAGGGCGGACCGTAGTGATGGAGTCGCGTGCCGGATTGCAGATGGATAATCGTGTGTGGGAAATGGCATTAGGCTTTCGTGATTTGGAACAGCCTGCATGTTGGATGGATTTGTTAGGAATCGATTCTGTAGCCATACAGCCTTCGGTTGACAAAACTTGGTATCCGTTATACGGGGAAAGGAGCAAGGTACGCGACTGCTATAATGCTGCGACCTTATATTTATCACGAAAGGACCATTCTTATTATCGGTTAAATATCGAAGTGCGTGCTTATAATGAGGGTATCGCTTTCCGCTATTTTTTCCCCGAACATCCTCAGGCTATTTTTCATAAAATTGTGGATGATTTGACAGAGTATACTTTTCCGGAGGGAACAATGGCATGGAGTGAGCAATGGGCCCAATCTCATTTTGATTATTTGCCGGTGGATAGTTTGAAACGTCCTGTGGAACGGGCGCTGACGTTGGAGTTGCCGGATGGTACTTGGGTGGCTTTGACCGATGCCGATGTAGACGACTGGTGTCTGACCAAGTTTCAGGCTTCGAGTAAAAAGCAGCACACGCTGAAATCAGTCATGTATAGTCCGGTAGATATCGTAACCTATTATGCAACTCCGTGGAAAGTGGTTATGGCAGCTGACAAACCAGGCGATTTGCTGGAACATAACGATATTATATTGAATCTGAATCCCCCCTGTGAAATTATTGATGCCTCTTCATGGGTGAGGCCGGGTAAGATAATGCGAGAGATAACTCTCAATACTCAAGGCGCCATTGAAACGATTGACTTCTGTGCTTCCCACAATATACCTTATATACTATTTGATAGTCAATGGTATATGCCTTGTACGTCGCACGATGGTGATGCGACAACAGTCGTGGAAAAACTGGATATGCCACATGTGGTTGCTTATGCTAAAAAGAAAGGAATTGGTGTTTGGCTGTATATCAATCAGCATGCCCTGATGAAGCAGGCGAATGAATTATTTCCGATACTCCATGATTGGGGCATTGTAGGGGTTAAATCTGGTTTTGTGCAATATGCCAGTCACCGTTGGGCTACATGGTTGCATGGTTTAGTTCGGCTGGCTGCTGAAAACCATTTGATGATGAATATTCATGATGAGTTTCGTCCGTCAGGGTTTAGTCGCACTTTCCCTAATTTGTTGACACAGGAGGGAATCTGTGGTAACGAAGAATTTCCTGATGCTATGCATAACACAATATTACCTTTTACTCGTATGATAAATGGGGCAGCAGACTATACTGTCTGCTATTTTGATAAACGTCTGAAGAATACGCATGCCCATCAGTTGGCTGCTTCACTGGTGTTTTATAGTCCGTTACAGACTATCTTTTGGTATGATCGTCCTTCTTCCTATCAGGGAGAACCTGAAATAGAATGGTTTGAACATTTGCAAACTGTATTTGATGATTCGCGGGTACTTTCTGGAAAACCCGGTAAGAGTGTGGTGATGGCTCGACGCAAAAACGTGGAATGGTTTGTAGGTATGTTGACCAATAATGATGGTTCAACCGAACGTTTGGCATTGAATTTTCTGGATAAGAATCAAACTTATTTGGCTTATGTTTATACAGATGGTGGTGAGAAAGTAAAAACACGTACTCGGGTGGAGTGTTCGTATCTGTTGGTCGATATGTCACAGGTGATGACATTTAAACTTGTACCATGCGGAGGAGCAGCTATCCGCTTTGTCCCGATAGACAAAGACACTGCCAGAAAATATAAGAAATACAAAGGAACAGTTTTGTAATTTGTAGAATATGAATAAACGAATAATGGGTATAAAGAAGTGGATATGGGGTGCAGTAATCTGTTTATTGACAGCGTGCTCTATGGGAAAAACAAGATTAGAAGTAGATGCATTGAATTATTGTGACCGTCAGGTACATAGGACTTTGGTTGAATTGCAGGCATCAGAAGGTGTATTGGACTATAGTATGATGCCTCGCAATATAATGGATAGCTTGAGTGTTTGGCATTGTAGGAAAGCGTCTATTGACGAGTGGTGTAGTGGCTTTTGGCCTGGAATTTTATGGTATGATTACGAATTTAGTGGTGATGAGAAAATTAGAAAAGAAGCAGAGAAATTTACAGCCTCCTTGAAATCCATTTCTGAAACTTCTGCATTTGATCATGATTTGGGCTTTCTTATTTTTTGTAGTTTTGGCAATGGTTATAGGCTTACGCATAATCCAGAATATAAAAAAGTGATATTGGCTGCAGCCGACACGTTAGCTACATTATACAGTCCTAAAGTGGGTACACTCTTGTCTTGGCCGCGTAATGTGAAAATGTTTGGAGGACATAATACAATCATGGATAATATGATAAATTTGGAATTGCTAATGTGGGCTTCGAAAAATGGTGGGAGCTCAACGTTGGCAGATATTGCTATTTCACATGCGGACAAGACCATGAAGTATCAATTTCGGGATGACTATACGTCTTATCATGTAGCCGTTTACGATACTCTGACTGGTGAATTTATTGAAGGGGTTACACACCAGGGATATACTGATGATTCGATGTGGGCCCGTGGACAGGCGTGGGCTATTTATGGTTATACGATGATGTATCGTGAGACAAACGATTTACGTTATTTGGAATTTGTACAGAAGGTTGCTGATGTTTATTTGGAAAGATTGCCAGCTGATTATATCCCTTATTGGGACTTTGAAGCTCCTGATATTCCAAAAGCTCCACGAGACGCTTCGGCTGCAGCTATAGTTGCTTCTGCCTTGTTAGAATTATCGACTTTTGTTCCTGGCAAAAAAGGAAAAAATTATGAGAAGGTGGCAATAGAAATGCTTAAATCGCTTAGTTCAGAAAAATATCAGAGTCGTGAAAGCAAACCATCCTTTTTATTACATGCTACGGGACACTGGCCGGCAGGTTCGGAAGTTGATGCTTCAATTATCTATGCTGATTATTATTATATTGAAGCTTTGTTAAGGCTAAAAAAGATAAATGATAACCGAATTTTAAATCATCGATAGAATAAGATTGTTATAACAATGGTAGACATTGCATAGGTAGATAAATATTGGATAAAAGCTATTTTTTCTTGCCGCTTTTTGTATAGAAAGTACAGTACTGTTTGTCTTTTATATCGTTTGAGATATGATAGAGTGGTTTTGAATCGTTTTGTCAAATTGAAAACTTTGTTTTGATTTGTTTCTCCTTTCTCCTTTCATTATCTTTGCCTCGTTAAAAACGAAAGGTTTATGTCTCTGTACCAATTTCATAGTTTTCTGTGGGCGATGAGCGGAGTGGCTGTCATAGTCTTTGTGTCGCTCTATTTTGTCAAGGCGGGTTATGGCATGTTCCGCACGGCGTCGTGGGGACTGTCGCTCAACAACAAGCTGGCGTGGGTACTGATGGAAGCACCGGCCTTTGTCGGGATGCTGGTCTGCTGGCTGCATAGCGGAGCGGGCATGGTGGCCCCCCAGTCGGCGATGGCCCTGTTGTTTCTGCTGCACTACTTCCAGCGCTCGTTCGTCTTCCCCCTGCTGATGAAGGGAAAGAGCCGCATGCCGGTGAGCATCATGGGGATGGGCATTGTGTTCAATGTGCTGAATGCCTGGCTGATTGCTACCGGCCTGTTCGTGTATCCGCCCCAGGGACTGTATGATGGGGGATGGAGTTTCCTGCTTCGCCCGCAGTCGGTCTTGGGCATTCTGCTGTTCTTCGTAGGGATGGGCATTAACCTGCATTCCGACCATGTGATCCGCCACCTGCGCAAGCCGGGCGACACGAAGCACTACCTGCCGGCCCGTGGCATGTACCGTTATGTCACCTCGGGCAATTACTTCGGCGAGCTGGTGGAGTGGACGGGATTTGCCGTGCTGACCGCTTCGCCTGCCGCATGGGTCTTTGTCTGGTGGACGGCGGCCAATCTGGTGCCCCGTGCCGACGCCATCCACAAACGCTACCGGCAGGAGTTCGGCGACGAGGCGGTGGGGCGCAGAAAGAGAATCATCCCCTTTATCTATTGAGCGTTTTAATAAATTGAGATAAATGAATTCGAAACTGTTTACTCCAGTAACCATAGGACCGCTGACGCTGCGCAACCGCACCATCCGTTCGGCGGCCTTCGAGAGCATGTGTCCGGGCAACAAGCCTTCGGAACAGTTGCTCGACTATCACCGCTCCGTGGCCGCAGGCGGTGTGGGTATGACGACGGTGGCCTATGCGGCCGTTACCCGTAGTGGCCTTTCCTTTGACCGCCAGTTGTGGATGCGCCCCGAGATCGTACCTGGCCTTCGTCGGCTGACCGATGCCGTCCATGCCGAAGGGGCGGCCGCCAGCATCCAGTTGGGGCATTGCGGCAACATGTCGCACAAGAGCATCTGTGGCTGTACGCCCGTAGGGGCCAGTACCGGCTTCAACCTCTATTCGCCGACCTTCGTGCGCGGCCTGCGTGCCGACGAGTTGCCGGAGATGGCCCGTGCCTATGGACGTGCGGTGAACTTGGCCCGTGAATCGGGCTTCGATGCCGTCGAGATACATGCCGGGCATGGTTACCTCATCAGCCAGTTCCTTTCGCCTTCGACGAATCGCCGCCGGGACGAGTTCGGCGGTTCGCTGGAAAACCGCATGCGTTTCATGGATATGGTGATGGACGAGGTGATGAAGGCGGCCGGCAGCGACATGGCCGTCTTGGTGAAGATGAACATGCGCGACGGCTTCCGCGGTGGCATGGAGCTGGACGAGTCGTTGCAGGTGGCCCGCCGTCTGCAGCAGTCGGGTGCCCATGCGCTGGTGCTGAGCGGCGGTTTTGTCAGCAAGGCGCCCATGTACGTGATGCGCGGAGAGATGCCTATCCGCACCATGACCTACTACATGACCTGCTGGTGGCTGAAGTACGGGGTACGTATGGTAGGCAAGTGGATGATACCCACCGTGCCGTTCAAGGAGGCCTATTTCTTGGAGGATGCCTTGAAGTTCCGCGAAGCCCTGGACATGCCGCTGGTCTATGTGGGCGGCCTGGTGGCGCGGCAGAAGATTGACGAGGTGCTCGACCATGGTTTCGAAGCCGTGCAGATGGGGCGTGCCCTGCTCAACGAGCCGGGCTTTGTCAACCGCATGCGTGCCGAAGAAAATGCCCGCTGCTCGTGCAAGCACAGCAACTATTGCATTGCCCGCATGTATTCCATCGACATGGCCTGCCATCAGCGGCTGAAGGAGGAATTGCCGCCTTGCCTGAAGAAAGAGATTGAACGGATAGAAAGCAGGGGGTGACGAATATGGAAAAGAAACTGGCAGTCATTACGGGGGCCGACGGAGGCATGGGGACGGAAATCACCCGTGCGGTGGCCCGGGCGGGCTATCGTGTCATCATGGCCTGCTACGATCCGGCAAAGGCGGAAGTCAAGCGTCGGATGCTGGCTGAGGAAACGGATAATGCGGAGATTGAGGTGCGGGGCATTGACCTGGCTTCGCTGGCTTCGGTAGCTGCTTTTGCCGACCGTCTGTTGCAGGAGGGCACCCCTTTGGCGTTGCTGATGAACAATGCCGGGACGATGGAAACGGGACGGCATATCACCGAAGACGGTCTGGAGCGCACGGTCAGCGTCAACTATGTAGGTCCTTATCTGCTGACGCGCAAGTTGCTTCCGCTGATGGGAGAGGGAAGCCGGGTGGTGAACATGGTGTCGTGCACCTATGCCATCGGTCGGCTCGATTTTCCCGATTTCTTTCTTCAAGGCAAGAAAGGAGCCTTCTGGCGCATTCCCATTTATAGCAATACCAAGCTTGCCTTGACGTTGTTCACGATAGAACTTGCCCGTCGGGTGAAGGAACAGGGTATAGTGGTCAATGCAGCCGATCCGGGCATTGTCTCGACCAATATCATCACGATGCACATGTGGTTCGACCCGTTGACAGACATCTTGTTCCGTCCCTTCATCCGCACGCCACGGCAGGGAGCCGCTACGGCTGTCAGTCTGTTGCTGGACAAGGAGGCGGGCAGGCGGACAGGAACGCTGAACGTCAGCTGCCATCCGAAGCGGTTGTCCGATAAATACCTGCATCACAAGCAGGCCGATGAGTTGTGGAGGCTGACCGAGGAACGGGTGAAGCAATGGTTATAAAGTTATAAAACGAAAGGGGGTGCATCAGCAATGCACCCCCCCTTCTGCATATTGAGTTTCGTTTTTCCCTTAGATGGACAGTTCGCGCAATACGTTGACCAGTTCCTTCTTGATGGGTTTGTCGTTCTTGATGGCCTTGGTGAAGGGTACATAAACCACTTCATCGTGCGCGATGCCGATCATGACGTTGCGTTGTCCTTCCATGATGGCGTCGATGGCAGCGGCCCCCAGACGGCTGGCCAGGATACGGTCGTGGGCCGTGGGGCTTCCGCCGCGTTGCAGGTGGCCGAGGATGGTGACGCGTACGTCGTATTGCGGATATTCATTCTTCACACGTTCGGCATAGTGCATGGCACCGCCTGTCAGTTCACTTTCGGCTACGATGACGATGCTACTGTTCTTCGACTTGCGGAAGCCGTTCTTGATGAATTCTTCCAGCTGGTCTACTTCCGTACTGAATTCAGGGATGATGGCTGCTTCGGCACCCGATGCTATGGCACCGTTCAGGGCCAGGAAGCCGGCGTCACGTCCCATAACCTCGACAAAGAAGAGGCGTTCGTGCGACGTAGCCGTATCGCGGATCTTGTCGACGGCGTCGAGAATGGTGTTCAGGGCGGTGTCATATCCGATGGTTGTATCGGTGCCGTAAAGGTCGTTGTCGATGGTGCCGGGCAGGCCGATGCAGGGCACGTCGAACTCCTGCGCAAAGATGCGGGCACCCGTCAGCGAACCGTCGCCGCCAATGATGACCAGGGCGTCGATACCTTCCTTCTTCATGTTGTCGTAGGCCAGCTGGCGGCCTTCGGGAGTCATGAATTCCTTGCAGCGCGCTGTCTTCAGGATGGTACCTCCCATTTGAATGATGTTGCTTACGTTCTGGCTTTTGAACTCTTTGATTTCACCGGTTACCAGGCCTTTGTATCCTCTGTAGATACCTTTTACTTGAAGGCCGTTGTAGATGGCTGCACGCGTCACCGCACGGATGGCAGCGTTCATTCCCGGAGCGTCTCCTCCGGAGGTCAGAATACCGATGCACTTAATTGTTCCCATGACAATCTTCTTTTAGTTAGTAATTTGTCCGCAAAGATACGAAAAAGCTGAGGGCGGCTATAATAATTTTCGTTAATTTGCTGGACTTTGGAGCTTCTCTTGGATGGCTGACGATATTTGTTCCATCAGCCACTTGGGAGTGGAGGTGGCGCCGCAGATGCCGATGGAGGAGGCTTTGGCCAGCAGTGAGCTGTCTATTTCCTCGGGGCTGTCTATCAGGTGCGAGTTGGGGTTCACCTTCTGGCATTCGCTGAACAGCATCTTGCCGTTGGAGCTCTTCTTGCCGCTGACGAAGAATATCAGGTCGTGCGAGGCGGCAAACTTGCGGATGTTGGGGATGCGGTTGGCCACCTGCCGGCAGATGGTGTCGTAGTATTCGAAGGTGGCCTGGGGCGAGATGTGCTCCTGGATGTACTCCACGATGCGGCGGAATTCGTCCAGCGACTTGGTGGTCTGCGAGTAGAGGCGGATGCTGCGGGTCAGGTCGAGCGAGCGGGCTTCGTCCAGTTTCTCGATGACGATGGCCTTGCCTTCGGTCTGGCCGACGAGGCCCAGCACTTCGGCGTGTCCGTTCTTGCCGTAGATGACAATCTGTGTGTCTTCGTCGTCCTGTCGGGTGTATTCCTGCTTGATTCGTTTTTGCAGGCGGAGGACGACGGGGCAGGTGGCGTCGATGATTTCGATGTGGTTGCGGCGGGCTGTCTCGTAGGTCTCGGGCGGTTCGCCGTGGGCGCGCAGCAGTACCTTGGCATCGTGCAGGCGATTGAACTCGTCGTGGTTGATGGTGACAAGTCCCATGGCCTTCAGACGCTCCACTTCGCGGCTGTTGTGCACAATGTCGCCCAGGCAGTACAGCGTACCGCCTTTGGCCAGTTCCTCTTCGGCTTTGCTGATGGCGTTGACCACTCCGAAGCAGAAGCCCGATCCTTCGTCTATTTCTACTTTAGCCATGTGATAAAACGGTGTTTTAGGGGTTGGAAAACATAGCTTTCCCGACTGGAAAGCAATGTTTTGCCAGTCGGGAAGGAGGGAGGTTCATTTGCCGGCCACTCGCTCGAACTGCTCGGCCAGCCAGGCTTTCTGCTGTTCGATGGTCAGGTGGCTGTTGTCCAGCAGCAGGGCGTCGTCGGCCTTGCGCAGGGGGCTCACGTCGCGGTGCTGGTCGATGTAGTCGCGCTGCTTCACGTTCGCCAGAATCTCGTCGAAGTCCACGGCCTGCCCCTTGGCCTTGAGTTCGTCGTAGCGGCGCTGGGCACGTATTTCGGGCGAGGCGGTGACGAATATCTTCAGTTCGGCATGGGGAAAGACGGTGGTGCCGATGTCGCGTCCGTCCATGACGATGCCTTTGGCCTGTCCCATCGCCTGCTGCTGCTTCACCATGGCTTCGCGCACGAAGTCGAGGGCGGCTACGGGGCTCACCAGGGAGGATACTTCCATGGTGCGTATCCGTTCTTCGACGTTCACGCCGTTCAGGTAGGTGTCCGGCCGGCCGGTAGCGGCGTTGGGGCGGAAGGAGATGTGGATGTTGTCTATCTCATGGCGGAGCTTGTCCGCGTCGATGCGGCCGTCGTGCAGCAGTCCGTTCTCGATGCAATACAGGGTGACAGCCCGGTACATGGCTCCGCTGTCGATGTAGATGTACCCGATTTCGCGTGCCAGGTCTTTGGCCATGGTGCTCTTGCCGCACGAAGAGAATCCGTCGATGGCAATGATTATCTTTCTCATCGTTTTCTATATATTAATAAGGTGGTTTCTTCATCGAAATGCAACGTCTCTGCTGGAGAAACGGAACATTTCATTTTTTGTTCAAAAAAACATGCCAAAGATAAGGCTATTTTTAAAATATCTCGTTACATTTGTAGCACAAAAGCGAAAGTAGCCTTTTGAACAATTAAAAAAACGAAAATGCAGGGGCGATTGTGTAAAAAAAGACACGCGCCCGCGCACAATCGTGGGAAAAGTGCTATATTTGCCCCAAATGAGAAACACTAAAATTTATTATAGATTATGGAAGTTAAAAAATCGCCTAAAGCAGACTTGGAGAACAAGAGATCGACTTGGCTGCTCGTCGGTTATGTAATTGTGCTCGCTTTCATGTTCATCGCCTTCGAATGGACGAAACGTGATGTGAAGATTGATACGAGCCAGGCTGTAGCCGACCTTGTATTTGAAGAGGAAATCGAAATTCCTATTACGGAACAACCGGAGCAAGCTACTCCTCCGCCTCCTCCCGAAGCACCTGCAATTGTTGAGTCTTTGACAATTGTGGATGATGATATGGAGGTTGAATCTACCGAAATCGCTTCGTCCGAGGAAACCGGTCAGGCTGTAGAAATCGCCTACGTGCCTCCTACGGTAGAAGAGGAAGAAGTGGAAGAGCAGGAAATCTTCGAGGTTGTAGAGCAGATGCCTGAATTCCCCAACGGTGGTATGGCAGGTCTGATGCAATACCTGAGCAAGAACATCAAGTATCCTACCATCGCACAGGAGAACGGTACGCAGGGTCGTGTGACTGTACAGTTCGTTGTCAATGCCGACGGTAGTATCGTAGATGCCAAGGTTATCCGTGGTGTAGACCCCTACCTGGACAAGGAAGCCCTTCGCGTGATCAACTCCATGCCGAAGTGGAAACCGGGTATGCAGCGTGGTAAGGCCGTACGTGTAAAATACACCGTGCCTGTAATGTTCCGTTTGCAGTAATTTATTGTCAAATAGATAAAGAAAGGAAAGAGGTTGCCTGTGTGCAGCCTCTTTTCGTTCCTACACATTCCTTTTTTTGTCCGTTATGTTCAAGTCTTCCGAACTTCTTGAAAAGATAAACAGGCATATTGCCGAACTTCAGTTCACCCGCCGTCCGGCCGGATTGTACGAACCTGTATCCTATGTGCTTTCGTTGGGAGGCAAGCGCATCCGCCCCGTCCTGATGATGATGGCCTATAACCTCTATAAAGAAGATGTGGAGAGCATCTTCAACCAGGCTACCGGCATCGAAGTCTATCACAACTATACCTTGTTGCACGACGACCTGATGGACCAGGCCGACCGTCGCCGGGGCAAGCCGACCGTCCACAAGGTGTGGAATGAGAATACGGCCATTCTTTCGGGCGACGCCATGCTGGTGTTGGCCTATCAGTTCATGGCCGAAGGGTGTCCCGCCGGCTTGCTGAAGCCGGTCATGGACCTGTTCAGCCTGACGGCTTTGGAAATCTGCGAAGGACAGCAGTTCGACATGGAGTTCGAGACGCGCGACGACGTGACCGAGGAAGAGTATCTGGAAATGATCCGGCTGAAGACCTCCGTGCTGCTGGCCGCCGCATTGAAGCTGGGCGCCATGCTGGGCGGAGCTTCCGAAGAAGACGCCGCCCGCCTGTACAACTTCGGTGTGAATCTGGGAGTGGCTTTCCAGCTGAAGGACGACTTGCTGGATGTGTATGGCGACGTGAAAGTCTTCGGCAAAAACATTGGAGGTGACATCTTGTGCAACAAGAAAACCTATCTGCTGATTCAGGCCTACCGCCAGGCTTCGGACGTCCAACGCGCCGAGTTGGAGCGGTGGGTGAAGGCCGGCCAGTTTGACCCTGCCGTTAAGATTGCTGCGGTCACGGCTCTGTACGATTCTATCGGGGTGAAAGCCCTGTGCGAACGGGAAATTGAGGAGTATACCCGTCGGGCCGAGGAAAGCCTGGCGCAGGTCAGTGTCCCGACAAACCGCAAGCAGGAATTGCAGGCACTGATGGAAGCCTTGATGCACCGCGAATCCTAAAACTCTATAATAATAGTAGATTGGAATTATGCCATATAGAAGATTACCCAATACCGACCAGGCGCGCATCCGGGCGCTGAAAACAGCGATCGAGAAGGCCGATGGTTACGACAATCCCTATGGCCTTCCGTTCAGCTTTCGGACGGTGGGGATGGCACGTAACTTTCTGCCGCGTTTCGAAGCGGCACACATCTTTTATATGGAATGTTTCAATCGTCAGGCCAAGGCCGGCCGTATGCATCAGGCGAATGTCAAGATGGCCCGTCTGTATCTGTCCCATTTCATCCAGGTGTTCAATCTGGCCGTCATCCGTTCGGAAATCCGGGCGGCCCACAAGGCTTACTATGGTTTGGATGCCTGTCCGTCTTTGCCCGACCTCTCGAGCGAGCAGGCTTTGCTGGAGTGGGGGCGGAAAATTATTGCCGGTGAGAACCGGCGTACCTCGCAGGGCGGCATTCCCATCTATAATCCGACCATTGCCAAGGTGAAGGTACATTATGATATCTTTGCTGAAAGCTACGATAAACAGCGCGGCCTTCAGGCGGCCACTGCCCGTAGCCAGGCGGCGGTTGCCTCGATGCGTCGCGAAGCCGATGCGTTGATTTTGGACCTGTGGAACCAGGTGGAAGAGAAGTTCAGTCAGGTGGAACCCGTTGACAAGCGGCTGGAGCTTTGCCGGGCCTATGGACTGGTCTATTACTATCGTACCAGTGAAAAGATAAAGTCAGGAGTTGAACCATGAATATGATCGATACACATTCCCATCTCTTTCTGGAAGAGTTTGCCGATGATTTGCCCCAGGTTATCGAACGTGCCCGCGAGGCGGGGGTAACCCATATCCTGATGCCGAACATCGACAGCACGACCATTCGTCCGATGCTCGACGTGTGCGAACGCTATGAAGGCTATTGCTTTCCGATGATCGGATTGCATCCCACCTCCGTGCGCGAGGATTATGAAAGGGAACTGGATGTCGTGGCAGCCGAACTGGCTTCCGGCCGCCGCTATTTGGCCATCGGTGAAATCGGTATGGACTTGTATTGGGACACCACCTTCCGTGCCGAACAGGAGACGGTGCTTCGACGTCAGTTCGGCTGGGCGCTGGAGTATGACTTGCCGGTGGTCATTCATTGCCGGGAGGCTTTCGAACCTATTTATCGGATTATGGAGGATTATCGTTCCACCACTCTGAGAGGGGTGTTCCATAGCTTTACCGGCAGTGCGGACGAGGCGGCGATGGTGCTGGAATTCCCCGGCTTTTATTTGGGAGTGAATGGAGTGTTGACCTTCAAGAAGTCCCGTCTGCCCGAAGTCTTTTCGGCCGTACCGCTGGACAGGATTCTGCTGGAAACCGACTCCCCTTATCTGACCCCTGTCCCTTATCGGGGGCGGCGCAACGAGAGTGCCTATGTCCAATATGTCCTGGCCAAGCTGGCAGAGGTGTGCGGACGCACTCCTGAGGATGTTGCCGAACGGACGTCCGAGAACGCTTTAAAAGTGTTTGGAATGCTCAAATAAGGTCGCAAAGACTTTAAAGTTTATTAATTTTGGGTTTTTCTTAAAGATTATAGGGAAAGAATGCGATGCGAGAACAAAAAAAAGAATACATTTGTAGCTGAAAACGCTGGAGGTTCGCAATTTTTTTGTAATTTGCAGCCGTTTTTAAGAAAAGCATAGGAAAAAGGAGAGATGCTCGAGTGGTTGAAGAGGCACGCCTGGAAAGCGTGTATACCCCTAAAGGGTATCGGGGGTTCGAATCCCCCTCTCTCCGCAGACAAATTGATAAATGGAAAACAACAAATAAATATAATAAGTAATTTAATTAATTAATCTTAAAAATTAGACACACAATGAAAAAGTTATTTGCAATTGTTGCTGTGATGGGAGTCTTAACATTTGGCTCAACTCAACTTGCTCTGGCTCAGGATGCTCCTGCAGCTGAACAAACAGAACAGGCTGCTCCGGCAGTAGACGAAGCTGCTGCTGACGAAGCTGCTCCTGCAGTGGTAGCCGAAGAAGGTGGTATCCACAAGGAACTGAAGACAAAGTTCATCGAAGGTTCTGCATTCTTCATGAGTTTCGTTGCTATCGCACTGGTGATCGGTCTTGCATTCTGCATCGAGCGTATCATTTACCTGAGCTTGTCTGAAATCAACACAAAGAAGTTCCTGGCCGCTATCGAAGCTGCTTTGGAAAAAGGTGATGTAGAAGGTGCAAAGAACATCGCCCGTAACACAAGAGGTCCTATCGCTTCTATCTACTATCAGGGTCTGATGAGAATGGATCAGGGTCTTGACGTAGTTGAGAAGTCCGTAGTTTCCTACGGTGGCGTTCAGGCCGGTTATCTGGAAAAAGGTTGCTCTTGGATCACACTGTTCATCGCCATGGCTCCGTCTCTGGGATTCTTGGGTACTGTAATCGGTATGGTGCAGGCATTCGATAAGATCCAGCAGGTAGGTGATATCTCTCCGACGGTTGTTGCAGGTGGTATGAAGGTGGCCTTGATCACTACTATCTTCGGTTTGATCGTTGCCTTGATTCTGCAGGTATTCTACAACTACATCCTGTCTAAGATTGAAGCTCTGACCAGCGAAATGGAAGATACTTCTATCACACTGCTGGATATGTTGATCAAATACGACCTGAAATATAAAAAATAATTTACTGTCTGCGATATTATGAAGAAATTTAGAATTCAAAACGTTTCGGGCTCCGCCTTGCTCGTCATGCTGCTCCTCACAGTTGTTGTGGTAGCCATGTTCTTCTTCGGCGGTGAAACTCCCATGGAGCAACGTTTGGTCGCAGATACCTCTCTGTCTGAGCCTGCGCAAACAGACCTCCTTATTTATTGGATGTATCTGCTGTTGGGTGTAACCGTAGCAGTTACGCTGGTTGCTGCAATTTATCAGTTGGTTGCCAACTTCATCGACTCTCCGAAAGCCACCATCAAGTCTTTGCTGGGTCTCGTACTGCTGATCGTCATCATGATCGGTTCGTATGCTGCTGGTAGCGGTGAGGCTTTGGTAATGCCGGGCTATGACGGTTCTGAGAACGTACCGTTCTGGTTGAAGCTGACCGACATGTTCTTGTATACTATCTACATCCTGATGGGCATCACTATCCTGTTGATCATCGGATTTGGAATTTCAAAGAAATTTAAATAATTGAGAACTAATGGCTAAAAAGAAAAGAAGCACCCCTGAAATCAACTCCAGTTCGACGGCGGACATGGCTTTCTTGTTGCTGATTTTCTTCTTGATCACTACTTCTATGGATACCGACCGTGGTTTGGCAAGACGTTTGCCGGAACCTCCTCAGGAAAACCAGAAACAGGAAGACAAGGATATCAAGGAGCGCAACATCCTGCAGGTGTTCGTGAACTTCAACGACCAGTTGATGTGTGGTGCCGATTATATTAACGTAGAACAACTGCGCGAAAAGGCAAAGGAGTTCATCGCCAACCCCTATAACGATGACAAGTTACCGGAGAAGGTGGCCAAGGAAGTTCCTTTCTTTGGTACACAGATGGTGACGAAATATCACGTTATCTCTTTGCGTTGCGACCGCGGTACGTCCTACAAGGCATACATTGCTGTGCAAAATGAGTTGGTTGCTGCTTACAATGAGCTGCGTAACGAACTGGCACAATCCAAGTGGCAGAAGAATTATGCTGACTTGAACGAGGAGCAGCAGGAAGCTATACGTGAGATTTATCCTCAGGTTATCTCTGAGGCAGAACCTAAAAAGTACGGAGAAAAGAAGTAATGGGAAAATTTAATAAAACAGGTAAACGCGGAATGCCGGCGTTGAACACTTCTTCTCTGCCTGACCTTATCTTCTCTTTGTTGTTCTTCTTCATGATTGTAACAACGATGCGTGAGGTAACATTAAAGGTTGAGTTTAAGGTTCCGCAAGCTACAGAGTTGGAAAAGCTTGAGAAGAAGTCTTTGGTAACGTTTATCTATGTAGGCAAGCCGACGGCTGAGTTCCGCAAGAAGCTGGGTGACGAAAGCCGTGTGCAGCTGAACGACAACTTTGCTGAAGTTTCCGAGGTTTATGATTACGTCAATGGTGAGCGTGCCAGTATGAAGGAGGAAGACCAGCCGAACATGACTGTTTCTCTGAAGATTGACCAGGACACCAAGATGGGTATCGTTACTGAGATCAAGGAAGCTCTTCGTAGAGCTTATGCACTGAAGATTAACTATTCTGCGCAGCCGCGTCAGTAATAGTTGAGACATATAAATGAGAAAGGCGCATCCTTTGCGGGATGCGCCTTTTTTTGTGATACTTCCACGACTGGATGATGGGGCTCTGACAAAGCACTTCCTGACCCTCTGACGAAGTGCTTTCTGAGGTGCTCATGAAGTGCTTTCTTATACCTTCAGGAAGCACTGTGTCAGACCCTCAGGAAGCACCGTGTCAGGAGGCCAGGTGGCCGGCATTGGAATTCCAGCGTTATCATTCGGCCTTGTAGACGTCGCGGTAGATTCTCCGCACTACGCGGTTGTAGTCCTTCCGGCTGTCCAGCGGTCCGTAGACCATCAGCCGCATGGGCAGGTAGGGATCTCCGGGCTTGTAGGGCGGTTGGCGGTATTCGTTGTCCCAAAGCACGAAGCCGTTCCGCTGGTAGAAGCCGATGCGTCGTCGGGCCATGTCTTCGTCTGGTTCTTCCACCTCCAGCACGATGGGCTTGTCCAATAGCTGGCAGAGGTGTTGCAAGACGGCCTTGCCGTATCCCCCGTTTCTTTGGGTCGGGTCTATGGCGAAGTGCTCGGCGTAGTAGAAATCGTCGAAATCCCAGTAGCTGAGCAGTCCGATGGGCGTGCCGTCGTTCAGCACGACATTGTTGTAGAAATGCGGACGGTGGTCCGTGAAGTCCCTCAGTTCATCGAGGTCTCTGTATTCGTCGGACGGGAATGAACGGGTCATCAGCCCTTCCAGAAAAGCATAAAGCTCCCCGTCGGCCGTGGTGATGCGTTGCAGTGTAATCATGATATCCGTTTGTTTATGGGTTTCACATGGAGGATTTATTCCGTGTAGAATTCGATCAGCTGCCGGATGGCCCGTTGGCACACGGGGCAGAACGTCGGGTATTCGTTGGTCCGCATGCGACAGTTGTCGGCAGGGCGGTAGATGCCTTTGGATGAATATCCGCCTCCCTCGTAGACGCCGACCGGATAGCGTTCGCTTTCGGTCGTTGGGGTGGGGACGGGGGTGCCTTCCGGTAGCATGTCTTCCCATTTCGAGGCGAAGTCCACGCGGGTCGTGATGTTGGGCTCCCACGGTTCCACGTCCAGCGGATAGGTGTCGGTCATCACGTCGTTGTCGTAGAAGTATTCGTCGGCCAGTCCGGCAAAGCTGTGCCCGAACTCATGTACCACTACAGGGCGGAACATCGGATGGTGGGCCGTGGTCAGCGTATAGGCGTTGTAGATTCCTCCGCCTCCGTATTCGTCGGTGTTGGCCAGGATGATGATGTGCTCGTAGGGGATGCCGGCCAGCGCATCGTGGATGGACTTCACGCGCGAGGTGGTGAGGTAGCGGTCGGAGTAGAACGTGCTGAAGTGCGAACTGAAGGCCGTCCGTTTCCACTGGTGCAGGCGGGGAATGCTGACGCCGCTGTCCTTTGAGGGACTGGCAACGGCCACGATGTTGAAGCGGTCCTTCAGCGACCGGAACGGTTCGTGGGCAAACAGACTCTCACAGGCAATGGCCGCGTCGCGGTAGAATGTGTCCATTTCGGCCTCCGTATATCCTTCCGCCAGGATGGCTACGTCGATGCAGCGGTCGGTGCTTCCGCTTTGCAGCAGGAATTGGTGGGGCGTCACGCCGTCGAATCCTTTCGGATGGATCAGGATGTCAGCGGGGTCGACGGTATGCTTCAGGCTGGCTTCCGGCTGCAGGCGTTTGTCGAGGAGGGTCACTTCCACTTCGACGGGCCGCTTGGGATAGGGCAGCAGGAAGGTGTTTTCGAAACCTTTCTGCACGTTGCGGGCTTCGTCGGTTTCCAGCCACTCCTGGAAGAGCGTGGAGAAGGACGTACGGTAGATGACCGTTCCGCTTTCGGCATCGCGCATCGTGATTTGTCCGTAACCGCCGAGGGGAAGCCGGTCCAGGTTGTGCTTGCGTCCGCTCCAGCCGGGCAATACCGACAACTCGTCCACCCAGATCTCCTGGCGGTCGGCATTCCCGGTGAAAAAGTAGTCCACACGGAGCGTCCGGTCCGTGAAATACTGGGAAAAGTCTTGGGCTGCCAGTGTGGCCGTCATCAGCAGCTGGAGGAGAATGCATGCATATTTTTTCATCGTTTTCTTTTTTATGTGTCACACAAAGGTACGTCTTTTATCATATATATACAAGAAAAGTAACAATCTGTATTTTTTATGCTGAAAAAAATGCTAACTTTGCAGCCTGAGAATTATAGTCAATATTATTTGAGAAGTTAAAAAATGGGACATCATCAATTGGATACTTTAGACGAGCAGATATTGAAGCTGATAGCCGACAATGCTCGCATACCTTTCCTGGAAGTGGCCCGTGCCTGCAACGTGTCGGGAGCGGCCATCCACCAACGCATTCAGAAACTGACCAATTTGGGCATACTGAAGGGGTCGGAATACATCATCGACCCTGAAAAGATAGGCTATGAGACGTGTGCGTACATCGGTATCTACTTGAAGGACCCTTCGTCGTCGGACACCGTCATCAAGGCGCTGGAGAACATACCGGAGATCGTGGAATGCCACATCACGACCGGCAAGTACGACATGTTCATCAAGCTGTATGCACGCAACAACCGGCATCTGCAGACCATCATCCAGGAGAAGCTCCAGCCGCTGGGCATGGCCCGGACGGAGACGCTGATTTCCTTCCACGAGGTCATCAAACGCCAGATGCCTATCCTGATTGAAGAAGAGGAACCGGAAGAGGATAAGGAGTAAGGACAATGCTTCCGTCCGCCTTTAACGGCGGACGTAGTCTACAAAAGCATAGGAACAGGGATGTTTTTCATCGGCAGGATGAACGTCCCTGTTTTTTTCGTGCCACATTTCGGGCAGCACCTGCGGAAAGTAGGCGTCGGCCTGCGGAGCCTCGGCGTCTATCTCCGTCAGGCAGAGGCGGTCGGCCAGCGGCAGGGCCTGGCGGTAGACACTCTCGCCGCCGATGATGTAGACCTCTTCGTCTCCGTTGCAATGCCGGAGGGCCTCCTCCAGGCTGGTGAACACCTCCGCGCCGGGGCAGGCGGCGTTGGCGTTGGACGAGAGGACGATGTTCCGGCGGTTGGGCAGCGCACCTTTGGGCAGCGACTCGAAAGTCTTCCGGCCCATGACGATGGTGTGACCCGTGGTCAGTGCCTTGAAGCGTTTCAGGTCGTTGGGCAGCCAGAAGAGCAGTTTGTTCCGGTAGCCGATGGCCATGCGGCGGTCTACGGCGGCGATGATGCTGATCATGTCGTTCTTCTTGTTTTCGGGGTTAGACGGATACTTTTCCTGCGATGTGCGGATGCGGATTGTAGTTCACCAGCTCGAAGTCTTCGTACCGGAAGTCGAAGATGCTCTTCACGTCCGGGTTGATTTTCATCTGCGGCAGGGGGCGCGGTTCGCGCGTCAGCTGCAGCTTCACCTGCTCCAGGTGGTTCAGGTAGATGTGGGCGTCGCCCAGCGTGTGGATGAAGTCGCCTGCCTTCAGGCCCGTCACCTGCGCCATCATCTGCAGCAGCAGGGCATACGAGGCGATGTTGAACGGCACGCCCAGGAAGGTGTCCGCACTGCGCTGGTACAGCTGCAGGCTCAGCCGTCCGTTGGCCACGTAGAACTGGAAGAAGGCGTGGCAGGGCGGCAGGTTCATGTTGTTCAGGTCGCCCACGTTCCAGGCGCTCACGATGATGCGGCGCGAGTCGGGATTGTGCTTGATGGTCTCCACCGCTTCGCTGATCTGGTCGATGAAGCCCCCCTGGTAGTCGGGCCACGAGCGCCACTGGTAGCCGTAGATGTGTCCCAGGTCGCCGTCGGCATCGGCCCATTCGTTCCAGATGCGTACACCGTGGTCCTGCAGGTACTTCACGTTGGTGTCGCCCTTGAGGAACCAGAGCAGTTCGTAGATGATGGACTTCAGGTGCAGCTTCTTGGTGGTGAGGCAGGGGAAGCCGTCGTCCAGGTTGAAGCGCATCTGGTGGCCGAACACGCTGATGGTGCCCGTGCCGGTGCGGTCGCTTTTCTCGACGCCTTCGGTCAGGATGCGGTTGAGCAGGTCTAAGTATTGTTTCATGAGCAGGTTGCTTTATTGTTCATCGTTATGTGATTCTGCTTCGTCGCCTTGGTCGGAGCAGGGCTCCAGCTCGAAGTAGATGTAGTCTTTTATGTGGAACTTTTTATACCATTCGGAAGGATGGCTCTTGGAAAAACGGACACCGCAGTAATCAATCAGTGTTCCCTCCTGACCACTCCATGTGATGGTGCGCTTGTGCCCTGTGGTATAGGCAATGAGCGGTATCCGGTCCTTGGCCGTATAGGTATGGGGCGGTAAGGTTTACATCAGGATGCAGCCTTCGGTAGATACAGGCAGGTAGAGGCTCATGCCGATGGGCCTTTGGATGGCAATGTGTGCGGTGTCAGGCGACTGTGCCTTGGCAAAGAACTGGAAATTGGTCTGGCCGTTTATGTCCAGTGGCCGGACTTTGTTCAGTGCCTTCCGTGTGCTGATACCGTTCGTGCATTGCACCATGTAGAGAATATAGGAAACCTTCCGGTCCGTCTTGACCTGTACATTGAATCCGTATATGCCTTGGAACTCCATGAGGCCTTGTACAAAATTGTCCTGCGGAGTTTCGTAAAAGACGGATATGGTATCGGCCGCATGACTGGTTTGTGCCGTCAGACTGCAGAAAGCCGTTGTCATGAATAGGGTCAGAAGCAGAAAATGCCTTTTCATAAGCTCATTCTTTAAATTAGGTTGAAAAAGGGGGCTGTGTCAGTCCGGATAATCTTGTAGTGAATGTTCGTTTTGACATCCCCCCCGCAAAGGTAGGCTTTTCTGTTGAATTGTGCAAACGTCAGAGGAACGGCGTGAGCAGGTGGGCAAACCAGCCGACGAACTTCTTCCACGCCGAGCGTTCCTTCCATACTTCGGGGGTGAGCAGCGTGCTGCGCCCCTTGTCGTGCTCGAACATGCCGGTCAGTTCGGCCGTCGTTTCGGGGTCGAAGATAAAGGCGTTGGTCTCGTAGTCGTAGCGTAGGCTGCGGCTGTTCAGGTTGGCCGTGCCCACGGTGCAGAAGCTGCCGTCCACCATCATCACCTTGGAGTGGTGGAAGCCGCCGTTGAACAGGTACACCTTGGCCCCCCGTTTCATCAGCTTGTGCAGGATGTAGAAGGCCGCTTCGGGCGTGAAGGGCACGTCGGACACCGACGGAACCATGATTTCCACCTCCGTGCCCTTCTTCAGTGCGTGCTTGAGGGCTTCCTGGATGGACTTGGTCGGTACGAAGTACGGGTTTACGATGCGTATCAGGCTGTCGGCCGAGCGGATGGAGGCGGCATAGGCGCGGCTGATGGAGCGCGGCGTCTCGCGCGGTGTGCGGTCTACAATCATGATCTCCTCGGCGATGCTGTCCGGCAGCTGGGGCGTGTCGGGGAAGTATTCCGGCCCGCCGACGTGCTGCCCTGTCTCGCGGTTCCACATGGTGAGGAAGATGCCTTGCAGGTAGCGGACGGCGTCGCCGTCGATGCGCACGTGTATGTCGTGCCATTCGCCTATCTTGGGCAGGCCCTTGATGTAGTAGTCGGCGATGTTCATGCCGCCCGTGTAGCCTGTCTTGCCGTCGATGACCACTATCTTGCGGTGGTCGCGGTGGGCGGCGTGGTTGAACCAGGGGAAGGTGATGGGGTCGAACTTCACGATTTCGATGCCGCGCCGGCGGATGTCCTCCAGGTGCTTCTTCTTGAGGGGCTGGTTGTTCGACCAGTTGCCGAACGCATCGAACAGGGCCCGCACCTTCACCCCTTCGGCAGCCTTTTGGGCCAGCAGGTCGAACAGGGCGTTGGCGATGGAGTCGTTGCGGAAGTTGAAGTATTCCAGGTGGATGTGGTGGCGTGCACCGCGGATGGCTTCGAACAGGTCGACGAACTTGTCGTGTCCGTTCATCAGCAGTTCCACCCGGTTGTTGTAGGTCACGGGGATTCCCATGTCCTTCAGGCGCTGCATGACGGTGCTGTCGCTGCGGGTGGTCTGGGCAGAGGCCCGGCCGGCAAGGAACAGGAGGAGCACGGTCAGAGCGGGGACGATATGTTTCAAAACTCTCTTCACCATTTTAGTTTTTACAAACGACAAAGATATAACATATCGTCGACAAAATGGTTCTCCGGCCGTGAAAAATAATCTTTTCAGGCCAAAGAGGCTATTTTTCGGTACATCAGGTAGAGCAGCACCACTGCGGCTATGGCCATTGAGCGCGGGTCTACTTGTGCCATGCCGTCGGCCAGGGTCGAGGTGAAGGCCTCGCGCAGGCTGTTCCACAACAGCTCCAGTCCGTCCAGCGCCACAAACAGCACGGCGGCCAGTGCAAATCCTCCGGCCGTCCACAGGCGTGCCAGGCGGTTGCTCCGGCGGGGCAGGCTGCGCATCACGCGGCGTGTGAAGCCGTTGTCGGCCACTTCCTGCCGCTCTCCGGCGAAGAAGCTCTCCAGTAACTTGTCATCATTTTCCGTCATAACCATTCTGTTTTAAGTATGTTGCCATCTTTTCCTTGGCCCTCGAAAGGTGGCTTTTTACGGTTCCCGTGGGGCATCCGGTAATGCTTGCTATCTTGTCGATGCTCTGGTCCTCCAGGTAGAAGAGGGTGATGCAGGTGCGCTCGATGTCTCTCAGCGTGGCCAGGGCGCGGTGCAGGTCCGATTGCAGGCCCGTGTCCGGCTGGCGCACGCTGCATTGGGCGTCCACCCGTGCCGTGTCCAGGTCGTCCGTCTCCTTGCGGCTGCGAAGATAGTCATAATATTGATTATACGCAATGCGGT